>NZ_VSWE01000050.1:0-415 GCF_009668275.1 Herbaspirillum sp. CAH-3 | reverse complement strand
ATCCCGAACAGGACCGTGAAACGACTTCGCGCCGATGATAGTGCTGCAACCAGTGTGAAAGTAGGTCATCGTCAGGCTTGTTACTCCCAAGAACCCTCGTTACGCAAGTAGCGAGGGTTTTTGCTTTTAAGTATACGTGTGAGACCCTGAAGCGTGAACGAGTCTTCACCGGGCTGGCCGGAGCAACGGTGACCGCTGAAAAGCGAACCAGGTTGAACCGGATGGCAAAAAGATATGAAGCAGTGTGAAGTACGTTTTAAATGGAAGTAGTCGAGCGGAAGTTAAGCGAGACGAAAAAATTTAAAACGAATCGCAAAAAAGTAGTTGACGCGATAAACAAACTGCTACATAATCTCGTTTCTCTGCTGCTGACGAACAAAACGATTCGCAGCGATGCAAACAGCGCCAAGCGCGT
>NZ_VSWE01000004.1:0-339913 GCF_009668275.1 Herbaspirillum sp. CAH-3 | reverse complement strand
ACTTCCCACGGCGGATGAGCGCCGAAGTCTTCGGCAAGATAATCGACGAAGCGGCGGACCTTGAGCGGAATTCCTCGCGCGCTCGGATAGACGGCCTGGATGGCCAATGCATTGGCGCGGTACTCCGGAAGCAGGGCAATCAAGCGCCCTTGCCTGATATGTTCCCCGAAGACGAAGGAAGGCCCGTAGGCCACGCCCGCGCCCGCCAGCACGCAAGCCAGCAGCATCTGCATGTTGTTGGCCGTCAGTCGGCACGGACCATCGATGCGATGCGCCTGTCCCGCGGCATCGATGAAAGTCCAGTCGCCTTCAGAGACTGCGTCACTGAAGGCCAGGCGCGGCAGGCGCGACAAGGCTTGCGGCGTGCCAGGCAGGCCATGCTGCGCGATCAGTTCGGGAGAGGCACAGGCGATCATGCTGCAGGGTGCCAGACGGCGCGTGACCAGTTCGGGATCGTCGAGCTTTCCGATGCGGATGGCCACATCCACGCCCGCATCGATCAGGTCGACATAGCGGTCGCCGAGCACGACCTCGACGTTGACCTCCGGGTGATCCGCAAGATAGCGCGCAATGACCGGGCCCAGATGCATGGCGCCGAAGGTCACCGGCACGGCCACGCGCAGAACGCCCCGTGCGGTCCCTTGCGCCGCAGTCGCTTCGCGGTTCGCCTCTTCGAATGCCGCGAGGATCTGGCGGCAACGCGCATAATACGTCCGGCCTACCTCGGTGAGGCTCAGGCGGCGCGTGGTACGTTGAAACAGGCGGGCACCCAGCTCCGCCTCGATCTGGCTGACGTGCTTGCCCGCCATCGCCGGCGACAGCGCGAAGCGCCGGGCCGCCCCGGCAAAGCTGCCTTCCTCCACTGCGGCCACAAAGACATTGAGGCTCATCAGTTTGTCCATGCGCCCCCTATTCGATCATCAGAGTGTCGACTGTGACTAACAATTCGCCAATTATAAATTTTTCGCATGGAATCTACCATTGACTCTCCCCCATCACAAAGGAGCAGACACATGCATATCGAAACCAACGGAACACGCATCCACGTTGCCCAGCAGGGCAGCGGCGAACTGGCGCTGGTGTTCCTGCATTACTACGGCGGCTCGTCGCGGACCTGGGATGCGGTAGCTGCGCCGCTGGCGCAGCGATGCCGCATCGTCGCCACCGACCATCGCGGCTGGGGCCGCTCTGCAGCGCCCGCCGAGGGCTACCGGATTGCCGACCTGGCCGCCGATGCCGAGGGCGTCATTGCCGCCTTGGGACTGCAGCGCTATGTCCTGGTGGGCCACTCCATGGGTGGCAAGGTGGCACAGCTGATGGCTTCGCGCCGGCCGCACGGGCTTGAAGGGCTGATCCTGGTGGCACCATCTCCGCCCTCGCCCATGCTGCTTTCGGCGGAACAGCGGGCCATGCTGGCAGGCGCCTACCAGTCGCGCGAATCGGTGGAGTTCGTGCTCGACCATGTATTGACCGCAAAGCCCCTCACGGCCGCGCGCCGCGCACAGGTCATCGAGGACAGCCTGCAGGCTGCACCCCAGGCCAAGCTCGCCTGGCCCAACGTGGCGATGGCGGAGGACATCACGGCCGATGTCGCTGCCATCGAAGTCCCCACGCTGGTCATCTCGGGCGAGCAGGATCAGGTCGACAGGATCGCGACGCTGCAGGCAGAGCTTTTGCCGCGCATTCCCCAGGCCGCCCTCCGCGTCCTTCCTGGCGTGGGCCACTTGTCACCGCTGGAAGATCCGGAGGCGGTGGCGCAGCTCATTGAGGGTTTCATTGACGCACTGCCCAAGGCGACTCGGCAATAAGCGACGCTGGGCAGGCAAGGCTTTACTGCCCACGCACCAAAATGCAGCCGACTACAACCGACCGGCACCGACATGCACGGAGTTCGTGCATGTCGGTGCCTGACGCATAGCTGACGCACCGAAAAAGTCTTTTCAAATCAATGCACTGCGCATTTCCCACCAAAATGGAACGGAAATTGCTTTAGTCGTGGCTTTCACGCATTTCCTTGCACACTTTTTGGGAGATTTTCTGGTGGACGATCACAAAAACGGCGCAGACGCCCTCTTCATCCTGCTGGGGGCGATCATGATCCTGGCCATGCATGCCGGCTTTGCCTTCCTGGAACTGGGGACGGTGCGCAAGAAGAACCAGGTCAATGCCCTGGTGAAGATCCTGGCTGACTTTGCGGTATCGACCATCGTCTACTTCTTCATCGGCTATTACGTGGCCTATGGGGTGAGCTTCTTTGCCGGCGCCGAGACGCTGGCCGAGCGCAGCGGTTTCGAGCTGGTGAAGTTCTTCTTCCTGCTGACCTTTGCGGCAGCCATCCCGGCCATCATCTCCGGCGGCATCGCCGAGCGTTCCAAATTCAATCCGCAGTTGATCGCCACGGCCGTGCTGGTGGGCCTGGTCTATCCCTTCTTCGAGGGCATCGCGTGGAACCAGCACCTGGGCGTGCAGGCCTGGCTGGCGACCACCTTCGGTGCAGAGTTCCATGATTTCGCCGGTTCCATCGTGGTCCACGCCGTGGGTGGCTGGATTGCGCTGCCGGCGGTCCTGCTGCTGGGTGCACGCCGTGGCCGCTACAGCAAGGAAGGCGCGGTAGCAGCGCATCCGCCGTCCAACATTCCTTTCCTGGCCTTGGGCGCGTGGATCCTGACGGTGGGCTGGTTCGGCTTCAACGTGATGAGTGCGCAGACCCTGGACAAGATGAATGGCCTGGTCGCCATGAATTCGCTCATGGCCATGGCCGGCGGTACGCTGGTGGCGCTGCTGATGGGCCGCAACGATCCCGGCTTCGCCTACAACGGCCCGCTGGCCGGCCTGGTGGCGGTATGTGCGGGCTCGGACCTGATGCATCCGCTGGGCGCGCTGGTCACCGGCGGCATTGCCGGGGCGATCTTCGTGTGGATGTTCACCCGCACCCAGAACAAGTGGAAGATCGACGACGTGCTGGGCGTGTGGCCGCTGCACGGCCTGTGCGGCCTGTGGGGCGGACTGGCGGCGGGTATCTTCGGGCTGCAGGCCTTGGGCGGACGCGGTGGCGTGTCGTTCATGTCGCAGCTCATCGGCAGCCTCATGGGGATCGCCATTGCGGCAGCGGGCGGATGGATCGTCTATGGCTTGCTGAAGAAGGCGGTGGGGATACGGCTGGATCCGGAGCAGGAGTTTGAAGGGGCCGACCTGGCCATTCACAAGATTTCCTCCACGGCGGAGAGGGAGGCCAGCTGGTGAGCCGATCAACAAGAATGGAGTCTGCATTTCCGAAATAAGGCCTGTCAACCCGATGAAAGCCAGTCGGACTCATCGATGCCGTATCAAAAGCACAGTGGCAACAGCGTCAGCGCCAATGAAAAGGCCACCATTGCGGTGGCCTTCTCAATATCAAACAGTAATCGTAGCGATGTCCGCAATTGGTGGCAGAAGCGCTCATCGCCAGCGCATTGCGGACATCTTTTCCATTGAGGCCAAGCGTCGCGCCTGAGTTTCACTGCACAACGCGACTCACTGCTCCACCGCGTCGACAGAAGATCAAAGTAGCGGTGAGCCCACATAGCGCAGCGAAACTCATCCAAAGTCCGGGCGACGCTTTATTGGCCGTCACATCGATCAGATACGTGGAAATGGCGGGTGTAAATCCCCCAAAGACGGCGGTTGCCAGGCTGAAGGCGAGTGAGAAGCCTACCACTCTGACGTTCACAGGCATGACCTCCGTCAGCGCTACGACCATGGCACCGTTATACATCCCGAAATAGAAAGAGAACAGCAGCAACACCGCAAGCAGGTGTCCAAAGCTGGGGTTGGCCACCAACCACGACATCGCGGGATAAGCTGTCAGCAGCGCAAGCAAGGAAATGCCGACCAGAATAGGTTTGCGGCCAATGCGGTCGGATAGTGCACCACCAATCGGCAGCCAGACGAAATTGGACAATCCCACGAAAAGCGTCACCAACAAACTGTCGCCCGCTCCCAAGTGCAGCACGCTGCGACCAAAGGTTGGTGTGTAGACGGTGATCAGGTAGAAAGTGGTGGTCGTCATCGCGACAAAGAGCATCCCTGTGAGCACCGTACGCCAATTCTTGACCATCGAATGAAACACCTCCTGGATATCAGGATGGTGACGACGCGCCTGGAACTCGCCGGTCTCCTCCAGGGTGTTGCGCAACATGAAGATAACGGGAATGATCGCGCAGCCGATCAGGAACGGGATACGCCACCCCCATGCCGTCACCTCCTCTGGAGAAAGCCAGTGGTTCAAGCCGAATCCCAGCGCAGCCGCCATCACGATGGCGACCTGTTGGCTAGCCGATTGCCAGGCAGTATAGAAGCCCTTGCGGCCAGGGGTGGCAATCTCCGCCAGGTAGACCGATACGCCACCCAGTTCCGCCCCGGCCGAGAAGCCTTGAAGCAAGCGGCCGATCAGCACCAGCAACGGTGCGAACAAACCGATTGATGCGTATCCCGGCACCAGCGCAATGAGCACCGTACCGCTCGCCATGATCGAGAGCGTGACAATCAAGCCTTTGCGGCGGCCCACCTTGTCGATGTAAGCACCCAATATGATCGCACCCAGCGGCCGCATCAAGAAACCGGCACCGAACACCGCGAAAGTCAGCATCAGGGACGCGAATTCGTTATCGCTTGGGAAGAAAATCCTGGAGATATAGTTTGCGTAGAAGCCAAAAAGGAAGAAGTCGAATTGCTCCAGAAAGTTTCCACTGGTGACACGCAGTACGGCGCCGATTTTTGACGAGGGTCGAGAACCTGCGCCATCCCTATTGGTGTCTTTTATGGTCATTGTATTTGCCTCCAAATATTTTATAAGTTATGTCACGGGTCTTTTCATGAGCAGAGCTGACGCATCACGCAAACTGGCCGTGTCAGGCATTTAGTCGTCGCTTAGTTTTAATGAATTCGGTTGGCGCTTCTCGATTGCCCACTTGAGAAGAGCAGCACTTCTGAAAATGCCATGGGCGAACTTCCCATAGGGCAAGGTGACGAACAGCGCCATGACTGCGCCCAGGTGCACACACAAGGTCAGCGGCAGTGCGGGGGTTCCGCGCGAGAGCATCAGCATCAGGCCGCTCGCTGCCGTAAGGAACAGCAAGGCGATGAAACCGCGGTCCATGGGTTTCTGCGCTGTATCCCCCTGCAACGGGTGGCGGCGCAAGTTCAAAGCAAACAAACCGGTAGTGCCGATCAGCAGAGAAACGCCACCTGAGATGCCCAACAGCTTGGGCAAACTGGTGAAGCCGTAGGGTGCTTCCCAGCCGAACAGATAGTGGTACAACGTCGCCACGCTGGTAGCCGCCAGGCACAGCAGGAAACCGTAAAACGTGAAATGGTGAAAGCGGCGCCGCGCCAACGTAAAACTGTCATTGGCGTTGTTGCACCCTTCCCCATGTCCGCCGTCCAGGAATTTCAGTCTCAGCACCTTGTCTGCGGCGTCTCCCACAGCGTCCGCCGTAGCGGCTCCCGGTGAGATGTCTTTCCAAAAACGCCGCACACCCAGGCTCAGACTCAGTAGTGCAAGCAAGAAGATTGGCGCGAACAAACCTGCCATCAGCTTGTGCGGAAAAATGGAATAAAAATTGGCGCCGGAAGGTGCGCGCAACAGCGAGCCCTGCAACCAGGCGGCAAGCATCAGGAACAGTGTCAATCCCGCGACCAACGCGAGCGCGAGGAACAGTCCGTTACGCTTGTATAGCGCCCCAAGAGCAGGCGGCCAGGCATAGTCGGCATAGGTCTCAACGCGCACCTTGGCCATGGCCTGCGGTACATTGACGGCGAATTCATGCGGCGGTGCGTACTGACACGCATGCAAACAGGCACCACAGTTATGACAGAGATTGGCAAGGTAATTGATGTCAGCCTTGCCAAATTCCAGCCGCCTCGTCATTGCCGGGAACACCGCGCAGAAGCCTTCACAGTAGCGGCAGGAATTGCAGATCTTCATCTGGCGCTCGACCTCGGCCTCCTTCGCGCTCAGGATCGGGATCACGGCATACCCCCCTGAGGCCTGCTCGCAGGCTTGTCGGGTCAGGGCTTCAAGCTGTTGCATGTTCAACTCTCTTTGCGGCAGCGGCCGCCTGCGTGCCAGCGATGCGTCCGAAGGCCGTACCGATGGCCATGCCAACGCCGGCGGTGTATCCCTTGCCAAGCACATTGCCCGCCATCATTTCCCCGGCCACGAACAGATTGGGACTGGGTCGGCCGCCGAAGTGCACGGCGGCATGCTCATTGACCTTCAAGCCCAGGTAAGTGAAGGTGACACCAGGTTTGAGGGCATAGCCATAAAACGGCGCCGTGCTGACGGGGCGCGCCCAGTGCGTTTTTGGGGGAGTGAGACCTTCAGTGCGGCAGTCATCGAGCGCAGTGTGGTCAAAGTGGCCAGGACGGCAGGCGGCATTGTAGTCGTCCACTGTCTTGATGAAGGCCTGCTCGGGCAGTCCGAGCTTCTGTGCCAATTCGGGAAGCGTGTTGGCTGTGGTGCCAGGAAAGACCGGCGGCATGAAGCGGCCAATGGCTGTCTGGTCGATGATGGAGTAGCTGATCTGACCTGGCTGCTGCGCCACCAGGCGCCCCCAAATGGCGTAGCGCTTGGGCCAGAAGTCCTCCCCTTCGTCATAGAAGCGTTCACCGTCACGATTGACGACCACGCCAAGCGAGACGCAATCGATCCGCGTGCAAATGCCGCCGTCATAGAGCGGCGCGCGTGCGTCGATTGCCACCATATGGGCTTGTGTCGGGTCGCCGATCGCATCGGCCCCGGCATTGATCATGTATTTGAGCAGCACGCCTTCGTTGAAGCGCGTGCCGCGAATCAGGAAATTGTCGGAGGGCCATTCGCCACGGGCGTTCTGGCCCCAGGCTTCGCGCAACCATGCGCGATTGGATTCGAAGCCGCCTGCCGCCAGCACGCAGCTTTTTGCGGTGATTCGTTCACCCTTGGCAGTGCGCACGGCAGCAAAGCGGTCGCCATCGAGTTCGACGGACACCACCGGTGTATCGTAGCGGATCTGTACGCCCAGTCTTTCTGCGCTACGGAAGTAGGCATTCACCAGGGCTTTGCCTCCGCCCATGAAAAAGGCGTTGGTACGGGCTACATGCAGCGCACCAGACAGTGGTGGCTGGAAATGCACGCCATGCCGGCGCATCCAGTCGCGGCAGTTTGACGATGCCACGATGGCGATGCGTGCCAATTTTTCATTGGTGATTCCGCCGGTGACTTTGAGCAGGTCCTGCCAGTATTCCTCTTCGGGATAGGCGTCGACCAACACGTCCTGTGGCGCGTCATGCATACAGCGCAGGTTGCGCGTGTGCTGAGAATTTCCACCACGCCATTCACGTGGCGATGCCTCAAGCAGCAAGACGGATGCGCCTGCTTCCCGGGCCATGAGCGCCGCACACAGTGCCGCATTGCCGCCTCCAACAACCAATACGTCTACCATCGCTTGCCTCCGTTTCAAGAGGCGATTCTAGGTGGACCGTATCAGCTTCGGTAGTCGTCAGCCCGACAAGCCGCGTTCATGATTCGTGAAGACTTGCTCCCAACCAATGGGACCCGGTCAATAGTTCGCGCACGACGTCCCTCAGCACGATGCGGGTAGCCAATGCAGCCGGCGACAATTCATCCTCTGGCAGGCTGGCCAGCAAATTGGTCCGACGCACTCCCTTGTCGGCCACCTGTACGAGCCGAACTTCGGATCCGTGGAGACGCGAGGCCGCGGCGCCGGGCTGAATCGTCGCTGCCAGCCCCGTCCGGACAACGTCCATGAGGGTCGCCAAGCCATCAATCTCGGCGACGATGTTGGGCTCGCACTTGGCCTGCGTGAAGGCCTTTGTCACAACCGCCCGCAACCCATGGGTTCCGCTAGGCATCACCAGCGGCAACGTGCCGATATCCTTGAGATGGATCTTGTTGACCTTGGGCATGTCAGCGAGCTGATGGGAACCGACCAAAAAGAGGCGCTCGTGCAAAAGAGGCGTGGCCGTCAGGCGCTTGCCTGCGTTTGTCTCGAACAGAATGGCGAGATCCAGTTGCCGCGCATTGAGCATGGCGGCCAAGTTACCCGACAGGCTTTCGACAAGGTGCAAACGGATGTCAGGGTAGCGGGCACGCAAGCTGCTCATGAAGGCCAGCGCCAACACCGATGCCGTGGTTGGCGCAAAGCCGACACTGACATGCCCGGACATGCGCGCGTTCTGCGCAGCCCGGCTTGCCTCGTCGACATGCCGCAGCGCCAGTTGTGCCTGGTGCCAGAATGCCAAACCTGCGTCGGTCGCGACAACGCCGGTCGTCGTACGTCGCAACAGACGGGTAGAGAGTTCGCCCTCCAGCCGGCTGATTTGCTGACTGAGTGCAGAAGTGACTACCCCCAGGTCCGCTGCAGCTCGGCCCATGCTTCCCAACTCAACGACCCGTATGAAATAGCGGAGTTGTCTTAATTCCATGTTGCATCCAGTCCTGAAATAGGTTGACAGGTTTTACAGCAACGCAGCCGCCCGATGCAAGGCATCGCGCGTTTCCTATTCCAAGGCCGTACGCGATCTCTGCTCGAGGAGCATAGCCACGCCGTACGCTTAAGAAATAGCGCTTGATGCCTCCTGCTAGAGAACCCGCGAATACAATCCAACAAGCTTGTCACTGACACCTGGAGACTTTGACCTATTTTTTCAATTCGCGGAACCATTCACAGCCCGGCCCGCCATCCTCCCATGATTGCAGAGGTAATTATTCAATATCAAAGCCCGTCCTCATACTGCACGAGGCCAGCAAGCCCCTTCTGTCGTTTGCGATAGAATCGATTGCCATCCAGGGGGATCTGGCGCAGGCGGCAACGAATTGAACTCCTCGTTGCAACGTCAACAGGGAAGCAGCAGCCGACATCAGGGGGATGACTTGAAACACGGCACCATCAGCTTGCTGGCGATATTGTTTTGCGCGAACGTGCAATGCGCGTGCGCCGAGGAAAGACCGCCACTACCCGCGACGATGGAAAACGCCATCGGCATGCAACTGGTCCTGATCCCGGCGGGAGAATTCCTGATGGGCACCGATGAATCCCTCGCGTCGCTCAAACAAGCCTATCCGGATTATGAAGAGCGCCGCCTGCGCGACCTCGACGATGAGCGGCCGCGCCACAAGGTGCGCATCACCCGTCCGTTTTATCTCGGCAAGCACCTGGTCACCGTTGGCCAGTTTGCCAGATTCGTGGCGCAGTCCGGCTATGTTCCCGAATCCATCCGCGACCAGACGGGAGGCTATGGCTACAACCCCGTCTATGACCCTGAGAAGACCGAGCGCAAGGACGCCTTCGAAGGGCGCAACCCGCAATACAGCTGGAAGACTCCAGGCTTTCCCCAGGGCGACGATCATCCGGTGCTCAACGTCACCTGGAACGACGCACAAGCCCTGGCCGCATGGCTGAGTGAAAAGGAAAAGGCACACTACCGTCTGCCGACGGAAGCCGAGTGGGAATACGCCTGCCGCGCAGGCAGTACCACACGTTATCCCAATGGCGATGATCCCGAGGGCCTCAGCTTCATTGCCAATACCTTCGATGCCGATGCAGCGCCCTACTGGCCGCGCCTGGCGGGCCATGCGCTCAAGGGCCATGATGGTTTCGCCTTCACCTCCCCGGTCGGCAGTTTCCCGCCGAACGCCTTCGGGCTGCACGACATGGTAGGCAATGCCTGGGAGTGGACTGCAGACTGGTATGGAGAAGACACCTACGCACGCTCGCCATTGGCAGACCCGCAGGGGCCGGCAAGCGGTCAGACCAAAGTACGGCGCGGGGGCTCGTGGCATACGTGGGCCTTGTATGCGCGGTGTGCATTCCGGAACTGGAATACCCCCACTACGCGCTATACCCTGGTCGGGATCAGGCTGGTGCGGGATGTGGCCCCCTCCCGCTGAAAGACGCGTACCCTCCTTGCAGACTCTTTTCCGCTTGATAGGGCGCAGAACACGGCGCAGCAAGACACGCGATCCAAAGAAAAATGACCACCGTTTCCGGTGGTCATTTTCCTTTCATCAGGTAAGGTTCACGTTGCAACTATCCCTGCAACTCACGCCGCACCATCTCCGCCCCCGCACTCAAGGCATGGAGCTTGCCCCGCGCCACATCACGCGGCAGCGGCGCCATCCCGCAATTGGTACTCGGATAGAGCTTGTCCGCCGCCACGAACTGCAAGGCCCGGCGCAAGGTCGCCGCCACTTCCTCGGGCGTCTCGATGGTGTGATTGGCCACGTCGATGGCACCGACCATGACCTTCTTGCCGCGAATGAGTTCGATCAGGTCCATGGGCACGCGCGCGTTGTGGCATTCCAGGGAGACGATGTCGATATTGGATGCCTGCAGCTTCGGGAACGTCTCCTCATACTGGCGCCACTCGGAACCCAGCGTCTTCTTCCAGTCGGTGTTGGCCTTGATGCCGTAGCCATAGCAGATGTGCACGGCGGTCTCGCACTTGAGTCCCTCGATGGCGCGCTCCAGCGTGGCCACACCCCAGTCGTTGACTTCATCGAAAAAGACATTGAAGGCCGGCTCATCGAACTGGATGATGTCCACGCCGGCTGCCTCCAGCTCGCGCGCCTCCTGGTTGAGGATCACGGCGAACTCCCAGGCCAGTTTCTCGCGGCTCTTGTAGTGGCTGTCATAGAGCGTGTCGATCATGGTCATGGGGCCGGGCAGCGCCCACTTGATCGGCTGGTCGGTCTGGCTGCGCAAAAAGCGCGCATCCTCGACGAACACCGGCTTCTGGCGCGACACCGCACCCACTACCGTGGGTACGCTGGCGTCATAGCGATTGCGGATGCGCACTGTCTCGCGCTTGGCAAAATCCACACCGTCGAGATGCTCGATGAATGTGGTCACGAAATGCTGGCGCGTCTGCTCGCCATCACTGACGATATCGATGCCGGCATGCTGCTGCTCCTGCAACGACAAGCGCAACGCATCGCGCTTGGCATCGAGCAGTTCTTCGCCTTGCAGCTTCCAGGGCGACCAGAGTTTTTCGGGCTCGGCCAGCCAGGCGGGTTTCGGCAGGCTGCCGGCGGTGGAGGTGGGCAAAAGTTTTTTCACGATGGAGAACCTGGTGGAGGAAAAATCAACGGGCACAAGCAGCCGACCACTGTTCGAGCACGGCGCGGTACGGCTTGATGAAATGTTCTTCGGCGAAGCGCCCCTGCTGGACCGCCAGGCGGCTGCGCTCCTCGCGGTCATAGACGATGCGCGTCATGGAATAGTCTTCGTTCTGCAGGCTGGGCTGGTAAGTCTTGCCGGCAGCGGAATTGGCGTTGTAGATCTCCGGACGATAGATTTTCTGGAAGGTCTCCATCGTGCTGATGGTGCTGATCAGCTCCAGGTTCGTGTAGTCGCGCAGGAGGTCGCCACTGAAATAGAAGGCCAGCGGCGCGGCGCTGTCAGGCGGCATGAAGTAGCGCACCGCCAGCCCCATCTTGGCGAAGTAGGCATCGGTGAGCGAGCTTTCATTCTGGAGATACTCCACACCCAGCACCGGATGGACATTGCCGGTGCGGTGATAGGTCTTGCTGCTGGCCACGCTCAGGCAGATCACGGGCGGCTTGCTGAAGTGCTCGCGGTAGGCGGGTGAGTCGACGAAGCGCTTGAACAGATTGCCATGCAGCTCGCCGAAATGATCGGGGACGCTGAAGCCCGACTGCTGCTTGGTATGTTCCAGCAGCACCACGCTGAAATCGTAATCGCGCACATACGACGAAAAATTGTTGCCGACGATACCCTCGATGCGCTCACCCGTGTGGTGATCGACGATGTTGGTCTTGAGCACTTCGATGAGCGGCAGCGCATGAGCCGTATCCTGTCCGGCGATCCCCATTTCCACAGAGACGATGTCCAGCTCCACGGCGTAGCGGTCGGCCTTGGGATTGTCCCAGTGCGCCAGCGCATTGAAGCGGTTGTTGATCATGCGGAAGGTATTGCGCAGGTTCGCCTGCCGCTCTGCGCCCCGGGCCAGGTTGGCGAAATTGGTGGTGATGCGCGTGTTGTCGGCGGGACGGTAGTCCTCGTCGAAACAGATGCTCTTGATGGCGAATGAGAAGTCGTTGCTCATGATGTGTCTGCGCCCCTTGTCGGTCAATGTTCTGGCCGAATTCTATGACGGGCCATCCATGAATAAAAATGATTTGATCTCATTGATCAATGAGATTGGTTCATACATTGCCACCGACTGCGCTGCGAAGCGGCAAAAAAAGCCCTGCTTCTTGCGAAGCAGGGCTAACGCCTTCTCGGGGGGATGAGAAGGCGGGACAGCGATCCGGCGCGGAGGTGCGCCGGAGCAGTTGCGTTCTATTCCTTGCCAGCCTCAGGCAGCATGCCGAAGAAGTCGGCCATGTTGCCCTCGGTCCAATCCTTCACCAGTACACCGTCGCTCCAGACCCGGTACACGTAACAGCGTTGCTCGCGGGCCGCGTCCAGCGGCCGGCTTTCCACCACGTAGGTCCTGCCGGCGACACAAATTTTCATTCGATGAGAAGTCGCTGCCGGTTTTTCTCGCTTGCCCATTTCTTCCCTGGTTTTCCCTGCCGCCTGCGACCGCGTCGGGTTTTCTGCGACGGATCAGGCCCCAAGGCTTGACGCAGGTCAGCTTCCCGTCAGAACCACAGACCTTGTCCGACATCATTTCGCAATGGGCACTACAATGCCCGCTTGGTACCAACGTCAACACCTTCAAAACAACGATGAACCATTCCCGCATAGCGAGAATTCATCGACAACAAGGATGGCGTAAGCTCCCCTCGCTACCGTACGGATATCTGCCTATTTCATATTTTGCACAGAGCAGCGCTAACGAAAAGTGAAAGATATTAAAAATACTGACTTTCGTTGCATTTCTGCCATTTTTAAAATATTAAATATGTGAAATATAAAAATTCGTCCGCGCGCAGTTATACTTTTACAAGGATCAATCAAATGGGTCGCGCAGCACCCTCTGATGACAACCAAACACCTCCCAGCGACCCGGCGATGACCTCGCGGGAAGCAGCCCGGCTGCTGGGCGTGTCGATCACCACCGCCCAGATGTGGATGGAGAGCGGCATGCTGGCCTCCTGGAAGACACCCGGGGGCCACCGACGCACCCGGCTGAGTTCGGTCATGACCTTGCTCGGCCATCGTGAAGTGAAACAACCCGAGCCCGCGGCCGGCCCCGTCGTGCCCCAGATCGAAGTGCCTTATCCGGTCAGCGCGAATGAAGCCGAGCGTGCGCGCTTCGTTGAACAGACAATGGAAGACACACATTCCGAGGCCCGTTTTCATCGCCTGACATGGCTCGCCAGCGAATTGCTGGACGTCCCCATTGCCCTGGTCACTTTCCTGACCTCGGAGCTGCAGATCTTCCGTGCGGCACATGGCCTGAACATCAGCTCCACGCCGCGCTCGTGGGCCTTCTGCAATTACGCCGTGATGCAGGAGGAGATCTTCACCGTCTCCGACGCCACCAAGGATCCGCGCTTCGTCAACAATCCCATGGTCACGGGCTCGCCGTTCATCCGCTTCTATGCCGGCATCCGCCTGATGTACCAGGGCCGCGCTTTCGGTTCCCTGTGCGTCATCGATACCGAACCGCGCATCCTGCGCGCCCACGAACGGCAGGCCCTCGAAGAACTGGCCGCCCTGGCCACCGATATCCTGTCGCTGCAACTGCTGGAATCGAACCTGCCGTAAGCGCCGCGCCCCTGGCAGGGCGCGGATTGCCCGCCGCAGCACTGCGGCGCCAGCGGCCCTCATGGCTCCATCCCCAGCCACTGCTCCAGTTCGTCGGCCGGCATCGGCCGCGCAATCGCATAGCCTTGGGCGATGTCACAGCCCAGGTGATGCAGGATCCTGGCCGTGCGCTCGCTTTCCACCCCTTCGGCCACCACGCAAAAGCCCAGTTGGTGTGCCAGATGGATGATGGAAGGCACGATCACCTGGTCGGCCTGGTCCTCTTCCAGGCTGCGGATGAAGGAGCGGTCGATCTTCATGATGTCGGCCGGGATGCTCTTGAGGTAGGAGAGGTTGCAAAAGCCGCTGCCAAAGTCATCGATGGCCACCTTCACCCCCAGCTCGCGCAGCGACTCCAGGCGCTGGCGCACCCCTTCCGGATTGCTGGCCATGGAGCTCTCGGTGAATTCGATCTCGATCAATCCGGGCGAGACCGCGTGCTGCTTCAACTGCGCGGCCAGCAGACGCAGGATGTCGTCGGATTCGAAGTCACGCGCCGAGGTGTTGATCGCAATCGGGACCGCCAGACCGCGCGCCTGCCAGGCCGCGACCTGGGCCACCGCATGGCGTACCACCCAGGCCGTGATCTGGCGGATCTGGGCGGTTTTCTCTGCCAGCGCGATGAAGATTGCCGGGGAGATGTTGCCCATCACCGGGTGAACCCAGCGAATCAGGGCTTCGGCGCCGACACAGCTGCCGTCGCGCAAGCGGACCTTGGGCTGGTAATGCAGGCTCAGTTCATTGGACGCATTGAAGGCCATCGGCAATGCCGAGAGCAGCCAGAAAGCGTGGCGCTGGTTTTCCGCATGGACCGATTCGAACTGGCGCGGACAGACGCCTTCCTCGCGCCCCACATCGATGACCGTCAGCAGCGAGCGCACCACGTCGCTACCGGCGATGTCATCCACGGCCGGCAACACACCAATGGCAATGTCGAGCTGATGGGGAATGCCGTGGATTTCCAGGGCCTGCACGAACTGCTGGCGAACGTTGGCGATGTGTTCCTGCCGCTGCGCGGTGGTGCTCTCGTCGAGGAAGACGAAGGTCGTGGTCGTGACCCGGTACACCGGCTGCCCGCCCAGCGCCTCGCACAGGGCACGGCTGACCTGCACCAGGAAGGCCTCGGCATAATCCCAGCCCAGCGCCTTGACCATATCGAACAAATATTCACGCGAACAGATGTCCACGCCCAGCGCCGCACAGGGCAGCCCGGCAGCGCCCCTGGCGTGCGGCCGTGTGCGCAGCACTTCCATGAGGCGGGCGCGATTGGGCAAACCCGTCACATGGTCGGTATAGCCGCGGTTGCGCAACTGCTCCAGGCGCTCCATGACCATGGCGGCGAGCTGTTCCAGCCTGGCCACCTCGGCCGGACCAAAGCGCTGGCGCGGATGCGGATCGATCAGGCAGAGCGTGCCCAGCGCATGGCCTTGCGAGGACACCAGCGGCGCGCCCGCATAGAAGCGGATGCGCGGCGCACCGGTGACCAGCGGGTTGCCGCGAAAACGTGAATCCTGCTGGGCATCGAGCACGACCAGGCTACCGCCCGACAGGATGGCGTGGGCGCAGAAAGACATGGAGCGCGGGGTTTCATGGGCAGGCAAGCCGGCGCGCGACTTGAACCACTGTCGCTCTTCATCCACCAGCGACACCAGCGAGATCTCCACGCCAAAGAGCGAGCGCGCCAGCTCGGTGATCTGGTCGCAGGTCTTGTCGGGCAGGGTATCGAGTACGCAATAGCCCTGCAGCGCGGCCAGGCGAGCGCCTTCGTCTTGCGGCAATCGGGCCGGCACGGAAAAGTCTGCATGAACGGCGTTGTCAGGGTTTTCAAGCAGCACGGATCACCCCATCACCTGCGCCGCCGGCGCCAGCTTGAAGGTGGACACCAGCCGTGCCAGCGCACCGGCCTGTGAGGTCAGCGCCTCGGCCGCTGCAGCAGCCTGCTCCACCAGCGCCGAGTTCTGCTGGGTCGCTTCATCCATGTGGCCGATGGCGTCATTGACCTGCTCGATGCCCTCGCTTTGCTCACGGCTGGACAGGCTGATTTCAGCGATCACCTCGGTCACCTTGCGCACGCTGGCCACGATCTCTTCCATGGTCTGTCCGGCGTCCTTGACCTGGCCGCTGCCGCTCTCGACCTTGGCGACCGAGGCGCCGATCAGTTCCTTGATCTCCTTGGCGGCTGCCGCGCTGCGCTGGGCCAGCGTGCGCACTTCCGAGGCCACCACCGCGAAGCCGCGCCCGCCCTCGCCGGCGCGCGCCGCTTCCACGGCTGCGTTCAAGGCCAGGATGTTGGTCTGGAAAGCGATGCCATCGATCACGCTGATGATGTCCACGATCTTCACCGAGGATTGATGGATGTCTTCCATCGTCGCCACCACCTCGCCCATCATGTGCCCGCCCTTGACCGCAACCCCCGAGGCCGAGGCCGCCAGCTCATTGGCCTGCGCCGCATTGGCTGCACTCTGGCGCACGGCCGAGGTGATCTCCTCCATGGCGCTGGCGGTCTCTTCCAGTGAGCTGGCCTGGCGTTCGGTGCGGGCCGACAGGTCGACGTTGCCGGAGGCAATCTCGGAGGAGGCGCGTTCGATCGCATCGGTCCCCTGGCGCACCTGCCCGACGATGCCGGCCAGGCTGTCGCGCATCATGCGCAGGGCATGCAGCAAGCTGCTGCGGTCGCCGCTGCGGGTGGCGACCTCCACGGCCAGGTCGCCATGTGCGATGCGCTGGGCGATGGCCATTGCATAGGCCGGCTCGCCGCCGAGCTGGCGCAGCAAGCCGCGTGTGATGGTGAAGGCCACCGCCACCGCAATGACGACGGCAAGGGCCGCCAGCACGGCGATGAGCCGCAGGGCGGCAGTGGCCGACTGCTCTGCGGCCAGGCCGGCGTCCGTGCTCTGGCCGGCGATGTCGCCGATGAGGACGTTGATGTCGGCCACGATCTTGCGGCGCAGCGGGCTGCAATCATTGACCAGGAAACTGCGATAAGCCTCCATCGCCCCGCTCTCGCGGTATTGGCGCGGGCGCTTGAGTTCATCGGCCATCTGGAGCAGGCCCGTGCGCACCGGTGCGAAATGGGCATTGCCGGCCAGGCGCGATTCCAGCTTGTGCAGCTCGGCGAGATAGACCGCCTTCTGTTCGTCGACGATCTTCAGTTCGGATTGCGCATCGGCGTCGCTGAGGAAGACGTAGGCATTGCGGGCAGCGATACCGGTCTGGTCCAGCGCCTCGCGGGCCACGTAGAGGGGCGCCAGGCTTTCGTTCTGGACTTCGTTGGCGCGTTCGATGGAGCTGCGCAGGCCATTGATCCCGAGCATGGCCACCCCCACGAGGACCAGCATCATCACCAACAAACTGGCGAACCCCAAGCTCAGCTTCACGCCGATTTTCATGTCTGACAAGGCCTTCATTGGCTTCCCGAGTGGTGTGCGTAAGGAAAAATATGAAAAATATTCAAATAATTATGAGATTGAGCCAACTTTAGGTCATATATTTCATAAATTTTGCAGTATTTACGCACACAAAGGTCTTACCAGCAAATGAAACTTGCAGCATTGGCATTTTTATATCACGGCGCGACATTTTCACCACAAAAATGCGAGCCAGTGCTCGCCAGCCTCCCCTTTCCACCAAGACCACCAAAACCCGGCTCCTGAGGCGCTATCAAGCCTTGTCTGGGCCCTTATTCACTACGGATGAACCTCGAAAAAGATGAGCAGAAGTCGCTCGTTCGAAGGGACGGATGAAATTCCCTCCCGTGTGAGGACCAGAAAAAAGCGACCGGCATCACCCGGTCGCTTCCCTCTCCAGCAGCATGCCCGGCATGCTCAGGCAGTGAGCACCACCTTGCGGCATTCCTCGCGCTTTTCATTGAAGATCCGGTAGCCCTCGGCGGCCTCCTCCAGCGGCAAGCGGTGCGTGATGATGGCCTCGGGGCGCAGCCAGCCGTCCTCGATACTGGCCAGCAGCTCTGGCATGTAATGCTGCACGTGGGTCTGGCCGGTCTTGATGGTGAGCCCCTTCTCGAAGATGTCGCCGAACAGGAAACCGTGGATGAAGCCGGCATACACACCCGGTACGCTCACCGTGCCGCCGCGCCGCACCGAGGCAATGCAGTGGCGCAGTGCCTGCCCGCTGCTGCCTTCGAGCTTGAGGTTGGTCATCGCGGTTTCGACCACACTGCCCTTGGCTTCAAAGCCGACCGCATCGATCACCGCATCCACACCCCGGCCGGCGGTATTGGCGATGATGGTCTCGCCCGGATCGGTCTGGTCGAAATTGATCGGAATCGCATGGTATTGCTCGGCAGCGAAGCGCAGGCGATAGTCATGGTGATCGACCATGAAAATCTTTTCCGCGCCCAGCATGCGGGCGCACGCGGCCGCCATCTGGCCCACCGGACCGGCACCGTAGATGGCTACCGTGGAGCCCTCACGCACCCCGGCATTCTTCACCGCCTGATAGCCGGTGGGCAGGATGTCGCTCAGGAACAGGACCTGCTCATCGGCCAGCGGCGAGTCGATGCGGATGGGTCCGACGTCGGCCTTGGGGACGCGCACGTACTCGGCCTGTCCGCCCGGCATGCCGCCATAGAGGTGGCTGTAGCCGAACATGGCCGCTCCCGAGCGGATGCCCTTGCCGTTCATGATCGCACCGCGATCCGGGTTGGTCGTCTCACAGGCGGCGTAGAGATGCTGGTCGCAGAAGAAGCATTGGCCGCAAGCGATGACGAAGGGCACCACCACACGGTCGCCCTTCTTGAGCCTCTTTACGCCCGGCCCGGTCTCCACCACGACCCCCATGAATTCATGGCCGAGGATGTCGCCTGCTTTGGTGGCAGGAATCTTGCCGCGATAGAGGTGCAGGTCGGAGCCGCAGATGGCGGTGGCAGTGACCTTCAGGATGATGTCGTCGGCTTCCTGGATGATGGGGTCGGGGACCGTTTCGACCCGCACGTCATGGGCGGAATGGTAGAGCAATGCGCGCATGGGTTACTCCTTGAATGGGCTGGTCTGGCGTCAATGAACATCGGCGGCAAGCCTGGCAAAACGAGTCGAAGACTCGGTGGCAGACTCAGCGCGGCGCGCGGGCATCATCCTGGACGATGTCGAATTCGGGCTTGGCGATTTCCTTGTTGGCGTTGTCGGTGCTGGTTTCGCGCGCTTCCACGTGGTCGCTGCGGGCCGCGCGGTTGGTGGCGTCGCCACTGGACTGTGCGGGACCGGGATTGGCGCGGGTGGGCAGTTTGGATTCGATGGCCATGTGGTTCTCCTTGGGAAAGCTGAGGGGAAAAAGGGAAAAGGCGAAAAGGGAAAAGGTCCTGAGCTTCCACACTAACGAGAGCGAGGACAGTCCACCATCAGCGGCCCCCGCCTGCCTTTGTGGGGCGAGGCTGTCGGACGCGTCAGCGCCGCTTGATGAGCGCGCGCAGCGGATGGGGCGAAGCAGGAATGACTGCGCTCCCTGCCCCGTGTCAGCCGCCCGGAGCCAGCATTGGCGGTGCTGGCCGACATACACGGCCTGCGTGTCGCAGTAGCATCGACCAGCACATGCAGCACTGCGCCTGCCGGCTTGCATGACGGCGCGCCATCCATTCATCCAAGGACAAGGAGAGCATCATGACCGACGCCCTGAACAAGCACACCCATCCCCCCGACACTTCCGGCCCGCAAGACCTGCAAACCGAGGGTAACGCGCGCAGCGGCACCAATGAGCGCGACATGCTCGACCGCGGCAAGCAATACGCGCCGGGCGACAGCGACAAGCCTGGCTCCCGCAACAAACCGGAAGGCGACAATTATTCGGAGCAGGATATGCGGGAGAACAGTCCGCAACTGTAAGGGCAAGGCCCCTGCCGGGGCACCTCCGATTGATCGCCCCGGCAGATCAATGCACTTCAGATGATCAAGCGCACAGATCAATCTTCACGGTCGAATTCGGCCAGTACCATTTCCACCTGCAGGCACTGCAGTTTCAATTCCTTGATGGCACGGCGATAGCGGCGAAAGTCGCGGCGCTCGGGCAAGCCTTCCCCTCCCTTGCTGACCCGCACCACGTCATGCACGATGTTCTGCAGGATGGTGGCTGCCTGCTCGTGCGAGGCCTTGAGCCGGTTTACTCCCTCGATCAGCGCTTGTTTCTTCTTCATGGTGGTATCCAGGTTTTACCGGCATCGCAGGCCGTGAGCATGCGATGCCCAGAACAAGCCATGGAGTCCCGCAGGCCGTGTTGGTTCCTGAAGGGGTGCATCGATTCATCTGCACAGTAGATGGCACGGTTCCGATTGATCTGATCGACTGATGAAAACGATGAGCTGCCACGCTTCACCCGGTGTGGAAGAGCTCATGGCAGAGCAGCAACTCTTCTTCAATGATGCTGGCAAGACTGACAGTCCCCGCCGCCCCCTCATCGGGAAACACGCCGATATCACGACCGCCGGCACCTGCCTAAGATGAAGACTCGTAGGGAAGACAAAGCCCTGCGGATTTTTCCACCCCCTCATGACTCAAGGAGATACATCATGGCAAACCAGAACCAAGGCTCGACCAGCAACCGCGGCTTCGCTTCGATGGATGAAAACAAGCAGCGCGAAATCGCCAGCCAGGGCGGCAAGGCCGCCCACGAAAAGGGCAGCGCGCACGAGTTCAGCTCGGAAGAAGCACGTGAAGCCGGCCGCAAGGGCGGCCAGAACAGCCACGGCGGCGGCAACCAGGGCAACAACCGCTAAGGGCGTTGGCTTGCCGAAGGCAGAGGGCCCCCCGGGGCCCTTTTTGCTGCCTGCTGTGTACTATCGGCGCCCCGTGGGAGGATCATTTCACGATGATGTTGATACCGTGCGCCATCATGTGTCCGTAGGAACGATGCTCGCCATCGGCAAACTGGTCCGTGAGCTTGAATTTGCCCGGTGGCAGCGTGACCATGACTTCGGTCTGGCCCTTGTCGAGGTGGAGATGGGTGTCATCGTCGGGAATGACTTCCCCCTTGCCCACGGCACCGTGATTGATGAGCAGGTGGTGATGACCGGTTCCTTCCACCACCTTGCCCGCCGGGCGGGTTGTCATGGCATGCGCGGCCAGGCGCACGCGGAAGGGGCTGGTCACGGTCTGCCCGGTCTTGGGCTCGAGGATGCTCACCGTGGGCGCATCGGCGTGGGCCGGCAGCGCATGCATGGACAGCACCACCAGGGCACTGCACGCAGCACGCAACAGGGCAGGACGGGAAAGCGGATTGAACATGTGGACTCCTGTAGTGAAGAAAAAATAAGGGTTGTTTCGGGCCGGCACGGACCGGATGGCTACGCTTCAGATCGACAGCGGGCTGCGTCCCTGCTGCGACAATCCCGCATGCAGCTTGGCCAGCAGGCTGCGCAGCTGGGTCCGGTACTCCAGCACCACGCTGCGCTCGCAATAAGGGCTCCATGCCGGGTCGAGCGCGAGCTCGGCGGGGTCCGATGCGCTATCGGGTAGCGCGGCGCGCCGTGAGGGTGTCACGCCCGGCGGCGCCAGCCGCACCTGGGTGGCATGGCCAAGACTCTCGCGCAATTCCAGCAGGGTCAGCGCGACCGTGCGGTACTTGTAGGGCGCTTCCAGTGTCACGCCGCAGGCAGCGCACACCAGGCGCAGCTTGGCTTTCACATCCTTGTCCCTGTGCGGCTGCCGGCCTTCGTTCCAGGCAGCGCCCAACAGCAGGGGACCGGCGTGGTTGAGATAGGCTTCCAGACAGAACGAGAGCAGCATCAGCACCGACAGGAACACCCAGCGCGAGCCGGACTGCCCTTCCCCGGCCTTCCTGATGAGCAGCTCAGCCCCGCGCCACAGTTCCACGTAAGTCAGCGCCGATGGCGCGATGGCCGGATCCTCGTCAGGGGCGGGAGTGGTCATGATCGCTTCCCTCATGACAGTGCGGTATCCATCACCATCATGAGCACGAAGCCGATGATGAGGCAGCAGGTCGCCGCCAGCGCATCGCGACGGCGATGCGGGTCCGGGATCACTTCATGGGCCAGCACGAAGAGCATGGCCCCGGCCGCGCCACCCAGGGCCCACGGCAACATCGCCGCCGACAGCGACACCAGCGCCGCACCGCCCACCGCAGCCAGCGGCTCCACCAATCCCGACAGGATGCCGCAGCCGATGGCATCAGCTCGTGAGTAGCCGATGCCACGCAGGGCGGTGGCCACGATCATGCCTTCGGGGATGTCCTGCAAGGCGATACCGAAGGTGAGCACGGAAGCCTGCTCTGGCGCCACGCCACCATAGGCCACGCCGACCGCCAATCCTTCAGGCAAGTTGTGCAACCCGACCGTCAGCACGAACAGCCACACGCGGCGCAGCGCCGCCTGGCGCGCCAGTTCGTCATGGCCCTGCCCGGCACGCTGCAGCACCAGCACCAGCAGCGCACCGCACAGTACGCTGGCCCCGGTGATGAGGCTGGCCATCTGCTTGGTGCTGCCGCCTTGCTCCAGGCTCTCCAGGGCCGGCAGGATGAGCGAAAAGACGGAGGCGGCCAGCATCACCCCTGCACCGAAACCGGTGCAGCAATCGGCCATGCGGGGCGAGAAACGGCGCGAGAAAAACAGCGGCAGCGTCCCCGCCGCAGTGGCTGCAGCGGCGGCCATGCCGCCCACGTAGGCGCGCCAGATACGCTCATCGTGGGCGCTCCACCAGCCGATGGCAGCGGCCAGCAGGACCACGCCGAGGGCGACCATGGGCCAGCTCAGCCGCATGGCATCGGGGGCCGCCGTCGATGTGGACGCGGCCCCGGCAGGAGTGGCCGTGGCGCCGGCTGGCTGCCGCGGCGTCAGCGTGAGCGTGGTCACGGAGGGCTCGACTTTCTTGAGCATGTTGTCCTTGCGTGAGCGGAAATGGAAATCGAAAAGGAGGCGACCGCAATCAAGCTTGCGCGGCGGCATTGAGCCTGCAGCGCGCACGTCCAACCTGCACGGTCATGCAAGTCTCCGAGTCTAGCGGGGAGTCCGCCTGCGCTCCATCGGACTAACACTGATTGTCGGACCTGTGGTCGTCCGACGGCGGCTGCTGCCGCGCTAAGGATCTCCGACACGTTTCATCGTTACCGATCACCGCATGTTTTCCGCTCATGCCGATGGTATGGCTGAGCACTCGCCTCCTAGCATGAAGTCTCTGCTGGACAAATGGCTCGCTCGCCACACGGTGACGCATTCACGTCCAGCTTTCTCCCCGTTCAATCCCTCGACCTCGACAAGGAGTCCGACATGTTCGCTCACAACAAACGCCTGCAATACACGGTACGCGTCGCCGGCCCCAATCCCGGGCTGGCCAATCTGATGCTGGAACAATTCGGCGGCCCGCAAGGCGAACTGGCCGCTGCCTGCCGCTACTTCACCCAGGCCATCGCCGAAGATGATCCCGGCCGCAAGGACATGCTCTTCGACATCGCCACCGAAGAACTGAGCCACCTGGAAGTGATCGGCAACATCGTGGTCATGCTCAACAAGGGCGCCAAGGGCAAGCTGGCCGAAGGCGTGGAAGAAGAAGGCATCCTCTACAAGGAAATCACCGGTGCCGGCAACGACAGCCATATCACCCAGGTCCTCTATGGGGCCGGCGCACCGCTGGTCAATTCAGCCGGCGTACCCTGGAGCGCTGCCTACATCGACACCATCGGCGAGCCCACTGCCGACCTGCGCTCCAACATCGCCGCCGAGGCGCGCGCCAAGATCGTCTATGAACGCCTGATCAACCTCACCGACGATCCGGGTGTGAAAGAAGCGCTGGGCTTCCTGATGACGCGCGAGATTGCCCACCAGAAGTCGTTTGAAAAAGCGCTCTATTCGATCCGCCCAAACTTCCCGCCGGGAAAAATGCCTGGCGATCCGCGCTTCTCCAAGGTCTACGTCAATCTCTCGCAAGGTCTGGGCGAACAGACTGGTCCATGGAATGACGGCAAGCAGTGGGAGCGCCTGGATGGCGCCGATGCTTTGACCCCGGTCGATGGCGGCGACGGCCAGGCCACCGTGGAACTCGGTGCCGAGGAGCAGGCCATGCTGGACCAGATGGCGGCCCGCACCGCCTCGGCCCAGGACGGTGAACCGCTGACCGGCGCCGAGATTGGCTCGGCCGATCCGGAGATGAACCTCAAAGCCAAGAAGCCCTGAGCCCCGCTCCTGCAGAGGTGTGCGCGTTGCACAGGCAACGCGCCACCTGCCCCGGAACCCGACAAGGAGAACGCGATGACTACCGACGTCAACGAAAACCTGCTGGCCTGGCTCAAGGATGCCCACGCCATGGAACAGCAGGCTGAACACATGCTCAAGGCCCAGGCCAGCCGCATCGATCACTATCCCGAACTGAAAGCGCGGCTGGAGTCGCACCTGCAGGAAACCCTCGGCCAGCAGGAACTGGTGGAGGGATGCATCAAGCGGCTCAACGGCAGCGCCTCCCTCTTCAAGGACATGGCGGGGCGCATGACCGCCTTCGCCCAAGCGGCAGGCGGCATGACCCAGCACGATGAGATCGTCAAGGGGGCCATTGCAGGCTATGTGTTCGAGAATCTTGAAATCGCCTGCTACACCTCACTCATCGCGGCGGCGCGCGAAGCGGGTGACAGCGAGACCGAGCGCATCTGCCAGGCGATCCTGGAACAGGAAAAAGCCATGAGCAGCTGGATGCTCAACCACCTCCCCACGGTTACCCGTGACTTCCTGGTGCGCTCGGCCACACCGGGCCAAAAGGCCAAGGTGTAGCGCGTTGGCCGGACGCGCTGCGACCGCTCCGGCTTCGCATCCGCAACAGCAGCCCAAGGAGAATCCGATGACGACGCAGGAACCGACCGTGGCCGCCTTTCCCTTCCCTACGCTGGCCAGCGCACAACGCGCCTATGACGCCTTGCGCGAACGGGGCCTCACCCGGGAGCAGATGGAATTGCGGGTGATGGATGATGAGGCCGGGCCGTCCAGCGGCAACTTCATCCTTGAATACAAGGAAACTGATGTGCATTTCGACAGCAGCTGGATGGACATGCTGGGCAGCCGCGACGATCCCAACGTGGGAGCAGGCAGGCAGGAAGTTTTCTGGTCTTGCGAAGCGCTGCTGCTGGTGAGCACACGCGATCCGCACATCCTCAACGCCTTGCAGGAAGTCTATCGCGCCAGCGGCATGGACTTCGATGCGGCGCGTCAGCGCAAGGACGGCTCGCGCTGAAGGGAACCGGCTTGCCGGGCCTCCATCCACGCCTGCACCTGCCCGGCTGCCAGCGGCACCGAGAACAGGTAGCCCTGCCCGTACAGCGCGCCAAGCTCGCGCAGGCTCTGCAGGTGCGCCGGCGTTTCCACCCCTTCCACCACACAGGCCAGCTGCATGTCATGCGTGAGCGCGAGCAAGGATTTGACGATCTTGTGGCTCACCGCATTGTGCTCGATGTCGGCCACGAAGCTCTTGTCGATCTTGATGCGTGTGAGCGGCAGTGCGTGCAAGTGACTCAGGCTGGCATAGCCGGTGCCGAAATCATCGAGCGTGATGCCGCAGCCCAGCTGGCGCAGGGTACTCACCAATTGGCTGGATTTTTCCAGGTCCTGCAGCACCGCCGTTTCAGTGATCTCCAGGTCGAGCCGCGAAGGACACATCCCCGAGTGGGTAATCACCTGCACGATCTGCGCCATCCCTTCGCTGGTATTGATGTCATTGGCCGACAGGTTGAACGACAGGCGGATGTCGGGCGGCCAGGTTGCAGCAGCCTGCAGCGCCTTCTTCAGCAGGATCACGCTCAACTGGTTGATGATGCCCATGCGCTCGGCCGCCGGGATGAACTCCATGGGGGCCACCGTCCCCTTGACGGCACTGTGCCAGCGCGCCAGGGCTTCGAAGGCGATCGGCTGGCAATCCTCCAGGCGCACGATGGGCTGGAAGAACACCGACAGTTCGCGATCGAAGTCGGCCAGGCGCAAGGCTTGTTCGATATTGGCATTGCGCTGGATCTGGGCCTTGTCCTTTTCGGAAAAAAGCGTCACGGTCCCGCGCCGCTCGCGCTTGCCCTGGTACAGCGCATAGTCGGCGTGCTCATAGAGCGAACTGGCGTCCACGGCCATGTCGGGAAAAGTGGCCACGCCCACCGAAGCGGCAATCTGTACCGTCGCCTTGTAGAGCACGAAGGGCCGGCGCAAGGCATCGCAGATGCGGCCGCCGAATTGCTGCAGGGCCTCATCGCTGAGGTCGGCATCGATGATGATGGAAAACTCGTCGCCGCCCAGGCGCGCCAGGTGGAAATGATCGTCCTGGCAGACGGCGGTGAGGCGTTGGCCCACTTCCACCAGCAGCTGGTCACCATGGGTATGACCATAGAGGTCATTGACGGCTTTGAACCCGTCGAGGTCGAGGATGGCAACCGCAAAACGCTGGCCGCTCGCGGTAGCCCGGGTACAGATCTCGTTGAGCTGGGCGAAGAACTTGCGCCGGTTGGGAATCTGCGTGAGCGAATCGAGGTTGGCCAGGCGCAGGTTCTCGTTGCCCAGCAAGGTCGTCTTGACCTGGGCATCGATGAGCCGGACGAAATCGCTGTAATGGCTGTTGACGATGGCCAGCATGCCGATGGTCACCAGCACCACGTTCAGTGCCGCTGCCACGAAGGTCGGAATATGGGTGGAGAGGAAGAAGACCGTGAAGATGCCATTGACGATCAACGCCACCGACAAGGCCGCCGAGCGCAGGTACATCAAACAGAAGATGCAGCAGATGACGGTGATGCCCATGTAGAAAGCGACATGGGCCTGGGCATAACTGTCGCCGTAGGGAAACAGCATCACCGACCACAGCGAGAAACTGAGCGCAATGGGCGCCGCCAGGAAACTGGTGCGCTTGAGCGCATTGGCGGCCATGCCAGGGGTGGGATCGACGAGGCGGCCGCGCCACCAGAAGGTCAGGCGCGTCACGCACAGCACCGTGAGCATCGCCGGGAAATACAGGCTGAGCCAATAAGGTGCCAGCGGGTAATAGGTCTGTGCCAGTGCCCAGCTGTTGATCAGCAGGATCAGGTACATCATCGGCATCTTGCCGGAGAACGCACGGTACTGCGCGATGAGCAGCTCGGGCTGATCATAGTCCACGCGCCAGTAACGGCGCACCATGCTCATCAATGAGGAAGCAGACATCCTGTGCTCTGTGCCTTTTCTACTTTTTCGCCGCAGCCAGGGAGCCATGAGGGCCGGCATCACCCTATGCAAGCATTTGTTGTGACGGCTTCGATTATAGGCGCGTGCGGGGCTTCCCAAACTCAGGAAAAGCCTGATGTATCCCCGCTTTCCGGGCGATCAGGTGCTCAACCGCAAGCAGCCGGAACGCAACGTTCAGCCTGGCTTGCCGCATCGGGCAGGAAAGGATGAGCTCTGGCAACATCTGCCTGCGCAAACACCCAAATTGCGTCCTTGTCCTACAGCTTCCTCACAAAGGCTCATCTACAATCAGGCGACATCAGAAATCAAGGTCCGCCATGTCCGAGTTTTCCCGTCGTGCTGATCTCTCGCCGCCCACCGCCGGATCAGCCGTTCCCGCAGTCCCTGTGGCCGCGTATTTCGCCGTCGATGCCCGCTGGCAACTGGTCTACCTGGATGATGCCGCTACGAGCGTGCTGGGCCGGCGCCAGGATGGGACGCACACGCTCCCGGGCGCAATGCTGTGGGAGGCTTTTCCTGGCCTGGCCGGCAGCTTGCTGGAGGCGCAACTGCGCGCCACCCTGGCCGACGGCCAATGCCGACAGTGCGTTTATTCACCGCCAGGCCTGGCGATTTCCTTTGAAGTGATCTGCAGCCCGCAAGCGCAGGGCGTCTCGGCCAGCCTACGCGAGTGCTTGCCTGCCTGTGCGCCGGACCCGGAGCCTCCCTCGGAGCGCACGCTGCACGAACAGCGACGGCGATTCTATGAAACCTTCCTTTCCACGACACCTGACCTGGCCTATGCCTGGGACCTGAATCACCGCTTCACCTACGCCAACCGCGTGCTGCTGCAGATGTGGGGCAAGACCTGGGAGGAAGCCATCGGCAAGAATTGCCTGGAACTGGGCTACGAGCCCTGGCATGCCGAGATGCACAGCCGCGAAATCGAACAGGTGCGTGCCACCAAGCGCCCGGTGCGTGGCGATGTCCCTTTCAACGGCACCTTCGGCCGACGCATCTATGACTACATCATCTTCCCCGTCCTCGGCCCGGATGGCGAAGTCGAGGCCGTGGCCGGCACCACCCGCGACGTCACCGAGCGCAAGAACAGCGAGGCACGCCAGCATGCCCTGTTCCGCCTGGCCGAAGCGATCCGCGCAGCCGGTTCGCTGACCGACGTGGCCCGCGCAGCTGCCCACGTCATCGGCGATGCCCTCACCGCGCGCTGGGTCAGCTACAAGACACTGGGACCGCAGCTGCAGGTACAGGAACTGGGCCAGTGGAGTTTCCATCCTGATGAGAACGGTGCGGCCGCACTGGCCTTGCACGATGAGCGGCGCCTGTCACAAACCCTGCGCAGCGGTAGCGTGGTCCTGGTCGGCCATATCGATCACGACGCCCGCGCAGCCAGCGTGAAAGAGCAGCACCGTGCCTGCGGCGTGGCTTCCTATATGGACGTACCGCTCATCGAGGGCGGCGAACTGGTCGGCGTCGTGCACGTCAGCAGCAACGTGCCCCGCACGTGGACCGACAATGAACTGGCCATCGTGCGCGATGTGAGCGAGCAGGCGCGCGCGGCCTTTGAACGCATCCGCAACCAGCAGGCGCTGGCCGCCAGCGAGGCGCGCCTGCGCGAGATCAACGAGTCGCTGGAAGCCGAGGTCAGCGCACGCACCAAAGAGCTGATGGCCACGGAAGAAGCGCTGCGCCATTCGCAGAAGATCGAAGCCATCGGCCAGCTCACCGGCGGCCTGGCGCATGACTTCAACAACCTGCTGGGCGGCATCACCGGCAGCCTGGACCTGATGCGGGTGCGGCTGGTGCAGGGACGCGGCGACGAACTGTTCCGCTACATCGACCTGGCTGCGCGCAGCGCGCAGCGTGCGGCCTCCCTCACGCAACGGCTGCTGGCCTTCGCGCGCCGGCAGACGCTGGCACCGAGCCCCACCAACGTCAACGTCTTGATCAGCGGCATGGAAGAACTGATCCGCCGTACCATCGGCCCGGCCATCACGCTGGAAGTGGTGACCGCAGTAGCGCTGTGGCCGACCTTCGTCGATGGCCCGCAACTGGAAAGCGCCCTGCTGAACCTGTGCATCAATGCGCGCGACGCCATGCCCGATGGCGGCCGCCTGACCATCGAAACCGCCAACAAATGGCTGGACGACAAATGGGCGCAGGAACGCGATCTCCCGGCCGGGGAGTATGTCTGTATCTCGGTGACCGATAACGGAACCGGCATGCCACCCGATGTTTTGGCACGGGCCTTCGATCCCTTCTTCACCACCAAGCCCATCGGCGAAGGCACCGGTTTGGGCCTGTCCATGGTGTATGGCTTTGCGCGCCAGTCGGGCGGCCAGGTGAGGCTCTATTCGGAAGTGGGCCGGGGCAGCACGGTGTCGCTCTACCTGCCGCGCCACCTGCAGGAGGCACGAGCGGAGGAAATTGAACCGGCCAGTGCGCCAGGGGCCGCCGGCAGGGGCGAAGTGGTGCTGGTGGTAGACGACGAAGCGCCGATTCGCCTGCTGGTGGCCGAAGTCCTCACCGAGGCCGGCTATACGGCCCTGCAGGCCGAGGATGGGCCGACTGCGCTGCGCCTGCTGCATTCGGCCGCGCGCATCGACCTGCTCATCACCGATGTGGGATTGCCGGGCGGACTCAATGGCCGCCAGGTGGCCGATGCAGCGCGCGCTGCGCGATCGGAACTGCAGGTGCTCTTCATCACCGGCTATGCGGAAAACGCCGCCTTCGGCAACGGCCACCTGCCGGCGGGCATGCAGTTGCTGACCAAGCCGTTCAAGATGGATGGCCTAATGCAACGGGTCCAGGCCATCCTGGAGAGCCGCACTACGGCAAGCTGAATATCCTGCAAACGATATAAACGATATAAGCGATATAAGCGATATAAACGAGTTGAGCGCTCACCCGCGCATGGCCGCCATGGCCGGCTCGACTGCGCCAAGCCGCCACGACACCGATTGCGCAGCTGCCCGCAGCAGCAGTGCCGCATCTCCCTCCAGGGCAGTATCGAAACTGCCGCTGCTGCCCATGATGGCCATCACCAGCGCCAGCTGTCCCGCGTGATTGAACACCGGTGCGGCCAAGGTGTGGATACCCGGTACAGGTCGGCCCAAGGCCTGGTCCATCGCCTGCTCGCGGATCTGGCGCAGTCGTTCGGCGTAGTCGTGGCGCAGGCTGCCATCGGCATGGGCGACGCTGTCGGGCTGCGCGCCTTCCATGCGGATCGCATCCATGGCCAGGGCCCCGGCCAGCATGTCCGGCGGCAAATGCGCCGCGCAGACACGGCCGATGGCGGTATGCACCATCGATAGCACAGTCCCGATGCGCAGGCTCACATGCTGCGGCCGGGAGGATTCCTCCAGCCGCACCACGGTCGGCCCCAGCGGACCGACCACGGCCAGCGCCACCGACAGGCCGGTCGCCTGCGCCAGGGTCGCCACTTCGGCCTCGGCCTCGCGCAGCGGCGAGAGCCGTTGCAAGGCGGCCAGGCCCAGGTCGAGACTGAGTGCACCGGGGAAGAAATTGCCCTGGGCGTCACGCGAGAGCAAACCGATCTTCTGCAGGCTCACCAGGTGCGGGAAGGCCTTGGCCGCCGGCATGCCGGCCAGTCGCGCCAGGTCGCCCAGCGGGAGTGGCCGGCCGGCCTCCAGCAAGGCTTCCAGCAATGCGCCCGTGCTGTCGAGCGACTGGATGCCGCGCTGGCTGCGCGTGCCGTCCTGGTCGTCTTCGGGCATGGGCAAGGGGGTGGAAGTCTTCATGCGGCCTCCTCTTCGGTGTCGGGCAGGGTGGCCGCGATGGCCTCGATGCAGCCGCGCAACTGGCGCGCGACCGTGCCGCGCCAGCCGGCATCGATCACGCCGCTGCTGCCGATGACGGTGACCAGCAATAGCAACTGCTGCTGCGCATCGAGCAGGGGCATGCACAGGCTGGTCACACCCGGACTGGGCAAGTCGACCGCCCGCTCCATGCCGCGCTTGCGGATGGCATCGAGTTCTTCGTGGAAATGCCTGAGCTGGCTTTTGGCGACTCCCGGATGCTGCACCTCCCACACACCCTGCCAGGCAGCGAAAGGGACATAGGCGCAATAGGCGCGCCCGGTGGCGGTATCGGACAAGGCCATCACGGTGCCCACGTGCAAGTTCACATGCAGCGGCTTGCCGGCATGGGCATAGTGCACGATGGTCGGTCCGGCCGGCGTGGGCAAGCTGATCGCCACGCTCAGGCCCGTATCCTGGCTCAGCTGCTGCACCTGCGGCAGGGCCAGGCGGTAGGCGGGCTCCTGGGCCAGGCGCGCCATGCCCAGGCGCAAGGCCAGCGGGCCGGGCTCGTAGTGGCCATCGCCGGGGGTACGCTTGATCAGGCCCAGCCGCAGCAGGCTCACCAGGTAGGTGTGGGCTTGCGCCGAGGACAATTCGGCCGCGGCCGCCAGCGCCACCAGCGGCAAGGGCTGGCGCGCCAGGGCCAGGGCCTGCAACAGGCGGCCGGCCACTTCCACACTCTGGATGCCACGTTGTGTCTTTGCGGGAGATGCGCTCATCCGGGAATTCCAAGATTGATGATTTGGGCTGCTGACTATGCACAGCAGCAGTGCCGCATGCGCATGCGGCATGCGGCGTCACACCCGGATTCTAATCGAACTGGCTTGCAGCGCAGCAAGAACTGGCCTTGGTGCAGAAAACGTCAATTAATCTCTGACAAGCATCTTTGCCATTGACTAATCAAAAGACGCTCACTAAGATGCCATCAACCTGCTCACGGCAGGTATCAACAACAAGATTTGACCCGCATTGATCCATGACGGGTTGGACGGAGACCTCCCCCGATGGCGCAAGCCATGTCCAGCCGCGTCCCCACCCAAACTGTTACTGAACGAGGCAGACATGGCCAAGGCTTTTGCATCCCAGGCGGATCTCGACGCCAAGAAGATCACCTTTGAACGCATCTCGGAAAACGCCTACGCGTACACCGCCGAGGGCGATCCCAATTCCGGCGTCATCATCGGCGACGACAGCGTGATGGTCATCGATACCACCGCCACCCCGGCCATGGCGCAGGACCTCATCGCGCGCATCCGCAGCGTCACCGACCTGCCCATCAAGTACGTGGTGCTGACCCACTATCACGCGGTGCGCGTGCTGGGCGCGTCGGCTTATTTCAAGGAGGGCGGCGAGCAGGTCATCGCCAGCCGCGGCACCTACGAGATGATCGTCGAGCGCGGCGAGGCTGACATGAAGTCCGAGATCGAACGCTTCCCGCGTCTGTTTGCCGGGGTGGAGACGGTGCCCGGCCTGACCTGGCCGACCCTGGTGTTCGAGAAGGAAATGACGCTGTTCATGGGCAAGCTGGAAGTGAAGATCGCCCATCTCGGCGCCGGCCACACCAAGGGCGATACGGTGGTGTGGCTACCCGGCCAGAAGGTCCTGTTCTCGGGCGACCTGGTGGAATACGACGCCGCCTGCTACTGCGGCGATGCCCAGCTCGAACCCTGGCCGGCCACCCTCGACGCCCTGGCCGCCCTGCAGCCCGAAGCCCTGGTACCGGGTCGCGGACCGGCGTTGCGCGGACGTGCGCAAGTCGAGCAAGGCATCGCCTACACCAAGGATTTCGTGTCCACCCTGCTGCGTGCCGGACGCGAAGCGGTCGCCGCCAGGATGGGCCTGAAGGAAGCCATGGCCCATACCCGGCAGTTGATGGATCCCAAGTTCGGCCAGGTCTTCATCTACGAGCACTGCCTGCCCTTCGACGTCACGCGCGCCTACGACGAAGCCTCCGGCATCGCCCATCCGCGCATCTGGACCGCCGAGCGCGACAAGGAAATGTGGGCCGCATTGCAAGCCTGATCCCAACAACCCCATAGAGGATAGCGAGGAGACAACCCATGAACGAAAACCCAGCCATCGATTACCAGCAGCAGCGCTTCTCCTTCCAGCCCTGCCTGGAACAAACCCGCAGCGACGCTGCTCCCGTGCATCCGGTGGTCGTCATCGGCGCCGGGCCGGTCGGCCTGGTCAGCGCCATCGACCTGGCGCGACAAGGCATCCCCGTCGTGGTGGTGGACGACGACGACATGCTTTCCGTCGGATCGCGCGCGATCTGCTTTGCCAAGCGCACACTGGACATCCTTGACCGCATCGGCTGCGGCCAGCGCATGGTGGACAAAGGGGTGGGATGGAATCGCGGCAAAGTCTTCCTGCGCGACCAGGCCATCTACGAATTCGACCTGCTGCCGGAAGCCGGCCATGCCCGTCCTGCCTTCATCAACCTGCAGCAGTACTACCTGGAAGGCTACCTGCTGGAAGAAGCCAGCCAGTACCCGCAGATCGAACTGCGCTGGAAGAGCAAGGTCAGCGGCATCACCCACCAGGGCGATCATGAAGCGCTGACGGTCGACACCCCCGCTGGCAGCTATACCCTCAAGGCGCGCTACGTGGTGGCCGCCGACGGCTCGCGCAGTCCCCTGCGCAAGATGATGGGACTGGAGAGCGTGGGCCACACCTTCCGCGATCGCTTCCTCATCGCCGACGTCAAGATGGAAGCCCCCTTCCCGGCCGAACGCTGGTTCTGGTTCGATCCGCCCTTCCATCCCAACCAGTCGGTGCTGCTGCATCGCCAGCCTGACGATGTGTGGCGCATCGATTTCCAGCTCGGCTGGGATGCCGACCCGGTGCTGGAGAAGACGCCCGAACGCGTGATCCCGCGCGTGCAGGCGCTGCTGGGCAAGGATGTGAAATTCTCGCTGGAGTGGGTCAGCGTCTACACCTTCTCCTGCGTGCGCATGGATCGCTTCCGCCATGGCCGCGTGCTGTTCGTGGGCGATGCCGCGCATTGCGTTTCGCCCTTCGGTGCGCGCGGCGCCAACAGTGGCGTGCAGGATGCGGAGAACCTGGCCTGGAAGCTGGCCTACGTTCTGCAGGGCAAGGCACCGGAAAGCCTGCTGGACAGCTACGCCAGCGAGCGCGAAGTTGCCGCCGACGAAAACCTGCTCAACTCCACCCGCGCCACCGACTTCATCACTCCCAAGAGTGCGGTGAGCAAATGCTTCCGCGATGCCGTACTGGCCCTGGCGCGCGAACATGACTTTGCACGCCGCCTGGTCAACAGCGGCCGCCTGTCCCTGCCGGCCACGCTGCATGGCTCGCCCCTGAACACTCCCGCCAGTGCGCCCTTCAGCGGGGCCATGCAGGCGGGTGCGCCCTGCACCGATGCGCCGGTGCTGACCAGTACCGGTCCGGGTTGGCTGCTGCCCCAGCTGGGCGACCAGTTCGTGGCCATGATGTTCGCCGCGCCCGCCGAACTGTCCGAGGCACAGCGACAAGCCCTGCAATCACTGTGCGAAGGCAGCGTACCGCTGCGCCTGCTCTTCGTCAGCAGCGCCGACGCCACGGCCGAGGATCGCGCCGCGCTTTCGGCTTTGGGGCAGGACGCGCGCCAGGTGCAGGACATCGACGGCCTGGCTGCGCAACGCTACGACGCGCAGCCGCAGACCTGCTACCTGATCCGTCCCGACCAGCACATCTGCGCCGCCTGGCGCAAGGTCGACGCCGCGGCACTGGCCGAGGCCCTGCTGCGGGCGACCGGGCACCGCCAGGGTGCACTGGCCGCGCCGGTACTGGATGCGGCCTGACAAGCCTCGCGCTGAACAAACCCGATATCAAGGAGACTCCCGTGAACCTGAACACCGCACCCAACCTGGACCGTCCGGACGATTTCTATGAAGCCCTGATCGACATGCATCGCGGCCTGGACGACGCCGCCAGCCAGGAAGTCAATGCGCGCCTGATCCTGCTGCTGTGCAATCACATCGGCGGGCATGCGCTGTTGATCGAGGCCATGCAGCGCGCGCGCGCAACCGTCGCGCCAGCCGCCCTTGCCGAAGCGGCCTGAGCCAGGCCCCCTTCACCCACATCCACATCCACGTCAACAAGAGCGCCACCCGAGGCGCCTACACAACGGAGACATTCATGATGACCCCATCCCAGGGCGCCGGCACGCTGGCTGCCCCTTCCTCACCCGATCTCAGTGTGGCGGCCGAAGACGCCATCTATCGCAAGGTCTGGCTGCGCATCATTCCCTTTCTTTTCATCTGCTACGTGGTCTCCTTCCTGGACCGCATCAACATCGGCTTCGCCCAGTTGCAGATGAAGCAGGACCTTGGCTTCAGCGATGCCATGTATGGCCTCGGCGCGGCCGTCTTCTACGTCGGCTACGTGCTCTGCGAGGTACCCAGCAACATGCTGCTGGCACGCTTTGGCGCGCGACGCACCTTCTCGCGCATCATGGTGCTGTGGGGCCTGGCCTCGGTGGGGATGATGGCGGTGAGCGATGCCACGCACTTCTACGTGCTGCGCTTCCTGCTGGGCGTCTTCGAGGCGGGCTTCTTCCCCGGCATCGTGCTCTATCTCAGCTACTGGTTCCCGGCGCGGCGCCGCGCGGCGGTGATGGCGATCTTCTTTGCCGGGGTAGCGGTGGCCGGGGTGCTGGGCGGGCTGGTCTCGGGCTGGATCATGCGCGACATGGCGGGGCTCATGGGCCTCTACGGCTGGCAATGGATGTTCGCCATCGAAGGGGCACCGGCGGTGGTGCTTGGCTTGCTGGTGATCTTCCTGCTGGCCGACGGACCGGCGCAGGCCAGCTGGCTTACGCCCCAGGAGCGCAGTTTCCTGCTGAACCGCCAGAGCCAGGAAGCGCTGCGCACCCATCACGTGAGCGCGCACTCGCTGGCGGCACTCAAGCAGGCGCTGTCGCATCGGCCGACCTACCTGTTCGCCTTCATCTACTTTGCGCTCACCTGCGGTTCGCTCACCCTGAACTTCTGGATGCCGCTGATGATCCGCGACTTCGGCATCAAGGATGTGGTGCAGGTCTCGCTCTACACGGTCATTCCCAACGCCATCGGCGCCATCGGCCTGATCCTCATTGCGCGCCGCTCGGATCGCCGCAACGAGCGCCACGGGCACTTCCTGGTCTGCACCACCGGCGGCGCGCTGGCGCTGGCGGCGCTGACCTTGCATCCGTCCAGCCTGGCGGTGTCGCTGGGCTTGCTGTCGATCGCGGCGGTGCTGATCTTTGCGGCCCTGCCGATTTTCTGGTCGCTGCCGCCGGGCCTGCTGCCGGCCCAGACCATCGCGCCGGGCATCGCCTTCATCTCCAGCGTGGGCATCACCAGCGGCATCGTCAGCCCCTGGCTGATCGGGCTGGTCAAGACACGCATGGGCAATATCGATATTGCGCTGTATATCCTGGCGGGCTTGCTGTTGCTGAGCGGGTTGACGATGTGGACGATGATTCCACGGAAGGGACCGCAGTAAGGGAAGCGCCCCCAACTGAAAGGATCTTTCAATCGGATGTGAGAAGCCGCCCTGTGAAAACAGGGCGGCTTTTTGCTGGGGACACCGCGACACGATTCGGATCGAAATCGATAGCACCATTCTAAAATTCAACCAAACTCTCGCCCAATTGGGAAAAGCTGAGACCAAGCCTTGGTATCGGTCGATTCAGGTACACCCGGATCGCATTGAAGAACCAATTCGGCCAGCGCATATCTGGGCCGTCGGCGCAGCGGCCGCAATATCATCCCTTGAGAAGAGCGCTCTATGCGCAGATGATCGCCCGGTTTGAGACCGAGCCTTTCGAATTGACCGGTATGAAGACGAATAGTCGCCCCATCCTGGTCCCACACCACTTTCAACTCCATTTCAACTCTCCAAGTCGATGAACGTCAGCCTTTCTCCTCTCTGACGCGTTGAGCCACAACATCCCTTCCGGGGAAGAACCAAATTTCGGCCCCGACAAGCTGGTCAAGAAACTGTCAGAATTTCTTGCTACAGTTGCGCCGCCGGTCTCGGGGGCCGCCTGTTGCACGGAATCAGACCGTTGAGCGATCGGATTGATCGCACACGACCGATCCATGCGCACCTGAACGCCTTGCCCAGCCATCATCGCCAACACCGCCATTACCGCCAAACCCGCCATCCAGCCTCACCGCCATGACAATGAAGACCACCTCGCCGCAACTGACGGCCTATGAAGAAGTCAAGCCTGGCTTCGGCTGGATCGATGCGCTGGTGCTGGCAGTGCTGTTCGGCCTGCTGTGGAGCGCCCTGCACTTCGGTAAAGGCATGCTGGTGCACTTCGATCCGTCCGACCAGCTGGAGGTGGACAGCTCGCCCGCCATGATCCCCTATTACGCCGGCCGCACGCTGCTGCGCATGTGGATCGCCTTCGCTTTCTCGCTCTTCTTCGCCATCGGCACCGGCTACCTGGCCGCCAAGAGCCGCCGCGCGCGCGCCCTGATCCTGCCGGCGCTGGACATCCTGCAATCGGTGCCGGTGCTGGGTTTCCTCTCGGCCACCGTGGCCGGCTTCATGGCGCTGTTCCCGGGGAGCTTGATGGGCGTGGAATGCGCGGCCATCTTCGCCATCTTCACCGGCCAGGTGTGGAACATGGCATTCGGCTTCTACCACTCCATGGTCACCATCCCGACCGACATGCAGGAAGCCGCCACCACCTATCGCCTGACCGCCTGGCAGCGCTTCCGTACCGTGGAACTGCCGGCCTCGGCGCACAGCCTGATCTGGAACTCGATGATGTCCTTCGGCGGCGGCTGGTTCTTCGTGGCGCAAAGCGAAGCCATCAGCGTCATGAACAAGGACCTGAAGCTGCCTGGCCTCGGTTCCTACATGGCGCAAGCCATCGACCAGGGCGACCATACTGCGGCACTGTGGGCGGTGATTGCCATGCTGGCGCTGATCCTGGTGAGCGACCAGCTGGTCTGGCGGCCGCTCTTGGCCTGGGCCGACAAGTTCAAGATCGAACTGACCGAATCGAGCTCGCCGCCGACCTCCTGGGTGTATGACCTGCTGCGTGGTTCCTACGTCTTCACCTGGCTCGATGAAAAACTGTGGCTGCCGCTGGGCGACTGGCTGGCGCGCCAGCGGCCCGCCACGTCAGCCGCACCGACCCCGGCCCGCATCACCCGTGAACGCTGGACCAAGCGCGTCATCACCGGCCTGATCTGCGGCCTGCTGATCTTCGAAGCCCTGCGCGGGCTGGTAGCGGCCATCGATGCCTTGCACGGCGCCATGAGCTGGAGCCTGTTCGGCCACATCGTCTGGCTGGGTTTCCTGACCATGCTGCGGGTGCTGGCCATGACCGTGATTGCCACGCTGATCTGGACCCCGGTGGGCGTGTGGATCGGCTCCAAGCCGCACATTGCCCGTTTCGCCCAGCCGCTGGCGCAGATCGGTGCGTCCTTCCCGGTCAACATGACCTTCCCGCTGGTGGTGGGCTGGTTCGTGGCCGCCAACGTGAGCATGAACTGGGGCAGCATCCTGTTGATCGCCATGGGCACGCAGTGGTACATCCTCTTCAACGTCATCGCCGGTGCCATGGCCATTCCCAATGACTTGAAGGAAGCCGCCCGCATGTATGGCCTGTCGCGCTGGAATTTATGGAAGACGCTGATCCTGCCGGCCATCTTCCCGTTCTGGGTGACCGGCGCATGTACCGCAGCCGGTGGCGCATGGAATGCCTCCATCGTGGCCGAGCTGGCCAGCTGGGGCGATGTCTCGCTCAAGGCCGATGGCCTGGGTGCCTATATTTCGGCAGTCACCAAGTCCGGTGACACGCCGCTCATCATCGCCAGCATCGGCGTGATGTCGATGTTCGTCGTGTTGATGAACAAGTTTGTCTGGCGTCGCCTGTATGCCTTCGCCGAACGCCGTTTCCGCCTCGATTGATCTTGAGCCACGCCATGACCATGAATTCTCCGCAACAACGTCCCGCCGTCGCTGAACTGTGCGCTGTCAGCAAATCCTACAACACCGCCGGCGGCCACGAGCTCAAGGTATTGGACAACATCGACCTGGCCGTCCACGAAGGCGAACTGCTGGCCCTCCTGGGCCAGTCGGGCTCGGGCAAGTCGACCATCCTGCGCTGCCTGACCGGCCTGGTCGAACCCAGCTCGGGCCACACCATGGCCGCCGGCAAGCCACTCTATGGCGTCAATCGCGATGCCTCGGTGGTGTTCCAGACCTTCGCGCTCTACCCGTGGCTGACGGTGGAACAGAACGTGGCCGTGGGCCTGATGTCGCACAACCCGACCCGCGAGGAACGCGATGCCGCAGTAGACCGCGCCATCGAACTGATCGGCCTGGGCAACTACCACAGCGCCTATCCGCGTGAGCTCTCCGGTGGCATGCGCCAGCGCGTGGGCATTGCGCGTGCGCTGGTCTCCAAGCCCAAGCTCCTGTGCCTGGACGAAGCCTTCAGCGCCCTGGACGTACTGACCGCAGAGAACCTGCGCCAGGAACTGATCAGCCTGTGGCGTGCCCCCGACAGCGGCCTGACCTCGATCTTCATGGTCACCCACAACATCGAGGAAGCGGTGGAAATGGCCACCCGCATCGTCGTGGTGTTCCCGCGCCCGGGCCGCCTGGGCCTGGTGCTGGACAACCCCCTGCCCTATCCGCGCGACTCCAAGAGCCCGGAATTCCAGCGCCTGGTCAACATCATCCACGAAGCCATCACCACGCTCTCGCTGCCCGACCTGCCGCCGGAAGCGCACGTGCCGGGCGAGCCGATCTCGCGCGGACGCAAGCGCATGGAATCCATCCCGCTGATCCCGGTGGGCCAGATCCTGGGCCTGATGAGCCTGCTGCACGACGAACCGGAACTGAACAACATCTACGATATTTCGGACGAGATCGGCAAGGAATTCGGCGAGACCATCGCCACCGTGAAAGCCGCCGAGATCCTGGAGCTGGTGGATACGCCCAAGCAGGAGGTCTACCTGACCGACCTGGGCCGCCGCTTCGTGGCCGCCGACCGCCAGGGCCAGCGCGCCATCTTCGCCGAGCAGGTCTACAAGCTGCGCATCTTCCACATCATCCTGGCGGTGCTGGGCGAGGCCGAAGAAATCGAGGCCGAGCGCGTGTTGAAGGACATCGGCAGCGCCCTGCCCTACGACAATCCCGAAAAGACCTTCGAGACCATGATCGCCTGGGGCCGCTATGCCGGTCTCATGGACTACAACGCCAAGACCGGCATGGTCTTCGTGCCCAAGGACGAAGACGAGGACGACGGCGCCCAGGGCTGATGCACGCAGGGCCGGCCCCACGCCGGCCCGCCGTGCTTGCCTGGCAGTGCCAGTCTCAGTGCAGGGCCGCCAGCGGCGCGCCCGGCAAGCCCGGTGCAGCAGGGGTGGCATGGCCACTGCCGGGCGTGACCGAGGCATCCTGGCGGATCTTGAAGATCGATACCACCTTCAGCAAGCCCATCGCTTGCTGTGACAGCGACTGCGCTGCCGCACTGGCTTCTTCCACCAGCGCCGCATTCTGCTGGGTCACCTGATCCATCTGCACGATGGCGGTGTTGATCTGTTCGATGCCACTGCCTTGCTCCTGGGTAGCGGTAGCGATTTCGTTCATGATCTCGCCAAAGCGCTGCACCGAGGCCACGATGCCATTCATCTGCTGGCCGGCGCTGGCCACCAGTTGCGAGCCTGCGCCCACATGCGCCATCGATTCGCCGATGAGGTCCTTGATTTCCTTGGACGCCACCGCACTGCGCTGCGCCAGCGAGCGCACTTCCGAGGCCACCACCGCAAAGCCGCGTCCCTGCTCGCCGGCGCGGGCGGCTTCCACTGCTGCGTTGAGGGCGAGGATATTGGTCTGGAAGGCGATGCCTTCGATCACGCCGATGATGTCGGCCATCTTGCCCGAGCTGGCCGAGATCTTGTCCATGGTCGAGACCACGCGATCAAAGGCCTCGCTGCCACTGGCGGCGGTCTGCGCTGCGCCACCTGACAGGCGCAGCGCCTCGGCGGCGTGGCTGGTGTTCTGGCGCACGGTGGTGGTCAGTTCTTCCATGCTGGCGGCGGTTTCTTCCAGCGAGGCGGCTTGTTCTTCGGTGCGTTGCGAGAGGTCGAAATTGCCCTGTGCGATCTGGCCACTGGCCACCGAAATGGTCTCGGCCGCCGACTTGATGCCGTGCGCGATCACGTTCAATTGATAACGCATCTGCTCGATGGAAGCCATCAGGCTGTTGCCATCGCCATCCCGCAGTCGCACGGTGGCGGTGAGATCGCCGGCGGCGATCTCGCGGGCGATGGCTTGCGCTTCCGACGGCTCGGCACCAAGCTGGCGCAGGATGCTGCGCGCAATCATGGCCGAGGCGGCCACGCCGATGAGCAACGCCAAGGCCACGGCACTGAGCATGATGGTGCGCAGCCATGCATAGGTGCTGCGCGCGCTGCTCGCGGCTTCTTCGTTGAGTTGATCTTCAAAGTCGGCCAGTTCGGTGAGCGATTTGATCCAGGCCTGCTGCCTGGGACGCACTTCGGTGATGAGCACTTTCACCGCATCGGCTGGCTTGTTGTCCAGCCCCAGTTGCAGCGCCTTGGCCATCAACGGCACGGTGGCCGCTTCATCGGCCTTGATCTGCGCCAGCAACTGCTTTTCGCGCTCGGTCGTGGCCGCTTCGGTATTGAACATCTTGTCCAGCGTGACCAGTGCATCCGCATAGATCTTCTCCTGGCGCGCCAGCGTCTGCGATTCCACCCGCATGCCTTCCTGATCGTCCAGCAGGGCGATGTTGCGAATGGCGATGGCGCGCTGGCTCAAGGCGTTGCGCAAGGCGCTGACCAGCTTGGTTTCGGCATTGTTGATGGCGGTGATGTCGGTGAGCGCGTCATTGATGCGCGCCATGCCCGCCATGCCCAGTACGGAAATGCCCAACAGAAACACGAGAATCAGGCCGAAGCCCAACGCCAGCCTGGTCACGACTTTCAGCTTGCCCATGGTATTGCCCCCTTTTGCGGTATCCCCCGGCCGACGGAAGGTGAGGCCGGGGAGAGTTTGACGGAGCTTGCCCGGGAAGGACTGCGGGACCTGAACGCTTGAGTGGGGCGAGGAGGGTGAAGCGGGACGCTGTTGTGATTGTGGTTCGCCCTGGTGCAGTCAGTACGCCGGCAAGCAAGAGCAGTCTATGCTCCCGCCTGCCGGGACAAAGCGAGAATCAGCGAGGATTTACCGGCTCACTAAAAAGTTACCAATTTGGGTACATTTCAGTCAATGATGAGCTCGGCGGGTGTTGACGTTTTCTGCACCATGGCCCGCCAAGGCAGATCAGGCGGGCGATTGCGCCTTGCGCCGCAAGCGGCTGGCGCTGACTGCGGTGGCCAGTGCCGTGGCCAGGACCGCCACCCACAGTGCGAGACGAATCGCATCGCCATCCTGCGCCGCACTCATCTTGAGCTCCCCTTGCGCCACCGCACCGGCGGTGTAGATCGCCAGGATCGTCCCCAGCAAGGCGGCGCCCAGGCACTGGCCGAAGGTGCGCATGATGGCCAGCACGCCCGAGGCATTGCCGCTGCGTTCGCGGGCGACATTGGAAAGCATTTCGCGGTTGTTGGGGCTCTGGAAGAAACCGAAGCCCATGCCGCATACCAGTGCGCGCCAGCCAATGTCCCAGGCCTGGGCGTGATCAGGCAGCAAGGCCAGCAAGCCCAGCCCGACCGTAAAGAGCGCCAGGCCCAGGCTAGACAGCAACGCCGGTGAATGACGGTCGGCCAGCTTGCCTGCATGCGGCGCCACCAGCACGATGCCCAGCGGCCAGGGTGTGAACAGTGCGGCCGACTCAAACGCGGTATATCCATAGCCGTTCTGGAACAGGAAGGGCAAGGCCACGAAAGCGATGCCCTGCCCCACGAAGGACGCCAGCGAGGTCAGTGCGGCCAGCGAGAAACGTGCATTGGCAAAGATGTCCAGCGGCAACAGCGGCTCCGGTACACGGCGCTGGCCGCGCACGAAGGCGGCACCGGCCAGCAGCGCCACCAGGGCGTAGGCTGCCGCCTCCAGCATGGCGTGGGTCCCCTGGCCCGGTTCGGCGAAGCGTGCACAGGTATCGGCCGCCATGATGATGGCGCCCATGGCCAGCGCCGACCACAGCGCACCGGCCACGTCGAAGGGCGCCTGCACCGGCTTGCGTGTTTCCGGAATGGCGCTCCACGACAGCAGCACGGCGACGATGCCCAGCGGTACGTTGATGAGGAAGATCCACTCCCAGCCCAGCGCTGCCAGCAAGGTGCCGCCCAGTACCGGACCGACGGCCGTGCTGGCAGCCACCAGCACGGCATTCAAGCCGAGGATGCGGCCCAGCAGGCGGTTGGGAAAGACGGTGCGATGGATGGCCGGCGCAATGCTCAGCATGGCCGCGCCACCCAGCCCTTGCAGCACGCGCATGGCAATGAGCAGATCTACTGAGTGCGACAGTGCGCAACCCAGCGAAGCCAGCGTGAAGACCGCCAGCCCGGCCGTGAACTGGGTGCGAAAGCCCAGCCTTGAGGACAGCGCCGCAAACGCGGCCAGCGTCATCGCCGTAGCCAGCAGGTAGGCGTTGGCTACCCACACGGAAGCAGCGGCCGAGGTCTGCAGCGCCAGGCTGATCTGTGGCAGCGCGACGTTGATGATGGTGCCGTCGAACACCGCCATGGTGGTGGCCGTCATGACAGCCAGCATGGCGCGGCGCCGCTGCACGCCCGGCAGGCCTTCGTCGCCGGGCAGATCGGAAAAGAGTGACATGGAATTCGCCAGGGAAGATCGGATCAGGCCTTCACTATAGCCAGCCGCGAGACAAGGCGGAAGACGCATGGCTTGCATTGGATCATTGCATGGGACGCCATGTCATCGGTCGCATGCTAGGATGCCGCCATGCCCGATACCGACCTCAATCTCCTGATCGCCCTGGATGCCCTCATCGCCGAAGCCAGCGTGGCCGGGGCTGCGCGCCGCCTGGGCCTGAGCGCCTCGGCCATGAGCCGTACCCTCACGCGCTTGCGCCAGGCCACCGGCGACCAGTTGCTGGTGCGCGCCGGGCGGCAGATGGTGCTCACCCCCTGCGCGGAAGCCCTGCAGGAGCGCGTGCGCAACGTGGTACATGAGGCCCGCTCCGTGTTGCGACCTTCGGTACCGGAACTGGATGTGGCGCGGCTGGCGCGCGACTTCACCATCCGCGCCAACGAGGGCTTCATCGAAGCCTGCGGTGCCGCGCTCATCAGTGCCGTCACCAGCGAGGCCCCGCTGGTGCGCTTGCGCTTCGCGCCCAAGGTGGAGCGCAGTCCTCTGCCCTTGCGCGAAGGCAGTGCCGATATCGAGATCGGCGTGGCCAGCGAGATGGGACCGGAAGTGCGCCTGCAGACCCTGTTCCGGGACCGCTTCGTGGGCGCGGTCCGGGTCGGCCATCCGCTGGCGGCCCTGCGGCGCGTGAGTGCCGAGCGCTATTGCGCCTACGAACACGTGAGCGCGTCCCCGCGCGGCGACCGCGCCAGTCCGCTCGATGCCGCACTGGCCGAGCGCGGCCTGGTGCGCAAGGTGGTGGCGGTGGTGCCGAGCTTTCCCGGTGCGCTGGCCGTCGTGCGCACCTCCGACCTGGTGGCCATGGTGCCGCGCTCCTTCCTGACCACGGCCGGCGCGCCGCGCAAGGATGGCAGTGCTTCCGGCATCCATCTGTTCGAATTGCCGGTCGCGACCGATCCCATCATCGTCTCGTTGATGTGGCATCCGCGTGTGGAGCTGGACCCGGCCCACCGCTGGCTGCGCGACAAGGTGCGCGCGGTCTGTGCCGGACTGGCGCAGCACGGTCCGGGTGCCAAAGGCCGCCCTGGCTGAACCCTTTTCCTGAAAGCACTCCATGCAACTGCAAGGCATCCATCATGTGGCCATCATCTGTTCCGACTACGCCGTTTCCAAGGCCTTCTATGTGGACCTGCTGGGCCTGCGCGTGATCGCCGAGCATTACCGTGAAGCGCGCGACTCGTGGAAGCTGGACCTGGGCCTGCCCGATGGCACCCAGGTCGAGCTGTTCTCCTTCCCGTCTCCGCCGGCCCGTCCCTCGCGTCCCGAGGCCTGCGGCCTGCGGCACCTGTCATTTGCGGTGGCCGACGTCGCGGCCTGCAAGGCTGAGCTGGAGGCCAAGGGGGTGGCCGTGGAAGAGATCCGCGTGGATGAATACACGGGTCAGCGCTTCAGCTTCTTCGCCGACCCGGATGGGCTCCCGCTGGAACTGTATGAAGTGATGCGCTGACCCCGCCCGTCCGCAAGCCGCGCCCCCCGTGCGCTTGCGGGGCATGGTGCAGAAAACGTCAAGGCGCCATGCGCACAGGCCAAGGGCAACGGCTATACTCGCGCTGCATTCCTGACCGGCCTGCCTTCCTGCCCACATCCACGCCATGCAAAACCTCAAGTCTTCCGCCTTCTCGCGCCTGAGTTCCACCACCCTGCTGGGAGCTGCCGTGGTGCTGGGCATGCTCTACTTTGGTCGCGACATCCTGGCCCCGCTGGCGGTGGCCGGGATCGCCAGCCTGATCATCCTGCCGCTGGTGAGGAAGCTCGATGCCCTCGGCCTGAACCGGGCGGCGGCCGCGATGGTCTCGGTGCTGCTGGTCGGTGGCTGCCTGGTGGCGCTGGCGGTGGTGCTGACCTTCCAGCTGGTGAGCGTCACCAGCGACCTGCCCCAGTACCGCGACGCCATCCAGGACAAGGTGGAAAGCGTGCGCACCATGGCCGAGCGTCCCTTCGCCCGGCTCGAAGCCGAACTGAGCGCAGTGATCCCGCAGCCGCTGCCGGAGAGCGCACGCAGCGGCAAGAAGAATAGCCGTGCCGCTGCCGCCGCCGCTGCAGCAGCCGCCACGCCCGAAGCCGATACCCGCATGTCGGTGCGCGGTGCCTTGCGGCGCCTCTTTGCGCTGGCCTGGGGGCCGATCGGCCAGGCCGGCATCGTGCTGGTGCTGCTGGTCTTCATCCTGCTGGAACAGGAATCCCTGCGCGAACGCCTGATCCGCCTGGCCGGGCTGACCGAGATGAGCCGCACCATGCAGGCGCTGGGCGATGCGGCCGAAGGGGTGTCGCGCTTCTTCTTCTCGCAGTTCATCGTCAACCTGGTGTTCGGACTCATCATGGGCGCGGTACTGGCCGCCGGCGGCGTGCCGCACGCGGTGCTGTGGGGCGCGCTGGCCGGGGTGCTGCGCTTCGTACCCTACCTGGGGGCGCTGGCTTCCGGGCTGATGATTTCGGTGTTCATCGCCGCCATCGATCCCGGCTGGTGGCTGGCACTGTCCTTCCTGGCCTTCTATGTGGGACTGGAAGTGATCGTGGCCAACTTCATCGAGCCGCGCGTGTATGGCCACAGCTCCGGCCTCTCCCCGCTGGCGGTGATCGTCTCGGCGCTGTTCTGGGGCACGCTGTGGGGGCCCATCGGCCTGCTGCTCTCCACCCCGTTGACGCTGTGCCTGGTGGTGGCCGGACGTCACGTGGCCGCGCTGGAACCGATCACCATCCTGCTGGGCGAAGCGCCCGACATGACCCACGCCGAGCGCTTCTACCAGCGCGCCCTGGCCGGTGAATCGGAGGCCATCATCCGCGATGCACGCGGCCATCTGCAAAAGCAGAGCTTCGCCAAGTATTGCGACCAGATCCTGCTGCCCGGCCTGGCCCTGGCGGCATTGGACCTGCGCCATGGCCGCATCGAGGGTGCGCAGCAGGAACGGCTGCTGCATTCGGTCTCGCAACTCACCGAAGTGCTCACGCAGAGCCCGGGCGCGCCACGCAGCCTGCGTCGCCGGCGCGAAGTGCCGCTGCTCAACAGCGGCGTGGGCGCGCACCTGCGCGAACTGCGTCAGGCGCGACTGGGCCGCTGGCAGGGTTCGCTGGATGTGCCGCAGGGCTCGGTGGTGCTGTGCGGCGGCTTGCGCGGTGAGCGCGATGACCTGCTCTCCGAACTGCTGGTGCATGCCCTGCGCGTGACCGGCATCGATGCCCGCAGCATCACGCTGGACCAGCCCGAGGATGAACAGCCCGATACCAGCAAGGCGGAACTGGTATCCATCGTGTTCCTGATCTATCCGGTGCGCGAGAAGCTGGAGGCGTGGATGGCGGTGGTACATGACCTGCGCGAGAACCTGCCACATGCGCTGCTGGTCACCATCCGCCCCTCCTTCTTCAACGAGGAAGTGGAGGCCGCGACCGTGAAGGAACAGGTGGACATGGTGCTGTCGTCCTTCGAAGAAGGGCTGGCGTTTGCGTCTACGCATATGCGGCCGGCCATCAAGGCATGAGCCCACGCAGGTTCAACTGCGCACGAAAAAAAACCGCCCGGCTTTGCGCCGGGCGGTTTTCTTTTGCTGCATCGTTGCGTCACCGTCAGTGACGGCCACGGAAATTAACGCTTCAACTGCGACAGGTCACGCACGGCGCCGCGATCGGCCGACGTGGTCAGCGCCGCATAAGCCTGCAGTGCCTGCGATACCACGCGCTGGCGGTTGCCCGGCTGCCACGCGGCATCGCCACGGGCTTCCATCTCGGTCCGGCGCTTGGCCAGTTCTTCACCGGAGATGCGCAGGTTGATGGTGCGGTTGGGGATGTCGATATCGATCATGTCACCCTCTTCCACCAGGCCGATGGCACCGCCTTCGGCCGCTTCCGGCGAAGCGTGGCCGATCACCAGGCCCGAGGAACCGCCGGAGAAGCGGCCATCGGTAAACAGTGCGCACGCCTTGCCCAGGCCCTTGGACTTGATGTACGAGGTCGGGTACAGCATTTCCTGCATGCCGGGACCGCCCTTGGGACCTTCGTAACGCACGATGACCACGTCACCGGCCTTGACCTTGTCGCCCAGGATGCCTTCGACGGCTGCGTCCTGGCTTTCGAATACGCGCGCCGTGCCGGAGAACTTCAGGATGCTTTCATCCACGCCTGCGGTCTTGACGATGCAACCCTTCTCGGCGATGTTGCCGTACAGGACGGCCAGGCCGCCGTCTTGCGAGTAGGCGTGTTCACGATCGCGGATGCAGCCGTTGGCGCGGTCCAGGTCGCTGTCTTCAAAACGCTCTTCCTGCGAGAAGGCCGTTTGCGTGGGCACGCCACCGGGGGCGGCACGGAACAGCTTGTGCACGGCCGGGTCGCTGGTGACGCGGATGTCGAATTTCTCGATGGCTTCACCCAGGGACTTGCTGTGCACGGTCGGACGCGAGGTGTCCAGCAGGCCGGCGCGGGCCAGCTCACCCAGGATGGCGATGATGCCGCCGGCGCGGTGCACGTCTTCGATGTGGTACTTGTTGGTCATCGGCGCCACCTTGCACAGGCAGGGGACCTTGCGCGAGATGCGGTCGATGTCGGCCATGGTGAATTCCACCTTGGCTTCGTGGGCTGCGGCCAGCAGGTGCAGCACGGTGTTGGTGGAGCCGCCCATGGAGACGTCCAGGGCCATGGCGTTTTCCCAGGTTTCCTTGGTGCAGATGTTGCGCGGCAGGATGCTGTAGTCGTCCTGTTCGTAGTGGCGCTTGGCCAGTTCGACGATCAGGCGGCCGGCGCGCAGGAACAGTTCCTTGCGGTCGGCGTGCGTGGCGAGCACGGTGCCATTGCCCGGCAGCGACAGGCCCAGTACTTCGGTCAGGCAGTTCATCGAGTTGGCGGTGAACATGCCCGAGCAGGAACCGCAGGTCGGACAGGCCGAGCGTTCCACTTCGGCCACGTCGGCATCCGAGATGTTCTTGTCGCCGGCCTGGATCATGGCGTCGACCAGGTCGAGCTTGATGACCTTCTTGTCGGTGTTGACGGTCTTGATGACCTTGCCGGCTTCCATCGGGCCACCGGAGACGAAGATCACGGGGATGTTCAGGCGCATGGCGGCCATGAGCATGCCCGGGGTGATCTTGTCGCAGTTGGAGATGCAGACCATGGCGTCGGCACAGTGGGCGTTGACCATGTATTCGACCGAGTCGGCGATCAGGTCGCGCGAAGGCAGCGAGTACAGCATGCCGTCGTGGCCCATGGCGATGCCGTCATCCACGGCGATGGTGTTGAATTCCTTGGCCACGCCACCGGCCGCCTCGATCTCGCGCGCCACCAGCTGGCCCAGGTCCTTCAGGTGCACGTGGCCGGGCACGAACTGGGTGAAGGAGTTCACGACCGCAATGATGGGCTTGCTGAAATCGCCATCCTTCATGCCGGTGGCACGCCACAGCGCACGCGCGCCGGCCATGTTGCGGCCTTGGGTGGTGGTATAGGAACGGTAGGTCGGCATGATGGGTGTCTCCTCAGGGCTGCTTAGGGAAAAAGGGAGCACAAGAGTGCCTTCGGGGGCAGTGTTTGTCCAATATATAATTCGATGCCTATTAATATCCGATGGATATTATTCCAAAACAACATCAATCGACTCTGCAGGCAGGCAAAAGGCCCGCACCATGGCGGGCCCCTCCGAACATTCAAGGCGGTGAGAAGGCTCAGGCTTCTTCTCCGGCCTTTCTCACCGTGATCGGCTCCACCACGCTCAGCAGCAGCACCAGGCACAGCAGCGAGGTACCGACCATGTAGAGGAAGACACTGCTCCAGTCATAGCGATCCAGCAGCATGCCCACCGCCAGGGGCGCGCAGGCGCCACCGATCTGGCCCAGCGAATTGACGATGCCGAAGGCGGTCGGATAGGTTGACTTGGTCGCCAGCCCCATCGGGTAGGCCGAATACCCGGCAAAGCCGATGCCCAGCATCAGGCCCGACAGCATCAGCATGGCGCCCAGGTAGAGCACACTGTCCGGCGCTTCCACCAGCATCAACGTCATCACGGCGGTGCCCAGCGCACCCAACAGCATCATGGGCTTGCGGCGGCCGCCCAGCAGGCGATCCGAGATCACCCCGCCCAGCATGTTGCCGGCCACCGCACCGATGAAGGGCGCCGAGGCCAGGAAACCCATCTTCACCGAGGCGAAGCCCTTGACCGTGACCAGGTAGGTCGGGATCCACGACATGAAGATGTTGCTGATGCCGATCATGCAGCCATAGCCGATGGCCACGCCGATCACGTTCCAGGAGGTGAAGACCTGACGCAAGGTTTCCAGGCGCGGCACGCGGCGGGTACGGTTGATGCCGTCCAGCCAGGGCATCGGCGCCACCTGCGCGCCCTGGGCGGGACGCGCGCCGCCAGTGGCCGGCGCGGCCGGGACGTCCTGCGTGATGTAGCGGCGTTCGGCCTCATTGCAGAAACGATTCTCGGCCGGCGAATTGGTCACCAGGAAGAACCACAGGATGGCCAGGAAAATGCCCGGCACCGCAAATACGTAAAAGATTTCGCGCCAGCCCCAGAGCTGGATGACGATGATGCACACCGTCGGCACGATCAGCGGGCCAAGTTTGGAGGCGGCAATCCAGAGCCCGGTGGCCGTGCCTTTTTCCTCGGGCGGGAACCAGCGGTTGATGACGTTGGTACAGCCGATGCCCAGCGGTCCTTCCGACAAGCCCAAGCCCACGCGGTAAAGCTGCAACAGCAGCACCGAGGAGGTCGTGCCCATGAGGCCGGTGAAGAGCGAAGTCAGTAGTATGAAGACCGAAAACAGGATGCCGGTGGTCTTTTCACTCAGGCGCTTGTACATCAGCCCGACCGGAATCTGCACGATGCCATAGGCGAACGAGAACAGGCTCACGATCAACCCGGCTTCGGTATTGGAGATGCCGTATTCCTTCTTCATGTACGGCAGGGCGATGCCGAAATTGGCGCGATCGGCGCAGGCGATGGCCCAGATCATGAAGATCAGGCCCATCACCACCCAGCGATAGCGGGTCGGTTTCTGCTGGGCCAACGGTGTGGCCGCGCTGGCGGCCGGGGCGGCGGATGAGGCGGATGCGGCGGAACTGCGGCGGCCGACCGGGTCGGCGGCGTCGACATGATTCATCGTCGGACTCCTTGGGCGTGTCTCGTGTTTATCGTTATGGATGGCGGCAATGGCGTGGCACTGCCGCGCTCAGGACGGCAGCGCGCGGCCGGTCCGGGGTGATCCCAGGTTCATGCTTGTCTCCTGTGCGGGTGGCGGGCTTTGTTATGTGTCCCTTGAGGGATCTGTTGACGCCCGGCATTCATCTTGGCCCCTGCGTGTCCAGGTGGCCGACGCTGGGAATCATGGCCGCGGCCCCGCATGGCGTCCAATCTTTTCTGGCTATCAAGTGATGTGCGGATTGAATCGATACTGATACCGAACCAGCCACCATTTCGTGAATCAATTGATAGCCTTTTCGGATTGGACGCTCGGCCGGAATGCCCGCATCATCCGCCGGCATTGCCACCGAACGAGAAGGAGACCCTCATGAAACGCCACGTGCTGCAGCTCAATCCCATCCTGGTCCCGGCCATCAACGACAAGCTGGAAAGCCTCTATCACATGCACCGCCTGTTCGAGCAGGAGGACAAGGAAGCCTACATCGAGCGCCATGGTGCGGTGATCGAAGGCGTCATCACCGGAGGCCACACCGGCATCAGCAATGCGCTCATGGATCGCCTGCCGGCGCTGAAGGTAGTGGCGGTCAATGGTGTGGGCACCGATGCGGTGGACCTCAACCATGCGCGCAGCAAGGGCCTGCCGGTCACCGGCACCTTCGGCGCGCTGACCGAGGATGTGGCCGACCTGGCCTTGGGGCTGATGCTGGCGGTGAGCCGGCAGATCTGTCCAGGCCATGCTTTCGTGCAGCGCGGCGACTGGGTGCGCCATCCTTCGCCGACGGCCATCCCGCTGTCACGCCGCCTGAGCGGCAAGCGCGTGGGCATCGTCGGCATGGGCAAGGTGGGCCGCGCCATCGCCCAGCGCGCGGCAGCCTTCGGCTGCCCGGTCGCCTATACGGACCTGCGCGCCATGGAGGACCTGCCCTACACCTTCCAGGCTGAGCTGCTGCAACTGGCGCGCGAGAGCGATGTTCTGGTGCTGGCCGCTGCCGCCGACAAGGCGCAAGGCATCATCAATGCCGCCGTGCTCGATGCGCTCGGGCGCGAAGGCATCCTCATCAACATCGCGCGCGGCAAGCTGGTGGTGGAAGAAGACCTGGTCGATGCCCTGCAGCGCGGCGTGATCGCCGGTGCGGGACTGGATGTGTTCGTGGATGAGCCCAACGTGCCGGCGGCCCTGCTGGAGATGGACCAGGTGGTATTGCAGGCGCACCGCGCCAGCGCTACCGTGGAGTCCCGCACGGCCATGGGCGAGATGGTGCTGGCCAGCCTGGCGCAAGGCCTGGCCGGACAGCGGCCAGAGGGTAGCCTCACTACCTGAAGAGATCATGGCCGTGGCCGGGAGCGTACCTGCCTATAATGCACGCTCCCCTTACCGGCGAATTCCCATGCTCGATCTGGCTCAAGTCCGTTGTTTCGTGGTCGCTGCGACCGAACTCAATTTCCGCCGGGCGGCGGCACTGCTGAACATGACCCAGCCGCCCCTGTCACGGCAAATCCATCTGCTGGAGCACAGGCTGGGCGTGCAATTGTTTGAACGAGTCGGGCGCACCGTGCGCCTGACCACCGAAGGCCGGGTGTTCCTGGCCGATGCCTCACGCCTGCTGCAGTTGTCCGAACAGGCCGAGAGCACGGTGCGCCGCGCCAGCCAGGGCAAGACCGGGCGGGTGCGGGTCGGCTTTACCGGTGCGGCCGGCTACGAGCTGATTCCGGAACTGCTGATGCAGGCGCGCCAGAGCCTGCCCGAGATCGACGTCGTGCTGTTCGAACTGATTTCGGTCGCCCAACTGGAGGCCTTCACCGCCAACACCATCGACATCGGCTTCCTGCGGCCGGTCTCATCACGCCAGCCGCTGGAATTGCAACTGGTGGATGACGAGCCCCTGGTGCTGGCGATGCCGCAAGGCCACGCGCTGGCTGCGCATGAACGCATCGCCACGGCCCAGCTCGATGGCCAGCCCTTCATCATGCATTCGCCCACGCATGGAAAATATTTCTACGAACGCATCATGGCCATGCTGGGTGCGGCGGACGTCAAACCCGATTTCACGCAATACATCGACCAGAGCCACACCATCCTGTCGCTGGTGCGTGCCGGGCTGGGCGTAGGCATCCTGCCGGCCTCGGCCCAGCGTTTCCGTTACGACCGGGTGGAATTCCGTCCACTGGCAGGCGAGGTGCCGCGTGCGGAGATGAGCATGGCCTGGCGCGCGGACCAGGACAATCCGGCGGTCACGGCCTTCCGCCTGATGGCCGCCGACTACTGTGCCGCGCGCGCAGCCAGGCTGCGGCAGGCGGCACCGGCCTGAATCAGCCGCCCGCGCGGCTCAGGTGTTCATAGAGGATCGCAGCGCCCACGCCAATCAAGACCACGCCACCGATGATCTCGGCACGCTTGCCGATCAGGTGGCCCAGCACGCGGCCGACCATTACGCCGATGGTGACCATGGTGGTGGTGGCCAGGCCGATCAGGAGCGCGGCTTCGAGGATGTTGACGTCGATGAAGGCCAGGCCCACGCCCACGGCCATGGCGTCGATGCTGGTGGCAACCGCAGTGAGGGCCAGCATGACCACTGATTGCTTCTGCGGGGTGGTGCCGGCGTCTTCTTCCTCATCGTCGTCGCTCAAGCCTTCGTGGATCATGCGCGCGCCCAGTACCAGCAGCAGCACGAAGGCGATCCAGTGATCCCATTGCGAGACCCACTTGGTCGCGACGGAACCGGCGAACCAGCCGATCAAGGGCGTGATGGCTTCGATCACGCCGAACAGCAGGCCGATGCGCAATGCCTGCAGGAAGCGGGGCTTCTGCATGGCGGCACCCTTGCCGATGGCGGCCGCAAAAGCGTCGGTGGACATCGCCAGCGCGAGGAGAAGGAGAGCGGGGAAATTCATGAGCGGGGATTCCTTGGCCGGGCGAAAAGTCCATGGACGCGCCTGCGCGCCCAGCCTGGCCGCAGGATACGTCTATGGTCTCGCCTACCTGGATGGCTACCCGCGCCACGGCATCGATGCTGCCGAGAATGTTGACACGGGCTCTTCCGGATGACCCGAAAGCTGGCTACTCCCCAAAGAGAAGCCCGGATTTTAAACGAAGACGGCCGCGCTAGACAAGTTGTCGTGCCGGCTTCGTCAGAATGATGCGGCGTACGCTACACAATGTATTGCCAGGCAGATATTGTGACGATCAGTGCGCTCCACCCTGACCCACCGGATCCACATGCGTCATCACATCCAGCACATGATGCGCCGCCAGCACCCGGCGCCGCGCCTCAATGGCAATGGCATGGCCTTCGGTGACCGTGATGCCTCCATCGATTTCCAGGTGCACATCCACCAGCGTGAGATCGCCCATGCGCCGCGTACGCAGGTCATGCAGTCCCTGCACCCCGGGCGTGGCGAGGATGGTGGTGCGAATGGCCTCGGCTTCTTCCGCCGACACGGCGCGGTCCATCAGGTCATGCAGCGCGCTCCAGAAAAATCCCCAGCCGGTGCGCACCACCATCAACCCCACCACTGCCGCCGCTACCGGATCGAGCAAGGTGAAGCCAGCCAGGCTACCCACGATGCCCAGCGCCACCACCAAGGAGGAGGCCGCATCCGAACGCGCGTGCCAGGCATTGGCCACCAGCATGCTGGAGCGCACACGCTCGGCGATGCGCAGCATGTAGCGGAACAGCAGTTCCTTGGCCAGCAAGGCCGCCAGCGCTACCCACAAGGCCGCCACGTGCACCGGCGGCGTATGGCCGTAGTGCTGGATCTTCTGCGCCGCCGACACCAGCATGCCCAGGCCCACGGCCAGCAGCAATGCACCCAGTGCCAGCGAGGCCGCCGTTTCGTAACGCTGGTGACCATATTGATGATCGTCGTCGGCCTGCTTGCGGCTGTGATGGCCCGCCAGCAGCACCACGAAATCGGAAATGAGATCGGAGAGCGAATGAATGCCGTCCGCAATCAGGGCCTGCGATCCGGAAAACACGCCCGCCGTCACCTGCAGCATCACCAGCGCGATATTGACCACGATGCTCACCAGCGTACTGGTGCGGCCGGCCCGATAACGGGCCGCACTCAAGGCATCATCGCGAGGATCTTCCCCCTTGAAGTCTTCTATTTGGGTACTTAACATAAAACCAACGATAAGAGCCTAATCTAGAGCCAAAATTGGCAAAACTTGTGCTATCGAACAAATTACTGGATCATCTTGCCACATTACAATGTCATCCGTATTGCGTCAGGGGGACTGCCGCCGCCTTTTTGCCGGTGCGGTCAGCAACGCGCCGGATCACGGCCCGCACCTCCATAGCAGGACCAGACATCCCCGCGTCCATGGCTGTTGCCATGACACGCGAGCGATCCGAGACAGACCCGGTGCAGCCTTACATCGAGGAACAGCATGAACCAAGCAACCCCGCAACCGCTGTCATTTGCGTTCGACAGGGCCAGCGGCGAACTGAGCGCCACCTGGCAACCCGTGCAGGGCTTCCCGCCGCTGACGCTGGCCTTCCTGAAACAGGCCATGACCGACCATGGGCTGACCAAACTCTTTTTCCAGGATTCGGTCCTCAATAGCTTCGTGCGCAAGGCCGAGGATGCCAAGGAACCCGTCACCCAGGTCATCGCCGAACGGCGCGATGGCGAATTCTCGCTCGATGTGTCCGATGACCTGATGATGGCCTCGCTGACCCTGGTGCCGCCCTACGGTGGCCGCGCCAAGAGCGTGGAAGTGGTCAACGCCATCCGCGCCGCCGGCATCACTTACGGCATCCTGCACGAGCAACTGCGCGGGGCGCTCTCGGCCGGTTTCTGCAACAAGCTGGTGGTGGCGCAGGGCCTCATGCCCACGCCTGCCGAGCCGGCCCGTTTCGAGAGCCTACTGGAAGAAAAGGAAGAAGAGCTGGCCGACATCGACGAAGATGCCGTGGTCTCCTATGCCGACATGGGCCACATCCTGCTGGTCAAGGTCGGGGACCCGCTGATGCGCCGCACGCCGCCGGTGCCGGGCCAGGATGGCATCGACATCCGTGGCGGCAAGGTGCCGGCACGGCCGATTGCCGATGTGCCTTTCGCCAAGGAATGCATCGGTGCAGAACCGAGTGAAGAAGATCCCAACCTGCTGGTGGCCATCGTGCCGGGCCAGCCTACGGTCATCAAGAACGGGGTGAAGGTCAATCCGGTGCTGGATGTGGAAAACGTCGACCTCTCCACCGGCAACCTGAGCTTCGAAGGCACGGTGCGCGTCTCGGGCGACGTGCTCACCGGCATGAAGATGAATGTGGGCGGCGACGTGGTGATCAATGGGACCGTCGAAGCGGCCGAGATCGTGGCCGGTGGCAGTGTCACGGTCAAGGGCGGCGTGATCGGCCACAGCGAAGGGGTGACCGCGCAGGCCGGCACCACCGCCATTGCCTCGCGCATCAGTTCGCAAAAATCGGTGCAGGTGATGTTTGCCGAGAGTGCCCACATCGAAGCGGCCGAGGACATCCTGGTCCTGGGCAACGCCCGTCACTGCGAACTGCTGGCCGGCAACGAGATCACCGTCGGCAAGGGCAATCCACGTACCGGCCACATCATCGGCGGCCGCGTGGAAGCCACCAACGTGATCCGCGCCAACGTGATCGGTGCTTCCACCACCACGCATACGCGTATCCAGGTCGGCCTCGATCCGTATCTGGAAGAGAAGATCGCCATCAAGGAACAGGAATACACCCGCAAGGTGGCCGAGCTCGATCGCACCATCAAGCAGCAGAGCTACTACAAGCTCAATCCCGAGAAGGCCACTCCGGAACTGCTGCATGAGACCAGCGACAAGCGCAAGGCGCTGGCCTACGAGGTCAAGGTGTTGCTGGAAGAAGTGAGCCAGATGAAGGAAGGCATGGTGGCCGCCGAAGACGCACGCATCATCGTGGCCAAGGCCGTTCACGAAGGCACGGAATTGCGCATCGGGCATGAAGTGTGGCCGGTGCAATCAGACCTGGGCGGCGGCACCGCACAGCTGTTTGAAGGCGATATCCGCTACAACCCGAAAAAATAGTGTTCGCCGTTTTTATTTTTTGTTCTTTTCTTTTTTCATTTTCAGACAGCCTGTGGATAAATCGTTTATAGCATTTACGCTTCGCTTATCCACAGGGCATTGCGCCTTGGCGCACTGACCGGTCCCGCTCATGCAAGACCTGCTCCCCCATCCGGACCTGGCGCAACTGCGCGCCCTGGCAGCCGACAGTGCGGCCATCACCGTGGAGTGCAATTGCCGCGCGGCCGACAGCAGCGGCTGGATCAGCCTGCCGCTGTCGCTGCCGGAGACGCAATTGGTGGACGTGGCCACGCTCATTGCCGATCCCTACGACGAACCCACCTTCACCGAATACCATCCCCAGGGCACGCGCTACGCCTCGCCCGAGGCGCCTGTCGCGCCGGCCTGGTATCCGTACAACCGCTGCAATATCGCTCGCTGCACGCAGTGCGGACGCCACTACCTGCGCTACATGGAAGCCGGTGGCTATTTCGTGGACCGACGCATCCGTTCCCTGAATGACCCGGCGCTGATCGTCGAGGCTGCCTGAAACCCGCTCGCGCTTGACCGTTCAGCCGCGACTCAAGCGGCTGGCCATCAGGATCTGGTACAGCGTATCGGCCGGCCGCGACAGCCGCCGCGCGGTGAGCGCCACATATTCCACATCCGGCAGCCGCGGCAGCGCCGCATGGTTCAACGGCACCACCAGGTCACGCGAGGCCAGATGCTGCGGCAACGCCGCCAGCCCCAGCCCGCCACGCGCCGCTGCCATGCAGCCCGCATGACTGCCGCTGGTGCAGACGATGCGCCAGTGATGACCCGACTTGCCCAGCGCCTGCAAGGTCGCCGCCCGGGTGATGCTGGGCTCGGGCAGCAGGATCAGGGGCAAGGGTTCGGTGAGGTCGACCAGGGTATCGGGCCGGGTGAGCCACTGCATGGGCGTGGAGAACATGCTGTGGCCGCGCGATTCGCCCGCGCGCCGTTTGCCCACCAGCAAGTCCAGCTTGCCCTGGTCCAGCGAGGCATAGAGCTCGCTGGTGAGACCGATGGTGATTTCCAGTTCGACCTCCGGATGCTGGCTGCGAAAGGCGGCCAGCATGTCCGGCAGCGGACCCATGGCGAGGTCGTCAGAAGTACCGAAGCGAACCCGTCCACGCAGACGCGGAGCACTGAACTGGGCCTCGGCGCGCGCATGCGCCTGCAGGATCAGGCGAGCATGGACAAGCAGGCTTTCGCCATCGGCGGTCAGCGCCAGGGAATGCGTATCGCGCACGAAGAGGCGACGGCCCAGGCTCTCTTCCAGGCGGCGGATGTGGTCGCTGACGGTTGATTGCGTCAGCCCGAGCTGGCGCCCGGCCTCGGTGAAGCTGGACGAAGCCGCAGCGGTGGCGAAGGTCTGGAGCCAGAGGGGATTGAGCATGCGGCCATTATCATCGGACTTTCCGATGACAGTCAACGGGATCAGAGGGGTTCCCGATGGCCGTGCGCTTTCCTATCATGAGGGCAAACCCGAATCTTCCCTTCATCGTCCCTTCATTTTCTCCGCGAGCGCGCCATGAACCGCTTTCTCCCCGACCGCTTCACCCAGTTGCTCATCGGCACCGTGCTGCTGGCCACCTTCTTCCCGGCCACTGGCAGCTTCGAGCACTTCATGCACATCGCCAGCAATGCGGCCATCTCGCTGCTGTTCTTCCTGCATGGTGCCAAGCTCTCCCGCGAGGCGGCCCTGTCCGGACTGAAGCAGCCGCGCCTGCATTTGCTCACGCTGGCCTCGACCTTCCTGCTGTTCCCGCTGCTGGGCCTGGCCTTGAAGAGCGCCGTGCCCGACCTGCTGACGCCGCAACTGTGGATGGGCGTGCTGTTCGTCTGTACGCTCTCCTCCACCGTGCAATCCTCAATCGGTTTTACCTCCATTGCACGCGGCAACGTGCCGGCGGCGATCTGCGGTGCCACGGCCTCCAACCTGCTGGGCATCGTCATCACGCCGCTCCTGGTCACGCTGCTGCTGCATCGTCATCACGAAGCCAACGGCATGTCGCAGGTGCTGAGCATCCTGCTGCAACTGCTGCTGCCCTTCGTGCTGGGCAACCTGATGCGCCCGTGGATCGGCGACTGGATCAATCGCCACAAGGTCATCGTCAATGTGGTCGATCGCGGCGGCATCCTGTTGTCGGTCTATGCTGCCTTCAGCGTGGCCGTGGCACAGGGCGTCTGGCACCTGTTCCCGCCGGGCCAGCTGGCCTTGCTGGTGCTGGTCAATGCGGTGTTGCTGGGGACCGTGCTGCTGGTGACGACCTATGGTGCCCGCGCCCTGAAGATGCCGCGCGGCGATGAAATCGTGCTGGTCTTCTGCGGCTCCAAGAAGTCGCTGGCCTCGGGCATCCCTATCGCGTCGGTGCTGTTTGCCGGCAGCGGTGCAGCGGTGGTGCTGCTGCCGATCATGCTGTTCCACCAGATGCAGCTGATGCTGTGCGCGGTGCTGGCGCGGCGCTATGCCGCTGGCCACGAAGATGAACAAACCGGCGGGCAGCCTCAGCAGGAGGGCGTTGCAGCGGCGGCCACGCGCTGATTGCTGACCAATTCTTCCCCGGGGGCGCGAGGGCTACTGACAGGACGGTGTCAGTAGCCCCCGCGCATGATGCGTTCCATGCCAGCCGGCATAGACAACGCTCCCCTCACAAGAAAAGGAAGAACACCATGCAAACCCAAGTCAACTGGTTCGAGATCGCCACCAAGGACCTGCAGCGCGCCACCCGCTTCTACGAAGCCGTCTTCGCTACCAGGCTGCGCCAGGAGCAATTGTCCGAAGAAGGTCCGATGGCCATCTTCGTGCGTGACGATGGCCAGTCCATCGGCTGCCTGACCGGCCCCGGCTGGCTGGAACCCGCTCGCCAGGGCACGCTGATCTACCTCGATGCCGGCCCCTCGATCCAGGCCGTGCTCGACCGCGTCAAGGCCGCCGGTGGTGAGGTCACCATGGAACGCTTCCAGCTGCCCAACGATATCGGCTACATCGCCCAGTTCATCGACAGCGAAGGCAATCGCCTCGCCTTGCACGCGATGCACTGAACGAGCCGGATCGGCTCGCCAGGCAACGCCATGGCCGCATCTTGCACAGCAGCATCGAAGTTCGTGGCGGGCCGGGAGCATGCGTGCCAGAATGGCCCGCATCATTTTTCACCGTCCCTGCCATGCGTCGAGCCGATCGCCTGTTCCAGATCACCCAGTACCTGCGCGGACGCCGTCTCACCACGGCGCGCCAGCTGGCGCAATGGCTGTCGGTATCGGAACGCACGGTCTATCGCGACATCCGCGACCTGTCGCTGTCGGGCGTGCCGGTGGATGGCGAAGCCGGGGTCGGCTACCGCATCAAGCCCGGCTATGACCTGCCGCCGCTGATGTTCAATGCCGATGAAATCGATGCGCTGGTGATCGGCATGCGCATGGTGCAGGCCTGGGGCGGCCCGCAACTGGGTGCCTCGGCGGCTTCGGCACTGGCCAAGGTAGTGCTGGCCCTGCCCAAGGAAAAGCGTGATTTCGTCGAGGCCACACCGCTCTTTGCCCCCGCCATGCAGGACGACTGCGGCCAGGGCGAACGGCTGGAAGCCATCCGCCAGGCCATCAACAGCCGCCACAAGCTGCTGCTGCACTACACCGATGCCCAGCAGCGCAGCAGCCAGCGCGTGGTGTGGCCACTGGCGCTGGCCTTCTTCGGCGGCACCTGGCTGCTGGCCGCCTGGTGCGAAACCCGTGACGATTTCCGTTCCTTCCGCCTGGACCGTGTCCGGCAGATGAGCGAACACGGCCATTATCCGGACCGCAATGGCCGTCGCCTGCCGGACTTCGTGCGGGCCATGCAGCGCCAGGTGCGCGCACAACAATCCTCGGCGATACCGGCCACGCCGCCGGGCGCCGCCGTGCCGCCTGCGGCCTGATCCGCACCCGGCTGGCGCCAACGCAAAGCGCATATGCTGCTGCGGATTGATTCGTTCGCAAGCGGCAAGACAGCAGTTAGGCTGGGACCGTCACTCACTTCCTGCGAGTCCCCCCATGCGTGCTGCTGCCTCCGCTTCCGCCTCCACGGCTGCCCCCATCGCCTTGTCGCTTGGCGACCGCTGTGTGCTCTGCGTAGGCGGCCTGACCGGCGCGCGCAATCACTACCGGGCCGAGATCGAAACCCGCGCCGGGCGCTTCCTGCATCACGACGGCGGACGCGAAGACAACCTGCACCGGCTCACGCCCATGCTGGCCGCGGCTGACATCGTCATCTGCGCCTCCGGCAACATCAGCCACAACGCCTATCACCTGGTCAAGAGCACCTGCAAGAAGCTGGGCAAGCCTTGCGTCCTGGTCAAGGGCACCGGCATCGCGTCCTTCCTCGATGGCCTGGGACACCTGGCCGCCAGCGAAGCGCCGCAGGAAGGCCGCTCGGCGCGCGGCGACCGGGTGTTGCGCGGCAAGCGCTAGGGCCTCCCGCCGGGCGGCAAAAAAGACGGCTGTTTGGAAAAAATCCCAAATCCCCCCTACAATCGACTCCCCGGCCCGCCCCGCGTGCCGTACCGATAACATGCCAAGAGGCAATTTCCGGGAGTTCGTTTGAAGATCGCATTTCGCCTGTGCACTCGCCTGCGCCCGCGCCTGGGCGCGCTGGTGCTGACGCTGGCCGGTGCCGTGGCCGCCGCACCCGCTGCGCAGGCCGCGCCGCAACCCAGTTTTGGCATCGAGGTCGGCAATGCCTTGCTGTGCCTGAACCAGCTCAACAGCAAGTATTTCTACGATTACCTGGTGGCTGCCTTCGGGCCGCCCTACAAGACCGAGGGCGGAGCCTACTGGTTCAAGGCCACCAATGTCTCGCTGTGGGGCATGCAGGCCACCGATTTCCTGGTCAATGACAGCAACAGCCAGGCCGATTTCATCGGTGCCTATTTCAATACCACCCCGGTCAAGTTGACCGATGCCATCAAGGGCGCGCTGGGCATCCGCTTCACGCCCGAGGATGACTCGGCCTATCCGGTGCGGCAATCGCAGGCCGGCAGCAAGATCGTCTACAACGATACCAACGCCAAGATGTATTGCGCCAAGTCCAAGTTCCTCGTGCCGGGGCCCGAGCAACCCTGAGCCCGGCAGCAACCTGTAGAACCATGAAAAATGCCGCGCGGTGGGTGACCACCGGGCGGCATTTGTCGTTGCAGCACTGCGTTGGGGTGCGGCGGCTCAGGCCTGTTTGAGGTCCTCGGCGGTGCGGATGCAATCGCGGCCGGAAGCCTTGGCCAGGGCCAGGGCCTGTTCCGATTCGCGCAGTACGGTCTCGGGTTCGTCGACCTGGCGCTGCGGGGCAACTGCCGCGATGCCGATGCTGATGGTCACGCGCCCGGTCGGGCTGGCGCTGTGTTCGATGTTGAGCTGCTCGATCGACTTGCGGATGCGTTCGGCCACGATCAGCGCGCCGTCCAGGCGCGAGCCGGGCAGCAGCACGGCGATCTCCTGGGTACCGAAGCGCGAGAGCAGGTCTTCCGGACGCACGTTGGTATCGCGGATGGCGCTGCCGACACGGCGCAAGACCTTGTCACCGGCCATGCGGCCATAGCTGGCGTTGTACTCATCGAAGAGATCGATGTCGATCATGATGATGGCCAGCGACAGGTTGGTGCGCGCGGCACGGTTGAATTCTTCCAGCAGGCCGCGCTCGAACTGGCGGCGATTGGCCAGGCCCGTGAGTGCATCTTCCAGGCCGACGCGGGCCAGCGTCTTTTCCATTTCTTCCAGGTGCGTGCGGGCGTCGTCGCGCTGCTCTACGAGCTGCTTGTGTTCTTCCTGCAGTTGCTGCATGCCTGCCTCCACTGCCGCGAGCGGTTGCAGCCATTGCCGGGCCAGCAGCCAGGACAGCAAGGCCGACAACAGCACCAGCACCACGGCGGCCATGACCAGGCCCTGCGTGCTGCCATTGAGGGCCATGGCGGTGAGCACGACGGCGGTGAGGAGCGCGGCAGCGGTGCCGGACAGGGTCAGGCGCGTTTGGAGTTGACGAGACAGGGACATAAGCTGGAGACCGACTTTCCTTAATGAGAGGCACGGCTGTGATGGCCGGCAATACGGCCACGCGAAATGCTACAGGCTAGTGCGCTGCGATGCAACGCGATTGCAGCCAGGCAGTGCGATCCTGCTGCCTTGTCAGGGCGCTGTCACGCCGCTGTCAGGCCGCGCGTGAGGATTCCCCAAAAATCATGCACCGCAAGCTCATCCGTGGCGCAGCGCAGCAGGTTCAGGCAACCTGCAAGGCCCGCAGCAAGGGCAGCCGGGTGCGCGCGAAGAGCCGCGCCTGGGTCGCCAGTTCGGCCAGGTTCTCGGCCCCCCCTTCCAGCCGCACGCCATCGCGCACCAGCCGCTTGCCTTGGGCGGCGATATGCTGCCAGGCCTGGGCCGGCCAGGCTTCCACGTCGTCGCCGCAGATCTCGCGCGCCAGCAGGAACAACTGCTCCACCCGCTCCACCTTCACCCCGCCCCCGGTCAGGGGACTGGCCAGGTGGCTGATGTCGCCCTCCTGGCTGTCCGGCAGCACCATGGCCGCGCGTTGCAGCAGGTAGGCATTGAGGTCGGCGGTGCGGCGGGCGATCTGGGCGAAGGTGGCGGCATCGGGCTCGGGCGGCAGCGGGGCGGCGTGGCCAGTACCGATGAGCATCAGGGCCGAGTCGATCACCTGCGACAGGTTCAGGTTGCGATGTGCCAGCGAGGCCGCCAGGTCCACCAGCGTGTGCGGCTGGTAGTCCGAGAGGGCTTGCAGGATGGGCTCATAGATGAGGCGGTTGAGCGTGATTTCGGAGGCCACGTTCTGGATTGTCAGCGGCACCTTGTCCGGTTCGGTCAGCAGCACCACGCTTTGCAGCGCCAGGGCCTGCACGCGCTGGCGCTCATCGAGCACCTGGCCGCCGCGTACCCAGTAGTCGCGCCGGAATGTCTGGTTGACCATGAAGTCGCGCGTGCTCTGGTACAGCACCGGGTCCTCGATCTCGGCCAGGTACTGGCGCTGCGCGGGCGTGAAGTTGGCCATGTCGAGATGGTCGATGTAGTGCGCCGGGCAGGCGAACTGCAGGCCCGCTTGCGAGAAGCGGCGATGGATCTCGGCGAAGGGCTCGGCATGCCAGTCACGGTTGAAGTATTCGTGCGCGAGGTAGCTGCGGGGCTGTTGCAGCAGCATCTTGAGGCGATCACGCATGAAGGGGTTGGCCTGCGCATACACCGGATCGGTCTCGAAGAGACGCGTGGCAAAGGCCAGCGCGGCTTCGATGCGGGCGGCGGTAGGCAGGCTGCGCTCCTCGTTGCCGGCCAGTTGCGTGTGCTGCACCAGCAGGTCGCGCAGCGGCATGAAGGCCGACCAGCCTGGCTGGGTGTTGTAGCTCAGGTAGAGCACGCCGCCGGGCTTGAGCTTGCGATCGATGAAATCGAGGATGATCTGGCGGTTGTCTTCGGAGACCCAGCTCCAGATGCCATGCAGTGCGATGAAATCGAAATCGGGCAGGTCGTCACGCCGGCAGAAATGCGAGAAGCTGGAATCCTCCAGCTGCGCGCCACTGCCACTGGCAGCCGCCAGTTCCTGGGCAAAGGCCGCCTGCAGTGGATTGAAATCATTGCCCCACCAGCGCGTGGTGGACGCTGCCGCGTGAAAGTTGGTCGACAGGCCCTGCCCGAAACCCAGTTCGCAGGCGGTCTGGATGGCCGGTGCCTGCAGGCCGTGGAAGGCAAAGGCCAGCGGCAGGCGCGCCGGATTCATGCCGGGGTAGTAGCCATAGGTGTAGGCGATGTCGACGACGTAACCGTCATTCCAGTTGGTCAAGGCAGGCTCCGGGCAGCGAACGTGTGAGGAGGACAAGCAAGGATGAGGCCTGCGTCAGCGGTCACCGGACCCGGCGTCTGCGTCTGCATCGGCGGCGGAACCGGCCAGGGCGCTGTATTTGCGCGCGTTGCCCCGGGCCAGTTCGACCGGGTACTTGCGGCGGTTCAGTTCCATTTTTTCCAGGACGGCGCTGCGCAGGTCCACGCCGGTGTGGTCGGCCAGCTGGATCAGGTAGACCAGCACATCGGCCATCTCATGGCGGATGCCTTCGCGGGCGGCATCGTCGAGCTCATGATCGGCGCCGGTAGGCAGCCACTGGAAGTGCTCCACCAGCTCGGCCACCTCCACCGAGAGGGCCATGGCGAGATTCTTGGGCGTATGGAACCGCAGCCAGTCGCGCTCGCTGGAGAAGTGACGGATGATCTCACGCAGTTCGTGCAGATCGGACTGGACGGCGACTGGGGGCTGGCCGGAAGGGGAAGCTGTCATGGCTTGGCGTCGGTTCGGATGTTGTCGTATTGCCTTGTTGTCGGCAAGGTACTTTATCACCAACACACACAAACCGGCCTCCACGCTTGATCTGCGACAGGTTCAAGCGCTCCGTAAATGATGCACAATGTAGCGAAACACGCGACATTCTGACGAACATGCTGACACTTTTACGATCCCCGCTGCGTCTCTTGTCCTGCACCCTGCTGGCCACTTCCTTGTTGGCCGCCGGCTGTGACCGCCACATCGACCAGGAACTGGCGGCCCACGAAGCGGCGCAGACCACGCTGGGCCTCACCCCCAAGCAGTTCGCCGATCGCTTCAACAACCGGCTGGCCGACGTGCTCAAGGACATGAAAGTGGAAGAGCCCGAGCACATGGCCCACCTCTACATGCTGGACCCGTCGCGCCTGCATCCGGGCAAATATGAATACGTGCTCGACACCCAGGTCGGCCCGGCCCAGACCACGCTCATCGGCACGCTCAACAAGAAGGGCGAACTGCGCAACGTGGGCGTGATGATGACCAACAAGGTCCCCGGTGCCCGTGACGAATTCCTGATCTGCGCCTCCAGTGCCGCGCGCAGTTTCATCTCCGGCAGCGAGGACAAGCTGCTGCCCCTCATTACCCGCCTCACCACGGTCGCCCTGGACAACCCCGGCCAGCGCATGACCGAGGTCGTGGCCGACCAATTGCTCTCGGTAGAACTGGTACCCCAAGGCGTGCTGTTCCAGGTACAGCCCCGCCAATAAGCGTCCACGGCATTGCCGGGGCGATGATGGGCGGAAACAATTTCCGTCCATCATCGCCCCTGCCCCGCCCGGCAGGAATGCCGGACCTGTTTCCGGTTCACCCGTGGAAAGCCCCGCCTTTTTGACCGATTGAAAGCGAAGTACAGCGTTTAGATTCTGGTCATCGTGGTTTCCGTGTCGCGCCGCCCAAGCCGGATACAGGCTCGCGTCGTGCATCTCCTGCGGAAATGCCATGGAACGCCATGACACCGACTCGCAATTGCACGCCAGGCTGCACGCGGCCCGGCATGAAAACGGGGTCGCCACGCCCGGGGGACGAAGCGCGGCGGCTTTCTACAACAGAGGCAGGACCGTGACCTCGCAAGGTCAGCAACGGTCAGGGCAATGGGGGACCAGGATGCGCACGAATCTACCGATCACCACCACCGAACGGCTGCTGGAGGATGGCAAGTCCATCGTTTCCAAGACTGACCTGCAGGGCAACATCACCTACGTCAATCCTTACTTCGTGGAAATCAGCGGTTTCGACGAAGCCGAACTGATCGGGGCCCCGCAGAACATCGTGCGCCATCCCGAGATGCCGCGCGAGGCCTTCGCCGACATGTGGGCCACGCTGAAGGAAGGCCTGCCCTGGAACGGCCTGGTCAAGAACCGCTGCAAGAACGGCGACTACTACTGGGTCCAGGCCAACGTCACGCCGGTGCGCGAGAACGGCCGCGCGGTCGGCTACATGTCGGTGCGCACGCGCCCCTCGCGGGAACAGGTACAGGCGGCCGACAGCGCCTATCGCACCTTCGTCGCCGGGCAGGCGCGCGGCCTGCGCATCCGTCGCGGCGCAGTGGCGCGGACCGGCTTGATGGGCTGGCTGCAAGGCCTGCGCGATCTCCCGGTGGCCAAGCGGCTGGGGTGGATGATGAGTGCACTCACGCTCATGTTCATCCTCGGGGGTGCGGTGGCCGGCAGTGCCGTGCAATCGGCCGGGGGCAGCCCCTATGCAGTATGGCTGGGCACCCTCGCAGGTGCCGCCCTGCTGCTGGGATCGTGGGCGGTGCTGCATGCGAGCATCGTGGCGCCCTTGCAGCGTGCCATCAAGTCCGTCCATGGCCTGGCCGGCGGCGACCTTGACCTGCATATCGATACCAATGCGCGCGGTGACATGGGCTTGCTGCTGCAAGCCCTGCAGCAGCTGAACGTGAATCTGCGCGCCATCATCGGCGACGTACGCCGCAACGTCGAATCGATGACCATCTCCACCGGCGAGATCGCCAGCGGCAACATGGACCTGTCCGGCCGCACCGAATCGCAAGCCTCGGCGTTGGAAGAGACGGCCTCCAGCGTGGAGCAGTTCGCTGCCACCGTGCGCCAGAATGCCGACTCGGCCGCCAACGCCGACCGCCAGGCGCAATCGGCCTCGGCCATCGCGCAACGCGGTAGCCAGTCGGTCAAGCGCATGGGCAAGACCATGGAAGAAATCGATGCAGCTTCGCACAAGATCGTGGACATCATCGGGCTGATCGACGGCATCTCCTTCCAGACCAACATCCTGGCGCTCAACGCCGCGGTGGAAGCCGCGCGTGCCGGCGAGCAGGGACGCGGCTTTGCCGTGGTGGCCTCGGAAGTGCGTACGCTGGCCCAACGCTCGGCGGCTGCCGCCAAGGACATCAAGGGCCTCATCGACGACTCGCGTGCGAAAGTCGAGAGCGGCAACCAGCTGGTGCGCGAAACCGCACAAGCCATGGGCGACCTCGGTGGCGCGGTGGAAAACATGGCGGTGACCATGGCCGAAATCACGGTCGCCAGCAACGAGCAGAGCGGCGGCATCGAACAGTTGAACCAGGCCGTCAACGCCATCGACGAAACCACCCAGCAGAATGCGGCGCTGGTGGAACAGGCCGCCGCCGCTGCCGAGAACCTGCGCGACCAGTCGATCAAACTGAGCCAGGCCATGTCGGTGTTCAAGATCACCCATGGCGGTCCGCGCTCGCCTGCTTCGGCCACAGCGATCAGCGCCACACACCAGAAGGAAACAGCGCTGGCATTGGCCCGGTAAGAAGGTGCGGCGTGGCCGCCCATATGTGCGCCTACACCGCTTTACAAGGCATTGCATTTCTTTACCCGTTGCGCAGGTGCCAGCATCTTTGCACGGGTGGCGCGCTTGCCTATGATGAACTCCTGTCCGCATCCTCCTCAGCAGAGGGGGATGCCGGCTGCCTACCACTACAAGGGAGTTTCACATGAGCGTGTCTTCGGTCTCCTCCGGCAACAGCAGCTTCTACAACACCATCATCCAGCCGATCAAGAACGTCGCCTCCGAAGTCGGTGACGAAATTGAAAGCGCCTACGACACCACGGTCGATGCCGTTTCCTCGGCCGCGCACTCGGTGGCCGACAGCGTGAGTTCGGGCGTGAAGGCCATCGGCAACATCATCGATACCACAGCCTGACCCGGTGTGCCGCAGCATGGCGTCGGGTACGCGCCATGCAATAATCCGGGCTTCGCCACTACCGCCCAGCCCGGACCCTGCCATGCTGCTGCATACCATCTACCTCATCGCCATCTGCGCCGAAGCCATTTCGGGCGCGCTCATGGGCATCCGCAAGGACATGGACATCTTCGGCATCTGCCTCATCGGGACGGTGGCGGCACTGGGTGGCGGAACCGTGCGCGACATCCTGATCGGCCACTATCCGCTGGGCTGGGTAGCCCATCCGGAATATCTGGCCTTCACCATCTGCGCGGCCATCGTCGCAGCGGTGGCCGCGCGTGCCCTGCATCATTTCAAGTCTGCATTCCTGGTGGTCGATGCGCTGGGCTTGGTGGCCTTTACCATTATCGGCTGCGACATCGCGCGCAGCTTCGACAACTTCCATCCGGCCATCGTGGTGATGCTGGGCATGGTCACCGGCGTTTTCGGTGGACTGCTGCGCGATGTGCTCTGCAACGAGATTCCGCTGGTCCTGCGGCGTGAAATCTATGCCAGCGTGTCCCTGCTGACGGGGACGATGTACGTCCTGATCCTGCACTGGCAGATCGATGGCCGTATCGCCACGCTCGCTTCGCTGCTGCTGGGCTTTGCGGTGCGCCTGCTGGCGATCCGCTTCCATTGGGAGTTGCCGCGCATGGACAAGGAGCGCGTGCGCGGATTTGACTGAGTCCAAGGCGCGCCTGCGGCAGCAACATTTTTTGTTGCAATTGCCTGACTGCGCTTGGCAGGCTGGCGTAGTTCAATGCTGCCTCACTGCATCTCTTTCCATTTCTTTGCATGAGGTTGACCATGAAACGACTGACCACGCTGCTGGCCGCAGCACTTCTGCTGACCATGCTGGGTGGCTGTGTCTGCGCACCCTGGTTCTGCGGACCGGGACCGGGCGGAGGCGGAGCGCGCGGGGGCTGGGGCGACGGCGGACACGGCGGTGGTCCGCGCTGATCTTTTCCCCTGTAGCACACCCAATAGGCCGGAGCAAAACTTGCTCCGGCCTTTTCTGTTTTGCGCATTCGATGTTGCGCCAGCGCTGCGGCGTTGAAGCGCGTCAGCCCAGAGCACCGACGCTGGCCTCGAGCAGCTTCCAGGCCTCCTCGCCGAACTTGGCGCGCATGTCGTTGTAGAAGTTGGCCTGGGCCAGCGCCTGCTTGAAGGAATCCTTGTCTGCATCAACGATCTGCAAACCCTTGCCGGCCAGGTCATTGCGGGCCACGCCGGAGAAACTGGCGATGTCGGCGTGGTTTCGCCGGCATGGCGGGCTTCGGTGCACCGGGACCAGCTGATGTGCCGTACCGGCATTTCGGCATCACGCCGGAGGCGGTGGTGGCGCAGACTCTGCGCCTGCTGGATGGCGCGCAGGTGCTGGCGGACTAAATCATTTATATCGTTTAGCCGGTTCCAGAACGCAAAAAGCCCATCTGAAACCAGATGGGCCGTTCATTGATTAACGCTGGATTCCCTCATGACCCTGGCGATCTGCCAGGTGCTGCGAAGGTGTCCTGCCCGGCCTATCTGGCCGGTGCGGTCGCAATCCAGGTGTTCGTGTTGTGGTCCGGAAGCCGCCGTTGGTGCGGGCCGGTGTCACGCTCTACGAGCGATTAATTAACTATTTGCTACACAGCTTGCGCCGTGACTGACGCGTCCCTGCCGTCAAAGTTCACCTGCCCGCGCTATCTGCACGGCCACAGCTGAGTCTCTGGCAGGGGCGGCGCCCTGCGCTGTCCCTTCCTTCGGAACCGGCCCTCCCTGGCTATCTGCCAGGTGAGAGCCTGCGAAAAAATCGCGCCGACATGAAAGGACTGCGGAGTCTGCCGGCCTGGCCCCTGGAGCGTATGGAATTCCGGAGGCGTTCAGGCGCGGACAGCGAGGATGTTCTGCTTCGCTTGCGCGAATATCGCGGTCTTAGATGACCTTGATGTTGGTGGCCTTTTCACCCTTGGGGCCGACACCGCGGTCGAAGGACACGCGCTGGTTTTCCGACAGGCTGCGGAAGCCGTTGGACTGGATGTCCTGGAAGTGCGCGAAGACGTCGGCGCCGCCGGCATCAGGAGTGATGAAGCCGAAGCCCTTGGCATCGTTGAACCATTTGACTACGCCGGTTTGACTGCTCATGTTTGTTTCCTTTGGAAAGTTTGGACGAATGAAGGCACATGCCTGGAAGGCACTTGAAACCAAGAACTGAAACCGAAGGAAAGAAAACAGAACGACCGAGGAGGGAACGACAGTCAGGCGGAATTGGAACCAACAAGAATACAACTTGATGCAAGTACAGCGCTTATTGTACACCACTTGCCACACAATGCCTGCATCTATTGACAAATGTGTGGTTTTTCCGTTGCCATCACCGCGCAGCCCGCCCTGCTGGCGGGCCACGCGTTGTCTTGCCAGGCAGCACCAGGGCTGGCCACGCACGCATGCACCCAACTGACCGACAGCCGGCCAATCTACTTGACCGGTTTTTGCCGGTCCCACGTAATTCCGGTATATTGGCTCGAACAAAAAAGAGGCCGCGTCCCGTTGTGCGCCGTGGTAGGCGGCGCCGGTGGCATCGCGGGTCCTGTTGCAGGTCACCCGGTCGCAGCGAGCCCAATGCCCCTTTCCGAACGCCCTTTGTTTGATCCGTCCGACGACGACGCCAACGTACCTGGCTTGCCGGTACGCTTCGGCATTTCCGGCCTGGTGATGGCCGGCATGATCCTGCTGGCGGCGGTGCTGGTGTCGGTCGGCTGGTGGGGTGCACGCCAGGTGCTGCTGGACATGGCCGAGCGCTCGGCCGAAGACGCCGGCCGCATCATGACCGAGCGGTCACGCCGCATCATCGATCCTGCCGTGGCCACCCTGCGCCAGCTGGCCTTCGATCCCATCACGCAAGCGACCGGCCTCGATGACCGCCTTGCGCGCATCGCCGCCTTCTCCGTCGACATGGTCGCCAATCCGCTGGTGTCGGCCGTCTATGTGGGCTACCCCAATGGCGACTTCCTGCTGGTGCGTTCGCTGCGCGGCGCCGAGCAGCGCGACTTCTTCACTGCTCCGGCCAATGCCGCCTTCCTGGTACAAAGCATCCTGCGCGATGGCGCCGGTGCGCAGCACGGCCAATACCGGTTCTACGACGGCGAACTGAAGCTGCTGTCCCGGCGCGACGAACCGGGCTACCGCTTCGATCCGCGTACCCGCCCCTGGTATGCCACAGCGGACCGTTCGCTGGTGCCTGCGATTTCTGCGCCCTATGTCTTCTTCACCACGCGCCAGATCGGCATCAGCCTCTCGCAGCGCGCCCGCAACAGCGATGCCGTGGTGGCCATCGACATGACGCTCGATGACCTCGCGGCCAGCCTGGGCAACCTGCGCCTGACGCCGCACAGCGAACTGGCGCTGGTGGACGAGCAGCGCAAGGTCATCGCCTACAGCGACATGGCGCGCGTGCTGGAGCAGGACGGGGAGAGCTTCCGCTTCCGCAGCCTGGATGAGCTGGATGTGCCGAGCCTGTCGCAATTGTCCGAGCGTGCGCGCACCGGCGAATCGAGCGCGCTCTACAGCGTGGACGGGCGCGAATGGCTGGGCTTGTCCCTGCCCTTCAACGTCATCGACGGCCAAGCCCTCAAGCTCCTCATCGCCGCGCCTGGCGACGAACTGCTGGGCCAGCTCGACCGCAACCGCAAGACCATGGTGCTGGTGGCCTTGTTGCTGGTGCTGGCCTTCCTGCCGCTGGGCTGGTGGGCCGGACGCGCCATCGGCCGCAGCATGGAGCGCCTGGCGCTGCAGGCCGGCCGCATGTCGCGCTTTGATTTCCGCACCCAGCGCCGGGGCCGCAGCACGCTGCGCGAAGTCAACATGCTCACCGACATGGTCGATCATGTCAGCCTGACGGTGGAAGCCTTCCTCGACATCAGCGCCATCCTGAGCACCGAAACCCATGTCGAGGAAATGCTGCAGCAAGTGCTGGAAAAATTCGTGCAGGCCACGCGCTGCGATGGCGGCGCGGTCTATCTGTGGCAGCGCGAACAGCGCGTGATGCAGCGCGCTGCGGCTTACGGCCAGCAGTGCGGCCTGGCCGACACCATGCCCTATGACGAACAGGGCAGCGCCACCGATGCCGCGCGCGATACCGAAGATGGCCGCCTGCGCGTGGAACTGGACCTGCGCGGGCGCAACGGTTCGCTGGAGGGTGTGCTGGTGCTGATGCATGCGCATGACAGCGCGCACGAAGATCCACGCTTCCTCGCCTTTGCACGGCGGCTCTCGGGCATGCTGGCCGTGGCCATCGAAACACGCCAGCTGATCGCCGCGCAGAAGGCGCTGCTGGAATCCCTGATCCGGTTGATGGCAGACGCCATCGATGCCAAGAGTCCTTATACCGGCGGCCATTGCGAGCGCGTACCGCACCTGGCCATCATGCTGGTGGAAAGCCTGGCGCAGGAGCGCGCGGGGCCCTATGCGGACTTCACCCTGAACGAAGACGAGCGCTATGCCTTCCAATTGGCCGCGCTGCTGCATGACTGCGGCAAGGTCACCAGCCCCGAGCACATCGTCGACAAGGCCACCAAGCTCGAAGTGATCCACAACCGCATCCATGAAGTACGCATGCGCTTTGAAGTGCTGTGGCGCGACGCCGAACTGGAGCTGCTGCGTGACTTGCACATCAGCTTGCCGCCTGACCAGGCGGAGCACCTGCGTGCCCGCCTGGAAGACCGCCGCCACCAGCTGCGTGAGGACTTCGCCTTCGTCGCGCAATGCAATGTCGGTGGCGAAGCGATGTCGGACGAGGCCATCGCCCGCCTGCGACAGATCGCCACGCAGACCTGGCAGCGTCACTTCGATGACAGCCTGGGCCTGGCCGATGAAGAAAGCCGGCGCCTGCAGGCTACCCGTGCCGGGGAGCCCGACATGACGTTGCCGCACACCGAACAGTTGCTGGCCGACCGCCCGGAACACAAGGTCGCCTGGGACGATGAGCATCGCCTTGCGGTCGAACGCGGCGACCCGCGCAATGTGCTGGGCTTCGACATGCAATTGCCGCAATACCGGCAGAACATGGGGGAGCTGCACAATCTGACCGTGCGGCGCGGCACGCTGAGCGAGGAAGACCGCTTCGCCATCAACAATCACATCGTGCAAACCCTGGTGATGTTGAAGCGACTGCCGTGGCCGGAGTCGCTCAAGAGCGTGCCCGACACCGCCGCCAATCACCACGAGAAAATGGATGGCACCGGCTATCCGCGCCGCCTGCGCGCATCGGAGCTCCCCGTGCAGGACAGGGTGATGGCACTGGCCGATGTGTTCGAGGCGCTCACCGCAGCAGACCGGCCGTACAAGCCGGCCAAGACCTTGTCGGAATCACTGCGCATCATGGCCAGGATGTGCCGCGAGCAGCACCTGGATACCGAACTGTTCCGCTACTTCCTGCGCAGTGGCTTGTGGCGGACTTATGCGGATGAATTGCTGCGGCCGGCGCAGCGCGATGAGGTGGACACTGTGGCGATTGAAGCGTTGCTGGACGACAGGCCGCAGACGGCATGAAGACATTCAAGAAGGCTGCAGCCTCGGGAAGAACTCACAACCACAAATGACTGGCCCCCATGGGTTCACCGGCCAGTTCGGCCACCACAGACGCCAGGCGCAGGGTGCTGTCCTGGTCGAAGCCCTTCAAACGCACCATCCGGAATCCCAGGGCCATGCTGTATTGCCAGTCCAGTTCCAGGATACGATAGCTGCGACCGGATCGTTCGTCCTGCCATTGCACTGCAGGGTCTTCCCAGGAAGCGCTGAGAAAATCGACATGCGAACCAAAGGGGTGCATCTCCTTCAACGGCTCCTTGCTGCCCGGCACTCGGGGGATTTCCAGGTTCTCACCCACACGCACCATGGGATTGACACCATCGCAGGCTTCCAGGCACAGGCTGAATCTGTGCCTCTCGCGTTTGTACTCGGACATGCAGTCGGCACTCAGCAGCGCCAGTGTCGCCGGACCGAAGCTATACATGGGACTAGACCATGTGACTGCTTTTTCCTCGTACGGGTCTTTGATAACGATGCCATGCTCGGCCAGCAGCGCCACGGTCTCGGCCATAGTCAGATCATCAGGCGCAGGGAAATCTGCAGGCAGGTCGCCCGATTCCACATAGCAACGCAAGACATCGCCCGTGGTGCGAATATTCTCCTTCCATTGAAATCCGCAGTCGAGTGCTCTGCATAAAAGATGAAGCAATTCCTGCAGCGCAGGACCGGGCACGCCCTCGCCGCGCGGCGGAATGATGAAGCCCTGCGCGAGCAGCATATGCTCCAACGCAGGCCAGTCTGGCTGCGCCAGATGCGCCTGCAGCGGGAAGATATAATCTTCGTGCAACGACATGGGGAGGTCTCCTTTGTTAGGCTGTCCGAGGATGCAACAGCCTGTAGACTGGGGACCGCGCGCCAGGTTCAGCGGAGGGGACCTTACCGATGTCGCATCTCCACAAATTATTTCGCTTCGTCCTGTCCTGTTTTCTCCTGTTATCGGCACATCATGACGCACAAAAATTTCTGGTCCGCGCCCTACCAGACCGAACTCGACACCATCATCACCGCCGTCGACGGCGACCAGGTGCAGGTGGCACAGACCATCTTCTTCGCTTTCTCCGGCGGCCAGGAGAGCGACGCCGGCACACTCGGTGGTCATCCCGTTCTACAGGCCGAGAAGCGCGACCAGAGCATCGTCTACACGCTGCCCGCGGGCCATGGCCTACAGGTCGGCGATGCCGTCCACCTGCAGATCGACTGGGCCCGCCGCTATCGCCTGATGCGCCTGCACTTCGCCGCCGAGATGGTATTGCAGCTGGTCTACCAGATGCGGCCGGGGATCGAACGCATCGGCGCACATATCGCCATCGACAAGGCGCGCGTGGACTTCGCCAGCGACACCAGCCTGGCGCCCCTCTTCCCGGCCATCGAAGCAGCGGCGCAGGAGCTGGTGGCTGCGGGCTTGCCTATCGTCACCGCGTTCAGCGATGAGGCCGCCGGGCGGCGTTATTGGGAAGTGGAAGGATTTGCGCGCATGGCCTGCGGCGGTACGCACCCTCGCACGACGGCCGAGGTGGGAGCGCTGCGGCTCAAACGCAAGAACACGGGACGCGGCAAGGAGCGCATCGAGATCCTGCTCGATGCGCCCTGAACCTTGCCGGCAATGCGATGACCTGAAGCCCTTGCTCAGGTCTTGTAGTCGTACTTCATCTGCTGCGCGATGAGGATGTCCTTGCTGGTGCGTTCGCACAGGGTCACGTAATCGGTGAGCGGCTGGGGCGGAGGCATGCCTTCCTCGATCAGGCGCGCATTGTCGAACAGCACTTCTTCCGCCGCAAAATAGCCATACGCACGGATCGCCTTCAAGACGATGCGCTTGTTGCAGGGACCGATGAGGTCCTTGAAGCGGTCCTGCATCTGCAGGAAGCTTTCGTAATGGGTCTGGCGATAACGGGACATCGGGCGCTCACCGCTGCCCACGCTGATGGCTTCATCGATCTGGCCGAACGTGCAGGAATGGCTCGGGCCGGAGGAGATGTTGTAGGCCGAGTATTTGAGCGTCGATTTATCCAGCAGCAGGTGCAGTGCCTCGGCGCAATAGTCCACCGGGATCACGTCGATCTTCTGATCCAGTTCGCAGGGGAAAGCCTGCAGGGCGCGCGCCAGGCGGAATACCCAGTAGATGCTGCCGGAGGCGGCACACCCCAGCTCGGTATGGCCGACCACGATGGAGGGGCGCGCCACGACCAGCGGCAGCTCCGGCAATTCGGTGCGCAGGCGCTGTTCGGCCTCGTACTTGCTGGCGGTGTAATCGAGGTAGTGCTCGACATCATCACCGGGGGAATAATCTTCCGACACCGGGCGTGGCGCATTGCGGCCGCACGACATGCCGGTGCCGATCTGGATGAAGCGGCGCAGCTTGCGCCCGCGACAGAGGCCGTGCGCCATGGCAAGCACGCCATCGACGTTGGTGGGGAAGATGGAGCGATGGGTGCCGAAAGAAGCCAGGGCGGCCGAGTTCACCACATCGTTGACCTGCAGCAAGCGTGGATCATCGATCCAGCGCTCCACACCGGTGAGGTCGCCGCAGATGATCTGGTCCGGCGAGAGGCGCTCCAGGTCCTGCTCGCTCACGCCGTGCAGGCGCAGGTTGGACGCCAGGCGCGTGCGGCCCTCGTCGCGATTGGCCGAGCGCACCAGGAACAGTGAGCGCTCCCAGCGAGGCGTCTTGATGAGACGAGCGGCCAGCGCTCCCCCGATGAATCCGGTACTGCCGGTGAGCAACAACATAGACGATGAGAGTTCCAAAGAATTCGGAGTGAAAACCGGCATGCCCCCATGCCGACCGGTATCAATGAGGCGGAGAGCCTCAGCCCATTCCATAAAAAAAATGGGGCAAAAAATTATAAGTGAGGCGTGCGTGGAATTGAAGCAGTCCATATGGACTGGGCCCACGCAACGTCCGGTGGCCGCGGCCGGTAATTTACATCTTGCAGCGGCATTTCAGTCCAATCGGACTGGTTTCATTTGGGCACGCGCGCATTAGAATTTGGCCAATGCCTGCCCTGACTTCCCTGCCTGCATTTTCTGCCGCGATGTGGCGACGAGGAGCCTCTCCATGCCGCTGGTGCCCGCCCTTTTCCTTCCCAGGTCGTCGGCCATGAGCGAGCACGCCCATTTGCTACCTATCCACCGGGGTGTGCGGCTAGGGATGGCGGCCTGCCTGGCCGCAGCTGGCGTCAGCTTGCTGGCCATCACGTTGATGGCGCGTTCGCTGCCGACCTATACCGCCTGCACGTCGGTGTTGACGGCGCTGCTGTGCGGCGGCTGCTTTGCGCACCTGCTGCTGCGCGAGCGGCGCGGCCTGCCCGAGTCGCCGCGCAAATCGGCGATGCTGGCGACATTGATCGTCTGCGTTTTCCTGGCGGGCCTGTCGGACGCGGGACTGGCCAAGGATCGAGGTGTGGATTCGCTGGCGATGGCGATGAGCGCGTTGCGCCATGGGGTGTTGCCGCTGGGCATATTTACTTACTGGCTGGTGTTCTGCGGACCCGTGATGCTGGTCTGGCGCACCGTGCTGCCCTTTGCACCGATGCTGGGGTGGCTGGGCTTTGCGGTGATGCAATCTGCCCAGGCGCGGCAGCTGCGGTTTCCCTGGCGCGCGCCGGGCTGGCCAACGTGGGGCGAAGCGGCGCTGCTGGCGGGCTTGATGGTGGTGCTGTTTGCCGTGGGACTGCTGGTGTTGAAGGTGGTCAAGGATTGCCTGGTGGATGCGGGCAGGCGGTCGCGGGCGTTTGGGGATTGGGATGAGGGGGCGGCATCAAGACCGCCTTTATGAGCTGATGGCAATGTCGGTGGTTGAGCCACGACTCGGATGGATGGAAGATATACTTCTCGGCATTTAGCTATTTGCTGAAGTATCTTCTGATTTATACATTCATGATCCAAGCATGAAATACAGAAACGCGCTCTCAAGGCGGGGCATGTATATCCGCAAGAGCTTCCTTGGGGCTGCCTTGCTATTGTGCGCGGCCATGAGCGGCTGTACTCACGAAGCGATGTTACCTACGCATCTTGCCCAGATCCGTCTTGATCCAAGTCGCTATGGCGACTTGATGAATAGACTCGACTCTGCGATGAAAGCCAGCGGACTATCGCGATATGGGGCAGCCCCGGGACTGAGAGAACTTCGCGGTCGAGACGTTCTGTACGTGGCGTATAGGATGCCGTCAAAAAAATGGGCGTTCATCACAGCGACAGATATCAGCAAGGTCGGTACCGTCGAGATGCGTGTCTATTCGACGGTTCTGACCGACGGCCATCTGAAAGAGGAAACGATGTCCCGCCTGGATGATGTCCTGGCAGAGTTCGGCTCAGAGTTGAAAGAACAGTCCACCGATCCCAATCCGCCGAAAGCGAATTGACCCGGCGGCAGAGAGATCGTAACTCTTCCAACCATACTCACGCGATTCCCTTTGAAGTTGCGCAGCACGGTCTGGGCGCTCAGTAATGAGTAACGACGCGGTTGAGCGGTTCGTGAAAATAATAAAGCATGTTCACGTCGCCTTATCACGTTGTCCTGGTTACCCCTCACTTAACGCCTTCTTCTTCGTCGTCCTCCTGCTCCACCTCTAGCCCAACACGTTCGTCGTAACAAGTAACGCCCAACGCCTGAATCGCAGCTGTTCCCCAATGGATGCTCGCATACTCCTTGATGTCAGCTGCTCGCTTACGGCAATTGTTCTCACCCCAATGTTCTCGACTGGACGCCATACGGTTTCCGATATATTTGCTCTCACTCAGCAATGCATTGAAAGAAACACGCACAGCGTCTTGAAGCTTCGGCAGCTTTTCATCAAAGTTTGCGTTCTTCCAGCTACGATTTTCTGAGAGCGGCAACACGGTCAGATTCCCAAGGTGATGAAGGTAAGGAGCCATACTCGCAGCGTACTTTCGTCCAGCGGGAGTGGATTTATCGGCACTGTTGACGGGATAAATGTGTTCAATGTCCCACGTACCGAATTGTCCCGGTTCACGCGAGAACCAAGCATCATGGGTCAATGGATTAAGTTCGCTCTTGGTAAGCGCAGCCCACTTATCAGACTTCGGCAGATAGCGTCCATAGTTCCAGAAAATGTAATGAACCAACCGGGCATACGAAGTGTAGAAATTGGGCGAGTCCAAAGAGTTGAGGGGGAAGATCGTTGCCTCACGCTCTTCCTTTGACAACGTTCCGCCTCCCATCGCATCTGACTCAGCAGCTTCCCAATACGGACAGAAAGACCAATACATCTGATGATTGAGTTTTTCGGCGCTATCAACTTTATCGCCAACATCGTCAACATAGATTCCCTGCTTGAACTCTTTGGCGATTCTCCACTTACGCGACCGAGCGTAGTTGCTTCGCTTATCAGCCAATGCGGTCCTAAATGCAATGATTTCGGCCATTCGAACGACTTTGATGGCGTCCGCTTTTAACCGGATCAGCGCGGCGATGACCAGTGGTTGCAACTCAGCATCACTTGGCACCTTCACGAAATCAAGTAGCGCCTCCTTGAGCCCCGCATGCGGCTCAGGGTGAGAAATAGGATCTTCCACTCTCAACCAAACCCGGCAGACTTCCACCAGATCATCAAGATACTCGCTGATGTACTTGGCGACCTGATCCTCTTTCAAGCGTTCGCGAATACGCTCGTCGATCTTTTCAAGCACCCGGTCAGAACTCGAAAACGGATGGTTATCAAAAAGGATCCAGTGGATCCGCAGCAAACGGTCACTATCATATTCCTGCTCCCGGCTTACGCCCTCGGGATCCAGAAGACGATATAGGTCACCATATCGTTGCGTAATCCTACGCACCAACTCCTCCTGCTGAGTGCCCTCACAAGTGGCAGCCCACTCGATTAGCTTGTTTTTGACGAGATCGAATTGACTAACTTCCTTCCCACGCAAATTGATACGTTCAAAAAGGCTAGTAGCTCCAGCTATGGTGGGTGCGAGATATACGATGAGTCGACATTGGAGCAACTGTTCAGCGTCAAGATTACGGGTCTTTAGCTCGCTGAATGCATCAGCCAACAGTCTTTGAGAAAGTGTATTTGGCTCGTCTGGCTGCACTCCGGCGACCAGCTTCTCGAAGAATATTTGATCATCCTGCTTGATCTTGATCCAACTCTTAACAGGAAAAACAGAATGATCAACCAGCTTAGACGCCTTACCGCTCGCCGCCAAGGCAAGCATCAAGGTGGTCAGCCTCTGCTGACCATCTACGATCTGAAGTGCTCCGTTAGGGTCTTGGCAGGCTACGATCATCCCCAAGAAAAGGGGTTGCCTCTTGTGGATGGCGTCTTCAATGTCATAGACGAAATCGCTTACCTGAGCCCTTCCTCTAACCTTTTCGTTGCGCCAATCATAGGGGCGCTGAAAAGCTGGAATAACAAGTTGCTGCGCAAGTAAGTCTGCAACCGTCATCAGGGTTGCGGTATCTGGCTGAAGATTCACGTGGATTTTTCTTTTGATTTGAAATTTCTGAAAACTTAGACTACTCCCTTCTTTCACTTTATCAGAAGTCAACCATTAGAGTAAATTCGCTGCGCAATCTAATCCACACCAGTTTTCCGTACCGCGAGACCACGGTAAGTCGACGGCATATAATCAAAGTGCCCGAAATGCCGGCGTCATGCCGCATGCCCCACTCGCCTTACAGTTCTTGGAGAAATCGTGCGCGCTTACCCCATCCCGCTATTGGCCTTCGCTTGCCAGGCGTTCTTTGTTTCAATACCCGCCTCTGCGGACGAACTCCGCGTGCTGGCGGCCGGCGCGATTGCGCCCATCGTGCGCACGGTAGCGGCCGATTTCGAACGGCGCAGCGGAATTCATGTGAAGGTCGACAATGCCACCGGTGGCGTGGTGGACAAACGAGTGCGATCCGGTGAACCGGTCGACGTGGTGGTGGCACCGGAAGGTGTCCTGCGCGGCTTGGGCAAGGACGGCTACCTGAACCTGGCCAGCGAGCGCGCAATTGCGCGCGTGGGGATTGCGGTGGCGGTCAAGCAAGGCGCGCCCTCGCCAGCCATTGCCACCGTGGCGCAATTCAGGAAGGCGTTGCTGGACGCGCCTTCGGTGGCAATGATCGATCCGAAGGCGGGAGGGTCCAGCGGGATCTATCTGGAGAAATTGTTTGAACAACTTGGCATAGCAGCCCAGATGCATTCTAAGGAAGTGCTTGTGCCTGGCGGTCTGGTGGCGGAAAAACTGGTGGATGGAAGTGCCGTGCTGGCACTGCATCAGCAGAGCGAGATTCTGCAGGTCAAGGGTGCAAAGCTGGTGGGGCCGTTGCCGGCGGCCATTCAGAATTACACCGTGTATGTGGGGGCGGTGGACGCGCGGTCTTCGTCAGGGGTGGCGGGGCGGGCGTTTTTGACGCTGCTGGGCGAAGAGGAGGCGCGCCGGGCGATGGTGGAACATGGCTTGGTGCCTGAGACCCAGTGATGACAATATTCAACCGGGTATGTGCAATTTCCCCGGGAGCGGGATATTGCGAACAAACAGACCACAGCAGGAGCCAGGCATCATGAGCGAACGTCGCGTCCCTCCCGTCAGTCCGATTCGAGGCATCCAGCCGTTATCGGAGGTCAGCGTCAAGCGGACTTATTTTCGGCAACTGAATCAATGGCGCAAGATGTCCGAGAAATATGCAAAAGAGAGGAAAGCGCGGGAGGGCAAGGAGCAAGAAAAATAAGCTGAACCTGAATTCACCTCGGATCAACCGGCGGCGCCAGCAGCTGAATAGCAAGAGCCGCTGCCGAAGCTCCTCCTGATACCCCAAGGGGCTATTTGCCCGCGCAGTCCAATCCTGCGTTAAGTACGCGCTCTCACGTGCTCTAATACGTAGAAAATAGCTTCATGTATTAAAGGTGGAAACCATGTCTGAAGAGACTTCCAAAAATAGTCCAATAGCAGAACTTTATCTTGCATTACGTGGTGACATATTAGTTCTCATAGAAAAAGAAAAAGACTCAGCAGCGCAAATTAGCCAAAGTTATAGACGACATTTAATTCGGGCTGTCGCAGCATTTATTGAGGCTATGACTTATCAACTTCGCCAAGTTATCCTTCATTGCTTAGAACCGAATGCAAGATCGGAATTATTCTTTGCGCTAAAAGAGCAACAAATAGATATAGGAAACAACGGGATCATTCAAAGCAAGAGATTGAGGACAGGTTCAATCGCACTGATTAAATTTTCGTTACGAACGTTTGACGATCTTTTTGGTACAGACTTGTGCCCAGATTTTGACACAATTTTATTTAGAAACTTAGTTGACACATTCTCGGTAAGAGATCGATTAATGCATCCTAAAACGCTTGAGGATTTAGCGATTAGTGACGAAGAGTTTAATGCCGCGCTTGATGCATTTTCGCTTATTGAGACTGTGTTTGGAAATACAGTTAGTAAGAGCAATGAAATTATCGCCGCAAAGCTCAGAGCCATCATTTTGCAATTAGAGGAAAAAAATAAAAATGGTTAGAGCAAATATTAGTAGCACTCCAGCAAATTCCCAACATTGGAAAAACCACCCAGTTACCCGGTATAATCCCCACCCACACGCGGGTGTAGCTCAATGGTAGAGCAGAAGCTTCCCAAGCTTAAGACGAGGGTTCGATCCCCTTCACCCGCTCCAGATCGCTTCCCTGCGGCCCTGTTCGCCCGTCCCTGACCGGTGCGACTTTGCGGGCCGCGCCTCAATTGCTTCGAGTCATCCATGTCTGAAAACAAATCCGGCAAGCCGCTGTTCTATGATCCCAGCGAGCGCCGCATCCGCAGTTTCGTCACCCGCGCCGGACGTGTCTCGGTCGCGCAAGGACGCGCGCTGGAAGAACTGGGACCGCGCTTCCTGGTCCCCTACGACAAGGCCCCGCTGGACCTGGCCGCCACCTTCGCACGCCAGGCGCCGACCATCCTCGAAATCGGCTTCGGCATGGGTGAAACCAGCGCCAAAATCTCGGCCCTCATGCCCGAGAAAAACTTCATCGGCGTCGAAGTCCATACCCCCGGCGTGGGCAGCTACCTCAAGCTGATCGGCGAGGGCAACCTGGAAAACGTGCGCATCATCCAGCACGATGCCGTCGAAGTGCTCACCAACATGATCGCCCCCGATTCCCTGGCTGGCGTGCACGTGTTCTTCCCCGATCCGTGGCACAAGGCGCGCCACAACAAGCGCCGCCTGATCCAGTCGCCCCTGGTGCAACTGATCAGCACGCGCCTGGCCCCCGGCGGCTATATCCATTGCGCCACCGACTGGGAAGAATATGCCATCCAGATGCTGGAAGTGCTGTCGGCCGAACCGACCCTGAAGAACACCGCAACCGATCCCTCCGGCTACGTGCCGCGTCCGGATTACCGCGATACCACCAAATTCGAAAACCGTGGCCTGCGCCTCGGTCATGGTGTGTGGGACCTGGTGTTTGAAAAACGCGCCTGAGGATGCGCGTCGGATGCACGGATGATTCCCTCAATCGTGCATCCGTCGGGTGATGAGGGAAAGTGATCACATCCTGGAATCACCAAGGTGATGAACAAAAGCGATCACCTGAACTGATCACCCGTATCACCGATATCGCCCGTCTCACCGAAGGATCGCACCAGCGGCATGCCACGATGGCATGCCGTTTTCATTTGTGCCGTGGCCTCACTTGAGCTTGAATACAGCCACCGCCCGTGACAGCGATTCCGCCTGGAACTGCAGGCTCTCCGCCGCTGCAGCAGCTTCTTCCACCAGCGCGGCATTCTGCTGGGTGACGCTATCCATCTGCACCACCGCCTTGTTGACTTCATCGATGCCGGTACTCTGCTCGCGGTTGGCCACGTTGATGTCATCCATGATGGCCGCGACCTTCTGGATGGCGCTGATGATGTCTTCCATGGTGTTGCCGGCACCATTGACCAGGGCCGAGCCGGCGTTGATCTTGCCGACCGAATCATCGATCAGTTCCTTGATCTCGCGCGCGGCCGTGGCGCTGCGCTGGGCCAGGCTGCGCACCTCCGAGGCCACCACCGCAAACCCGCGCCCCTGCTCGCCGGCGCGCGCGGCTTCCACTGCGGCATTGAGCGCGAGGATATTGGTCTGGAAGGCGATGCCGTCGATGACGCTGATGATCTCGACGATGCGATGCGAACTCTCCTCGATGGCCTGCATGGTCTGCACCACCGCACCAACCATGTCGCCCCCCTTGCGCGCCACCCCCGAGGCATGGTCGGCCAGTTGATGGGCCTGGTGCGTGTTCTCGGCGTTCTTCTGCACGGTGGAGGTGATCTCTTCCATCGAGGCGGCAGTCTCTTCGAGCGAACCGGCCTGCTCCTCCGTGCGCTCGGACAAGTCGCGGTTGCCACTGGCGATCTCGGTAGCCGCCACCGTGATGGCACCGGTGCCGCTGCGCACTTCTGAGACGATGCCGGCCAGGTTGTCGTTCATCTCCTTCAATGAGTGCAGCAGTTGCGCCGTTTCGTCCTTGCCACGAATGACGACCTCCGAGCGCAGGTCACCCGCCGCCACCGTCCGGGCAATCTGCACCGCTTCGCCCAGCGGGCGCACGATGCTGCGCACCAGGGTCCAGGTGATGGCCAGGCCCAGCAGCAGCGACAGGCCGATCGAGACCAGCAGCAGCAAACGCGCCTGCTGGTAGTCGGAAAGACTGTCAGCATTGATGGACTCGCGTGTCTTGCGGCTGTGCTCCAGCACGGCCACGACGATGTCATCGATCATCTTGGTCGGTACGCGATCCACGCCCTTGACCTGTTCATCCACCCGCGCTACCGAGGCGGGATCGTCGGAGGCGTAGAGCTTGAGGGCTTCAAGATAACGATTGAGCAGCTCGGCATGGGCCTGCTGGGCCTTGCGTGCGGGCTCGGCCTCCATGCCGATGCGCGGCATCAGGGCTTCCAGGGTCTTGAGCTGCTTCTGGGTGGCGGCGCTTTCATCGATGAAGGCCTGGCGGTATTTGTTGAAGGCGGCGGGATCCTTGCCGCGCAGCAAGGTGTTCTTCCACTCCTGCACCTGGATCTTGAATTGCACCTGCGCACTGCGGGCGGCATCGACCGACTGCTCGATGAGGGCCCCCGTTTCCATGCCGTGCGCCCCCTGGCCGTAGACTTCCCCGACCACCATCACGCCACGTATGCCGACAAAGGCGATGGCCGCCAGCAGCAGTGCCGACAGCATGCCCAGGCGCACGCCTATCTTCAGATCATTGAGTTTCATATCGCCCCCCGGCTCACCTTCGTTGGTGTTGAACCCGATTCCCCGTCGTTGATGATATCGCCAAGCGGGGTCAGCAAATCGGGGAAGAGGCCGGTAAAAGTGCCGTATGAAGGAAAGTTGTGTTACGGCAGCAACGTCAGCCGCAAACGCCCGCCCGGCGCTGCACAGCGCTGGTGCGGATGGCGGAGGGAATGAAGGGAGTTGACGAGAATCAGGGAGAATTGCCGCCGCCCCCTCAGGCGTCGGCCGACTCCATGCCGGCGATCAGGTCGATGATCTGGGCGCCATAGGTTTCCAGCTTCTTTTCACCCACGCCGGTGACGTGGCGCAGGTCGTCCAGCGACTGCGGCCGGGCCTTGGCGATCTCGCGCATGGTGGCATCGTGGAAGATGACGTAGGCCGGCACGTTGTGCGTGCGCGCGGTTTCCATGCGCCACCAGCGCAGCTTCTCGAAGAGCGCCTGCTCTTGGCTGCTGAGGTCGGTCTCGACGAAGCTGGAGCGCTGCGAGCTGCGCTTGGCTTTTTCCGGCTTGCGATAGCGCCGCAGCTGCACCTGCTGTTCACCGCGCAGCACCGGGCGCGCGGCCTCGGTGAGCTTGAGGGCGCTGTAGTTCTCGGCGTCCACTGTCAGCAAACCCAGCGCGATCACCTGACGCAGGATGGCGCGCCATTCCGCCTCGCCGCGATCGCTGCCCACGCCAAAAACGGAAAGCTGATCGTGACGCCATTGCTTGACGCGCTCGCCATCGATGCCGCGCAGCACCTCGATCACATGGCCGGGGGCGAAGCGCTGTTCGACGCGATAGACGGTGGAGAGCAGTTTCTGTACCTCGACCGTGGCATCAAAGGAGACCGGGGGCGTGAGGCAGGTGTCGCAATTGCCGCAGGGGCTGGATTTCTCGCCGAAATAGTCCAGCAGGTGCACGCGCCGGCAGTGCAGCGTCTCGCACAGGGAGAGCATGGCGTCGAGCTTGGTGCCGAGCACGCGCTTGAAGGTCTCGTCGGCTTCGGATTCGTCGATCATGCGGCGCTGCTGCACCACGTCCTGCAAGCCGTAGGCCATCCAGGCGTCGGCGGGCAGGCCGTCGCGGCCGGCGCGGCCGGTCTCCTGGTAGTAGCCTTCCACGCTCTTGGGCAAATCGAGGTGGCAGACGAAACGCACGTCGGGCTTGTCGATGCCCATGCCGAAGGCGATGGTGGCGACCATCACGATCTTGTCTTCCCGCAGGAAGCGCGCCTGGTTCTTGGTGCGCAGCGCGTAGTCCATGCCGGCGTGATAGGCCAGCGCATTGAGGCCTTCGCCACGCAGGAACTCGGCCGTCTCTTCGACCTTCTTGCGCGAGAGGCAGTAGACGATGCCGGCGTCTTCGGGGTGTTCGCTCTTGATGAAGTCCAGCAACTGCTTGCGGCCATTGGCCTTTTCCACGATCTGGTAGCGGATGTTGGGACGATCGAAGGAGGAGACGAACTGGCGCGCATCTTCCAGTTGCAGGCGATGGATGATTTCTTCGCGGGTCTGCTGGTCGGCCGTGGCCGTCAACGCGATGCGCGGGACCTGCGGGAAACGCTCGTGCAGTATCGAGAGCTTGATGTATTCCGGACGGAAATCATGCCCCCATTGCGAGACGCAGTGCGCCTCATCGATGGCGAAGAGCGAGATGCGGGCCGACTCCAGCAAGTCCAGGCAGCGCGGCGTCATCAGGCGTTCGGGAGCGACATAAAGCAGGTCCAGGTCGCCCTGGCGCAGGCGGCGCTCGATCTGCAGGGCTTCGTCGAAACTCTGGGTGGAATTGAGGAAGGCCGCCCGCACACCGACTTCGGCCAGCGCATCGACCTGGTCCTGCATGAGCGCAATCAAGGGCGAGACCACCACGCCGGTGCCCTCGCGCAGCAGCGCCGGCACCTGGTAGCAGAGCGACTTGCCGCCGCCGGTGGGCATGAGCACGAGGGCATCCCCGCCCCCGGCGACGTGCTGGACGATCTCGCCCTGGTGACCGCGGAAGGACGAGTAGCCGAACACCGTCTCCAGCACGTGCAATGCACGTTCTTGCTGGGTGGCGCCGGGAGGCAGGGAATCGAAATCGACCATGGAAAAACCTGAAGCTGCTGCGTAGCGAAGGCGCTATTTTATTGCAGCCAGCCTCGCGACACCGCCAACAGCAGGAAAACGCCCAGCGCAGCTCGATAGACGATGAAGGGCCATGTCGAGAAACGCTCCAGGAATTTCATCAACCCCCAGATGGCGGCAAAGGCCGAAACACTCGCCACGGCCAGCCCGAAGAGCAGGACGCCCCAGGCTTCCAGCGGGATATGGGCGTGCAGCAATACGGCCAGTTCCTTCAATCCGGCCAGGGCGATGGCGGGCAAACCCAGCAGGAAGGAAAAGCGTGCCGCTTCCTCCCGGCGGAAGTTCAGGAACAGCGCGGCCGTGAGCGTGGAACCGGAACGCGAGACGCCCGGGATCAGCGCACCGACCTGGGCCAGGCCGACGATCAAGGCATCGCGCAGGCGCATCTGGTCGACGCTGCGGCGATGGCGGCAGACCAGTTCGGAAATCGCCAGCAAGACCGCCATGACGATGCAGGACCAGCCGATCACGGTCAGGCTGCGCAGCGGCGAGCCGCAGGCATTCAAGACATGCGACAACGCCAGCCCGGCAATGCCGATGGGGATGGTGGCCAGGATGATGGCCACGGCCAGCTTGAACATGGGATCGCTGAAATCGCGGCGGCGCCAGGCGGCCAGGCTGCCGCCGGTGACGGCGCTCACATCGCGCCGGAAGTAGCTGATGACGGCCGCCAGCGCGGCCAGCTGCATGGCCGCGGAGAAGGCCGAACCCGGATCATGCCAGCCGAGGAAGGCCGGCACCACGCGCATGTGGGCGGTCGATGAAATGGGGAGCAGTTCGGTGATGCCCTGGACGATGCCGAGGAAACCGATCTGCGCGTAACTGAGGGAGGCAAAGCCGATATCAAGCCCGGCGCTGCAGACGTTGGCCATGGGGTGTGTGCTCTGAAGGGAGTTGGCGAAAGAGATGTTGTCGCCGCCGCCGGCAGCGAGGCCGGCCACGGGTGCTGCAGTGTACCGCGCCCGCCCGGGCGCTGGCTGACAGGCGCCTGACGCCCGCGCATGCCATGCACGGGGCCAGGCGCCGGGGGATCACTCCACCCAGGCAACGGCGCCGGTATAGGCGGTCACCAGGACGATGATGCCGAAGACGATGCGATACCAGGCGAAGATGGTGAAATCGTGCGAGCTGATGTAGCGCAGGAGCCAGCGCACGCACAGGAAGGCCGAGACGAAGGCGGCCACGGTGCCCACGGTAAACAGCGGCACGTCGGCCGCCGATAGCAGGGCGCGCTCCTTGTAGAGCGAATAGATGGTGGCAGCAAACAGGGTCGGGATGGCCAGGAAGAACGAGAATTCGGTCGCCGCCTTGCGCGACAGGCCGAACATCATGCCGCCGATGATGGTGGCACCCGAGCGGCTGGTCCCGGGGATCAGCGCGAAGGCCTGGGCAATGCCGACTTTCAGGGCATCCAGCGGGGTCATGTCATCCACCGTTTCCACGCGCGCCGAGGCCATGCTCATGCGGTCCTTGTTGCGGCGTTCCACCCACAGGATGATGAGGCCGCCGACGATGAAGGCGATGGCCACCGAGACCGGGTTGAACAGCACCTCCTTGATGCGGCGGCTGAACAGGAAGCCCAGGATGGCTGCCGGCAGGAAGGCCACGATCAGGTTGATCACCAGGCGCTGGGCCTTGCGGTCAGAAAACATGCCGGTCAAGACGGTGGCGATGCGTACCCGGTACTCCCAGCACACCGCCAGGATGGCGCCGGCCTGGATGACGATCTCGAAGACATCGGCCTTTTCCTTGGAAAAGTCGGGGCCGGTGAACTGCAGCAGGCTGTTGGCCAGGATCAGGTGGCCGGTGGAGGAAATGGGCAGGAATTCGGTCAGGCCTTCGACGATGCCCATGATGAGCGCCTTGAGCGCGAGGAGAGTATCCATACGGGTGCTGTGGGTGGCTGTTGATGTGGGGTTGAAGGGAAATGAAGGAAAATGGCTGCTTTCAGGCCCGAAAGCCCGCCGATCCGCTTCGTTGGGTGCCAGTGGCCACGCAAACAGGAAGCAATGGACGGTTTTCCGGACGCCGGCGACGGCCGAACCCTGCAAAAATGCGGTTGAAGGGCCATCCGGAATGAATTTCTTCGCCGTAAAGCGGCCTTTCGACCACGAGTGGCTGAAAAAAGTGCACTCGGTGCGCTGCAACAAAAATGGATTTTACCTTAGCAGGGTGACAAAACTGACGTTTTGCTGTCAGCTAAGCGCGCTAAGATGAATTTTTTATTCCCTCTTCCAACGAACGATATGAGCACCAACACCGGCATCACGATCTATCACAACCCCAAGTGCGGCACCTCACGCAATGTCCTGCAAGGGCTGCGCGATGGCGGCGTGGAGCCGACCATCATCGAATACCTGAAGAATCCGCCCGACCGCGCCACGCTCGAAGGCCTCATCAAGGCCATGGGAGTGCCGGTGCGCGAGGTGGTGCGCAGCAAGGAAGCGCTTTACAAGGAACTGGGGCTGGATGCCGAAGGTGTGACGGACGCGCAGCTCATCGACGCCATGCTGGAACATCCCATCCTCATCAACCGCCCCATCGTGGTGGCGCCCAAAGGCACGTTGCTGGTGCGTCCGAGCGAGCGGCTGGCGGAAATCTTCCCCTGAGCACCGGAACGGGGCGCATCGGCCCGACATCAGCAGTCATTTGATGCCAAACTCGCCAAAGGCGCCCGATCCGTGGTACAAAGGCAGAGTTCCTCCCTCCCCCTATCGACACAGGAGCAGCGGTGCATCATCGACACGAAGAAAGTACTGCCGATCTGAAGGAGCTCACTACCATCGCTCCCATCAGCCGTGAAGCCCATGCCGCACACCTCAAGGAAAAGGTGGATACCCGCCGGCTCATCGAGGATATCCGCGAAGAAGCCCGACGGCGGCGCGAGGAAGCTTTCTAGACAGGCTTCCCGCTTCAGGTGCTCTCCCGTCGCCGGCCAGCTTGGCTGCCCGGCGCCGTCAGCGTCTCCAGTTCACTGAGCCAGGCGATGGCCTGACCGCGGTTCTCTCCACACATCTCCACCGAAGGCTGCAGGCCCGCACAGAAGTCCGGGCGTTCGGGCTGGCCGAAGATCTTGCAGCGCATGTCCTCGCCCAGTTGCACGCACGGCACGCCAGCCGGCTTGCCATCGGGCATGCCGGGTATCGGGCTGGTGATGGAAGGGGCGATGCAGCAGGCGCCGCATGCGTCTCGGCAGTTCATGGACTTTCCTGGTGGAGGGTGGCGCTGGGGGACTGCATTGTAGTGCATCGGGCGGCACGCGGTACCGGTGGCTTGACCTGGCCACTCTTGATCTGGCCGCTTGACGCCGGCGCGGCTTGCCACTTACAGTGCCCCGTCCCGGTAATCTTGTTTCTCATGTCTGCATCGGCCAAAGAACCGCGTTGGGAACGACGCAAGCAAGACCGCCCCCAGGAATTGCTGGCGGCGGCCCTGGAGCTGTTCGTCGAACGCGGTTATGCCGCTACCCGCCTCGAAGACGTCGCCACCCGCGCGGGCGTCTCCAAGGGCACGCTCTATCTCTACTTCGATGGCAAGGAAAGCCTCTTCAAGTCGGTGGTGCGCACCAACGTGCTGCCCCTGCTGGATCAGGCCGAAGCCCGCATCGAGGGCCACGCCGGCAGCAGTGCCGAGCTGCTGCGCGACCTCATCCTGCACTGGTGGCAATCCGCCTCGCACTCCGGCGTGGTCGGCATCGCCAAGCTGATGGTGGCCGAATCCGGCAACTTCCCCGAACTGGCGCGCTTCTACCATGATGAAGTCACCGCGCGCGGGGATGCGACCGTGGTGCGCGTGCTCGAACGCGGCATGGCGCGCGGGGAATTCCGCCGGGTCGACGCCGATGCCATGAAGAAAGTCATCGTCGCGCCCCTCATCATGCTGATGCTGTGGGAGCAGTCACTCGCACCCTGCGCGGCCACGCCCATCGATCCGCTGGCCTACCTGGAGAGCATGATCGACCTTTGCCTGAACGGGCTCAAAGCCTGACGCGGGCCTGCCGCGCTCGCATTGCATTGAGGAAAACCGGCAACAGAAGCGCCTCCGGCGGCTTTTTCAGCGCATAGATGGGCTGATTAGCTGGGCGGTGTTTGCTAAAATGCTGCCTTTCCGTCGCTATTAGATTAGATCGAGCCAACGCCATGAATATCGAACAAGCCCGCTTCAACATGATCGAGCAGCAAATCCGCCCCTGGAACGTGCTGGCGCAAGACGTGCTGGACCTGCTGATGGTCGTCAAGCGTGAAGAATTCGTCCCGGCCGCCTATCGCAGCCTGGCCTTCTTCGACACCGAGATCCCGCTGCCGGGTGGTGAAAACATGCTGGCCCCCAAGATCGAAGCGCGCATCCTGCAGGAAGCCAATGTGAAGAAGCACGAATACGTGCTGGAAATCGGCGCAGGTTCGGGCTACATGGCGGCCCTGCTGGCGCACAAGGCGCGTCACGTGACGTCCGTGGAAATCTCGCCGGAACTGAAGTCCCTGGCCGAGCAGAACCTGTCGGACTACGGCGTGGCCAACGTCGACGTGCAACTGGGCAATGGCGCGCAAGGCTGGACCGGCGCCGATGGCAAGGCTGGCGAATACGACGTGATCGTCATCTCGGGCTCGCTGCCGCTGCTGCCGGAAGCCTTCGGCAAGCAACTCAAGATCGGCGGCCGCCTGCTGGCCATCGTCGGTTCGGCCCCGGTGATGGAACTGCAATTGATCACCCGCACCTCGGAACACGCCTTCGAGACCGTCAACATCGTGGAAACCCTGGCCAAGCCGCTGCATGCAGCGATCACGCCGTCCCACTTCACGTTCTGAGCCGCCAGGCCGAGACAGGAAAAGCATCATGGAGCACATCTCTGCCCCGGAACTGGCGGCCTGGATCAACGATCCGGAGCGCCCCACGCCCCTGCTGCTGGATGTGCGTGAACCCTGGGAACACCAGACCTGCCACATCGCCGGCTCGCAGCTGGTTCCGATGAACACCATTCCCGGCCGCTTCTCGGAGCTGGACGAGGAACAACCGGTGGTCTGCATCTGCCATCACGGTGGCCGCAGCATGCAGGTGGCTGCCTTCCTGGAGCGCCAGGGGTTCACCAAGGTCATCAACCTGAGCGGAGGCGTGCACGCCTGGGCGGCCCAGGTGGATCCTTCGATGCCGACCTATTGAGCCGGTTTTTTTGGTTTATTGATTCATATCGCATTCTGGCCGGCGGGCGTCATGCACATGGCGCAGGCCGGTCAGGCGGGGGCCGGGTTCTCCGGCCTGCCTCAATTCCCTTCCGTTTTATCCTGATTCTTCATATCGCCTGAAAACCGCAAGGTTTTATCGTGCTTGGCCGGGCTACGCTTTCTGCAGCGACGGTGCGGTCTTGAGCGCGTACAGCGAAGCCGCCAGGATGCGCTCGCCATCCTTGACCAGGTCGAAACTGTCGGGGGAAAAGAACCAGTCCGTCAGCAAGCCGCTGAAGGTGGCGTGCGCCGCCAGGCAGGCCAGGCGGATATCGAGCGTCGCCGGAAGCTGGCCGCGTGCCACCGCATTGAGCAGGATCTGCTCCAGCCGCAGCAGGCCGTCCACATGGCATTCGCGCTGGCGAATCAGGATGGGGTCGTGGGCGTCGGCGAATTCACACTTGTTGAAGATGATGTCGAACACGCGCCGGCATCGCTCGTCCGTCGCGGCCATGGTGAGCACGTAGATGCCACTGCGCAGGAATTGCCCCAGCGGGTCTTCCACCTGCGGGCTGGCGTTTTCTTCCAGCACCGCTTCCATGGGCAGGCGCACGCGTTCACACATGGCGTCGAACAAGTCGCTCTTGTTCTTGAAATGCCAGTAGATCGCTCCGCGCGTGACTTCGGCAGCCTTGGCCACATCGGCCAGCGATGTCTGCGAGACACCGCGCTCGTGGAACACCTGCTCGGCCGCATCGAGGATGCGGGCGCGCGTTTCCAGCGCTTCTTCCTTGGTCGAACGGGCCATGTCAGCAAGCTCCCCGGGAAATGCCCATGGCGCCGGCCTTCAGGCGCACCATGGGGCAGCCGTGTTGCGGATGCACATCACCCGCAAGCGGCGGAATTTGGTCGAAGGCTTCATGAGAGCAGTCACGGTCATGAAGAAGTAAGTAAGTTTCGTGCACAATATCAGGGCGTCAAATTCGTCTTCCCAGCAGCTCGGCCAATAGCCTGGAGGCATGGAAGAGCTCGGGTTCAGACCAGCGGAAACGGCATCACAGTAGCTTTCGAACCAAAATGCAAGGAATCGCTCATATTTTGCTACGCCGTTTCAAACAAGTTTGATAAATTAATGTGATGTCTGGAAGAAATACATACATTCATGGATGTATGTATAATAGCATCCGCTTCAAGTTCCTGCCGTTCATCATCTGCAAAAAAATTCATCACCCTGGCCTAAGGGGGGTGGGGACTTTTTTTGCATTGCAACAATCTGTGGCCCGGCTCATCCATCCCCTCCATCAACGGATGACAGGCACAGCATCATCGTCGTGACCGGTTCTACCGAATTCGTTTCATCGCCGCCCCTGGCGGCTTCAACTTTACTTTCGTGCGAGATATCTATGAGCTCAGTCAGTCGTTTCACGCGCCTCACCATGACCGTCGCCGTTGCCGCCGCGCTGGTTGCCTGCGGACAGAAACCCGCCGCGCAAGGCGGCCAGATGCCGCCGGCCGAGGTGTCGGTGGTGACCATCGCCCCGCAGCGCGTGGCCATCACCAATGAACTGCCGGGCCGGGTGGAAGCCTTCCGCGTGGCGCAGGTGCGTGCACGAGTCGCAGGCATCGTGCAAAAGCGCGTCTTCAAGGAAGGCAGCGAGGTCAAGGAGGGCCAGGTGCTCTTCAAGATCGACCCGGCCCAGTACAAGGCCAGCCTGGAAAGCGCACAAGCCACGCTGGCACGCGCCCAGGCCAACCTGACGCAGACCTCGCTGACCGCGCAGCGCTACAAGCCGCTGGTGGAAGTCAACGCCGTCTCCAAGCAGGAATATGACAACGCCGTGGCCGCCCAGAAGCAGGCCGAAGCCGATGTCGCCGCCGGCAAGGCAGCGGTGCAGACTGCCAACCTGAACCTGGGTTATGCCACCGTGACCTCGCCCATCTCCGGCCGCATCGGCCGCGCGCTGGTGACCGAAGGTGCGCTGGTGGGCCAGGGTGATGCCACCCAGCTGGCCCTGGTGCAGCAGCTCGATCCGGTCTACGTCAACGTGACCCAGTCCAGCGCCGACCTGTTGAAGCTGCAGCAGGCCATGGCTGCCGGTCAACTCAAGAGCGTGGGCGACAACAAGGCCAGCGTGACCCTGGTACTGGAAAACGGCCAGGCTTATGAACAGCCGGGCAAGCTGCTCTTCTCCGACATCAGCGTGGATGAAAGCACCGGTTCGGTCTCGCTGCGCGCCGAATTCCCCAACCCCAAGCGCCTGCTGCTGCCGGGCACCTACGTGCGGACCAAGATCGAGCAAGCCGTGGACGAACAAGCCCTGCTGGTGCCGCAACAAGCGGTGATGCGTGATGCCGGCGGCTCCTCGGTGATGGTGGTCAATGCCGAGAGCAAGGTCGAGGCGCGTCCGGTCAAGACGGGCGGTGCACGCGGCAACAACTGGCAGGTCATCGATGGCTTGAAGGAAGGTGATCGCGTCATCGTGGAAGGCCTGCAGAAGGTCCGCCCGGGCGCCACCGTCAAGCCGGTCCAATGGAATCCCGCGGGCGCTCCCGCACAAGCTTCTGGCCAGCCGGCCAAGCAAGAGGCGAGCGCCCAACCGAAAGCTAACTAAGAGGCTGCCAGATGGGAAAGTTCTTTATTGATCGCCCCGTATTTGCGTGGGTGCTAGCGATCTTCATCATGCTGGCCGGTGCGCTGGCCATTACCGGCTTGCCGGTGGCCCAGTACCCCAGCATCGCGCCGCCGACCATCGTGGTCACGGCCACTTATCCGGGTGCGACCGCGCAGACCCTGGACGATTCGGTGACCAGCCTGATCGAACAGGAAATGAACGGCGCCGATGGCCTGCAATACATCGAGTCGCAAAGCCAGGCCAACGGCCAGGTGCAGATCACCATCACCTTCTCGCCGGAAACCAATCCGGACCTGGCGGCGGTGGATGTGCAGAACCGCCTCAAGCGCGTCGAGGCCCGCCTGCCGGCGGCCGTGACGCAACAGGGCGTGCAGGTGACCAAGTCGCGTTCCAACTTCCTGCTCTTCATCGGTTTGTCTTCCACCGATGGCAAGCTCGATCCGGTGGCGCTGGGTGACTACCTGTCACGCAACGTCTTGAACGAAATCAAGCGCGTGCCTGGTGTGGGCCAGGCGCAGTTGTTCGGTACCGAACGCGCCATGCGCATCTGGATCGACCCGAACAAGCTGATCGGCCTGAGCCTGACCCCCGCGGATGTGACCGCAGCGATCCAGGCGCAGAATGCACTGGTGGCCGGCGGTACCCTGGGCGCCCTGCCCAGCCCGGGCACCCAGCAGATCGCGGCCACCGTGGTGGTCAACGGCCAGCTGACTTCGCCCGAGCAGTTCGGCAACATCGTGCTGCGCGCCAATGCCAATGGTTCGAGCGTGCGCCTGCGTGATGTGGCCCGCATCGAAGTCGGTGGCCAGAGCTATGACACGTCCGGCCGCCTGGATGGCAAGCCTTCGTCGTTCATCGGCGTGCAGCTTTCGCCGACTGCCAACGCGCTCGGCACTGCCACCGCCGTGCACAAGAAGATGGAAGAGCTGGCCAAGTATTTCCCGGCCGGTGTGAAGTACACCATCCCCTACGACACCTCCAAGTTCGTCAAGATCTCGATCGAGGAAGTGGTCAAGACCCTGATCGAAGCCATCGTGCTGGTGTTCCTGGTGATGTTCCTGTTCCTGCAGAACATCCGCTACACCATCATCCCGACCATCGTGGTGCCGGTGGCGCTGCTGGGAACCTTTGCCACGCTGCTGTTGTTCGGCTTCTCGATCAACGTGCTGACCATGTTCGGCATGGTGCTGGCCATTGGTATCCTGGTCGACGATGCGATCGTGGTGGTGGAAAACGTCGAACGCATCATGAGCGAGGAAGGCCTCTCGCCGGCTGACGCGACCCGCAAGGCCATGGGCCAGATCAGCGGCGCGCTGATCGGTATCACCCTGGTGCTGATTGCGGTGTTCATCCCGATGGCCTTCTTCGGTGGCGCCGTGGGCGCGATCTATCGCCAGTTCTCGCTGTCGATGGTGGCTTCCATGGTGTTCTCGGTGCTGATGGCCTTCACCCTCACGCCGGCACTGTGCGCGACCATCCTCAAGCCGGTGGAGAAGGGTCACCACCACGAGAAGAAGGGTTTCTTCGGCTGGTTCAACCGCAAGTTCAACACCACCGCCAACAGCTATCAGGGCGTGATCGGCAAGATGCTCAACAAGGCCGGTCGCTACATGATCGTCTACGTGGTCATCGTGGCCTGCGTGGGCTTGCTGTACGTGCGATTGCCGGCTTCCTTCCTGCCCAACGAAGACCAGGGCTACATCATCACCAACGTCCAGCTGCCGCCGGGTGCAAGTACGGCGCGTACGTTGGAGGTGGTCAAGAAGATTGAGCAGCACTACCTCAAGGATCCGGCGGTCGAACACGCCATTGCCGTGCTGGGCTTCTCGTTCTCGGGCAATGGCCAGAACGCGGCGCTGGTGTTTACCCCGCTGAAGGACTGGTCCGAGCGCGACAAGTCGCAATCGGCTGATGCGATTGCCGGCAAGGCTTTCGGTGCCTTCTCGCAGATCAAGGACGCGATCGTCTTCCCGCTGAATCCGCCGCCGATCCCGGAACTGGGTAATGCAACGGGCTTCACCTTCCGTCTGCAGGACCGTGCCGGCCTGGGCCACGCCGCCCTGGTACAGGCCCGCAACCAGATCCTGGGCATGGCTTCGCAGAGCAAGGTGCTGGCCGGTGTGCGTCCGGAAGGTCTGGAAGATGCGCCGCAGCTGCAACTGGACATCGACCGCGACAAGGCCAATGCGCTGGGCGTGCCGTTCTCGACGATCAACAGCGTGCTCTCCACGGCGCTGGGTTCGTCCTATGTGAACGACTTCCCCAACCTGGGCCGCCAGCAGCGCGTGATCGTGCAGGCCGATGCCAACCGTCGACTGCAACCTGAAGATCTGACCAACCTGTACGCCCGCAACGCCAATGGTGGCATGGTGCCCTTCTCGGCATTCGTGACGGCCAAGTGGATCAACGGTCCCGTGCAGCTGATCCGCTACAACGGCTATCCGGCCATGAAGATCGCCGGCGGCGCGGCGCCTGGCCGCAGTACCGGTGAAGCCATGGCCGAGATGGAATCCTATGTGGCCAAGCTGCCGCCGGGCTTCGGTTTCGAATGGACCGGCCAGTCGCTGGAAGAAAAGACCTCCGGCAACCAGGCCCCGGCGCTGTATGCCCTGTCGCTCATCGCCGTGTTCCTGGTGCTGGCAGCGCTTTATGAAAGCACCTCGATCCCGCTGGCGGTGATGCTGGTGGTGCCGCTGGGTATCCTCGGTGCCCTGCTCGGTGTGACGCTGCGCGCCATGCCCAACGACGTGTACTTCAAGGTGGGGATGATTGCGGTGGTGGGTCTGTCGGCCAAGAACGCGATTCTGATCATCGAGTTCGCCAAGGATCTGCAGGCGCAGGGCAAGGGATTGATTGAAGCGACATTGGAGGCGGTGCACCTGCGCTTCCGTCCGATCATCATGACCTCGCTGGCCTTCATCCTTGGCGTGCTGCCGCTGGCCATCGCCTCTGGCGCCGGTTCGGCCAGCCAACGCGCCATCGGTACCGGCGTGATGGGCGGCATGATCACCGCTACCGTGCTGGCCGTGTTCCTGGTGCCGATCTTCTTCGTGGTCGTGCGCAAGATTTTCAAGGGCAGCGAGCGTCAGCGCAAGTTTGACGCCGACCACTCGCCCAAGATCAATAGTGGAGAATGACAATGGCTAATCTGTCGTTGCCGCGCTCGCCTCGCCTGCTGCAATTGTGCGCAGCGCTGATGGTGGCCGGCGTATTGGGGGGCTGCTCGCTGGCCCCCACCTATGACCGTCCGCAAGCTCCGGTGGAGACGGCCTACCCGGCAGATGCCGCGGGCCGTGCCGAACTGCAGGCCGTCAACCTGGGCTGGCGCCAGTTCTTCCCGGACCAGCGTCTGCAGCAACTGATCGCGGCTGCCCTGGAGAACAACCGTGACCTGCGTACTGCCGTGCTCAATATCGAGGAAGCGCGCGCCCAGTACCAGATCGCCCGGGCTGACCTGCTGCCCAACCTGAACGTCACCGGCAATGCCGCCCGCTCGCGCACTGCGGCCAGCCAATCGCTGACCGGGCAGCCGTTCATCAGCAACAGCTATCAGGTAGGCCTGGCGGTTCCGGCCTACGAGCTGGACTTCTTCGGCCGTGTGCGCAGCTTGAAGGATGCGGCACTGGCGACCTATCTCTCCACCGAAGAAGCGCAGAAGTCGGCACAGATCAGCCTGATTGCACAGGTGGCCCAGGCTTACCTGTCCGAGCGTTCCTATGCGGAACAGCTGCAACTGGCCAATGACACGCTCAAATCGCGCGAGGCCAACCTCGACCTGGCGCAAAAGCGCCTCGACGTGGGCGCCAGTTCGGCGCTGGATTTCCGCCTGACGCAAACACTGGTGGAGTCGGCGCGGGTATCGAAGTCCCAGCTGGAACGCCAGCGCGCGCAGGCCGAGAATGCGCTGACACTGCTGGTCGGGAAGAAGGTCGGCGACCTGCCGCCGGCGCAGCTGCTGTCGGATGAAAAGATCGTGACTGATATTCCGGCCGGCCTGCCTTCGGACCTGCTGACCAATCGTCCGGACATCCGCTCGGCCGAGCAGAGCCTGCTCGCCGCCAATGCCAACATCGGCGCGGCGCGGGCGGCATTTTTCCCGCGCATTTCGCTCACCGGCAGCTTCGGCAGTGCCAGCAGCACGCTGGGCGGTTTGTTCGAATCGGGTTCCGGGGCGTGGAGTTTTGGTCCCTCGCTGTCGTTGCCGATCTTCGACTTCGGCCGTAACAGTGCCAATCTGGATCTGGCCGAGGTACGCAAGAACAAGGCTGTGGTCACTTACGAGAAAACCATCCAGACGGCTTTCCGCGAAGTGGCCGACGCCCTGGTGGCGCGTGGTACGCTGGATGACCAGGTCAAGGCCCAGGAAGCTTTCCTGGCAGCACAGCAGGAACGCCTGAAGCTGACCGACCTGCGGTTCAAGAATGGCATTGCCTCTTCGCTGGATCAGCTCGATGCGCAACGTGACCTGTTCTCGGCGCAGCAGGCGTTGATTCAGGCGCGGCAGTTGCGTCTAAACAACGCAATTGATCTGTACAAGGCGCTCGGTGGCGGTCTTCAGGAAAATTCAGTTCCACCGTCCGTATCTGGCTGATCCGACGCTCCTTGCACGTCCAGCCTGTCGCCCGGTCAAGCGTTGGCCGGGCGTTTTCTTTTTGCACGGAAAAAGTGTTTGATGGAATGCACACACTCCCATCGCATGAGATTTCTCTCCACTGCTGGTGTGTGGCAAAATGCTGACTCGTTAACGTATTCTCACCATTACAAATGGCAAACCGCTCAAGCACGCAAGGTTCGACAAAATCTATTCTATTCAGCCCTCCTTAAAGAATGAACTGACGATCTCGCGGTCTCTCAACAGGTCGAGGTATCTCGGCGCTGTAGCGACTATGCTGCTTCAGTGTTCTGATGTTGATAGCCATATGGCCCGTTCGCGCTGGCTGCCTGCGCCATCCTATTGCTGGTCACCATACTTATGTTAAAGAAGCCTCTGCTCAAGCTCGCGGTCCCGCTTCTGGCGCTGCCGCGTTTAGCCAAACGGCTCATTGCAATTACCCTCGATCTCTGCCTGTGCATACTCTGCGTCTGGCTAGCTTATTATTTACGCTTGGGCGACTTAGTCTACCTCTCAGGCAATGCACTCATGGCCGCGTATGTTTCGGTAGCAGTCGCATTGCCGATCTTCATCATATCGGGTCTCTACCGGGCCATTTTCCGATACAGCGGCTGGCCTGCGCTGCTGGCGGTGGGACGCGCGATCGGCATTTATGGCCTGATCTACGCAAGCATCTTCACCGTCGTCAGTGTGCCCGATGTGCCGCGTACCATCGGCCTGATTCAGCCCATCCTCCTGCTGTTCACGGTGGGCGCATCGCGCGCGCTGGCGCACGTCTGGCTGGGAGACCAGTACCGTAGCATCGTCAAGAACGGCAAGCGGGCGAAAGTGCTGATCTACGGCGCCGGCCTGAGCGGCCGCCAGCTGGCCATGGCCATGACCAACAATCTTGAGATGCGAGTCGCCGGTTTTCTCGACGATGACGATCGGCTTCATGGTCATATCCTCAATGGCTTGCCCATCCACAATCCGCACGATCTGCCGGCGCTGGTCTCGACCCTGGGTATCTCGGCCGTATTGCTGGCCATGCCCGGGATCACGCGCAAACGGCGCAATGCCATCCTGCAACAGATCCAGTCGGCCCATGTCGCCGTGCGTACCTTGCCCAGCATGACCGACCTGGCGCAAGGCAAGGTCAGCATTTCCGATTTGCGGGATCTGGATATCGATGATCTCCTGGGCCGGGAACCGGTGGCCCCGAATCACTTGCTGCTGGTCAAGAACGTGCAGGACAAGGTAGTGCTGGTAACCGGAGCCGGGGGCTCCATCGGCAGCGAGTTGTGCCGACAGATCATCAACGTTGGCCCACAGACCTTGTTGCTGGTGGAACAGAGCGAATTTGCCCTCTATCAGATCCACCAGGAGCTGGAAGAAAAACTGGCCGGCCGCGATATCGCCATCGTCCCGCTGCTGGCCTCGGTCCAGGATGGCAAACGGATGCATCAGATCTTGTCGACGTGGGCTCCCAACACGGTCTACCATGCTGCAGCCTACAAGCATGTGCCGCTGGTCGAGCACAACCCCGCGGAAGGAATCAAGAACAACGTATTCGGCACGCTCAACACCGCCCGTGCGGCCGAGGCCGCCGGGGTTGCGGACTTTGTTCTGGTCAGTACTGATAAGGCCGTGCGTCCCACCAACATCATGGGCGCCAGCAAACGTCTGGCCGAGATGGTGCTGCAAGCCATTGCTGCCTCGACCGACAAGACCCGCTTCACGATGGTTCGTTTCGGTAACGTCCTGGGCTCATCCGGCTCGGTCGTGCCGAAGTTCCGTCAGCAGATTCGTGACGGTGGCCCGATTACCCTTACGCACCCGGACATCACCCGTTACTTTATGACGATTCCGGAGGCAGCCCAGTTGGTGATCCAGGCAGGAGCGATGGCGGGAAGCGGCGGCAATGTCTTTCTGCTGGATATGGGTAGCCCGGTCAAGATCATCGACCTGGCTCGCAGAATCGTGGAATTGTCCGGCCTCACCGTACGCGACGACCGCCGTCCTGACGGCGACATCGAGATCCATATTGCCGGTCTGCGACCGGGAGAAAAGCTCTACGAGGAGCTTCTGATCGGTGACAATCCGATGCCCACCCAGCATCCGCGCATCATGAAGGCCCGCGAGGAGTTCGTCGACTGGCAGGTGCTGGAACCCAAGCTGAGCTTGCTGCTGGAAGCTATTGTCAAGAATGAGGTGGATACCATCCGAAGCATGCTTCTGGAATTCATCTCAGGATACTCGCCGACCGGCGAGATCGTGGACTGGGTCTATCTGGAACAGGAGGCATGTGGCGCCAAGCCCGAACCGGAGGATTTCAGCCTGGCCAGGCCGCAGCGGATCGAGTCCCGTCGGCATCACGCGACCTGATGCTTGACCACTGGGCAAGCCGCGCCGCTGGTCGTTCCCACGAAGCAAGCAACAAGAAGCAGAACCGAGAAAAACCAAAGGCCACTCCATGAACATTCTCATCACTGGCGCAACTGGCTTCGTCGGGAGCGCAGTACTTGCCAGGTTGATCAAGGAACCTGGCGTCTCGACCGCAAGGCTGCGCGCCGCAGTTCGACGCCCCCCGCCGGCTCCGCTGCCGGGTGTCGAGTATGTCCTTGTCGGCGATCTCAACGAAGACACCGACTGGCGTAATGCGCTCGAAGGCATTGACGCTGTCATCCATTGCGCGGCACGTGTGCATGTGATGCACGATACTGCCGCCAATCCGATGGAGGAGTTCCGCCGGACCAATGTCAATGGCACGCTCTCACTGGCGCAACAGGCCCATACAGCGGGGGTGAAACGCTTCATCTTCATCAGCTCCGTGAAGGTCAATGGAGAGGCGACATTGCCGGGAGCCCCCTTCAGCGCAGACGACATGCCTACGCCGTCCGATCCTTATGGCATTTCCAAGCTTGAGGCAGAACGACAACTGTTTGAACTCGGGACGGCAAGTACCATGGAAGTCGTGGCTATTCGTCCGGTGCTGGTATATGGCCCCGGGGTCAAAGCCAATTTCCTGAGCATGATGCGCTGGATCGACAAGGGAGTACCGCTGCCTCTGGGCGGTATAACACGGAATCAGCGAAGTCTGGTCGCCTTGCCCAACCTGGTCGACCTCATTGTGGTCTGCCTGCGCCATCCTGCCGCTGCCGGACAGGTCTTCCTCGCCTCTGATGGGGAAGATCTTTCGACGTCGGCTCTGCTGCGCCGCACGGCACGGGCATTGAACAAGCGTCCGATCCTTCTTCCCGTGCCTGCCTCCATGCTGGCATTGGGCGCACGCGCACTGGGCAAGCCTGGTTTGGCGCAACGTCTATGCGGCTCGTTGCAAGTGGACATCGGAAAGAATCGTGCGTTGCTGGGATGGTCACCGCCAGTGTCGGTCGACACCGCTTTGAAGGAAACGGCGGACGCCTACCGCTGCGCCGACTGAGGCTCTTGCAGCAGGGGCGCTAGCAGTGCCAAGCTGCGTAGAGTGGCCCCTTGATGATGAAGACCATAGGAGACCGCCGCCTGGGACATCCGAGACAGGCGCTGCGGATCGTCCATGAGGCTTAGCCAGTGGCCCAGTAGCGCCGGGGCATCTTCTACCCGATGCGCTGCTCCGTCCCGGACGGCCTCTTCGGTAATGCTTCCGAAGTTGAAGGTGTACTCTCCGACCAGCACCGGCTTGCCAAGCGCCAGCGCCTCGATCAGGTTCTGCCCACCCAGCGGCAAGAGACTACCTCCGACAAAAGCGACATCACAAAGTGCGTAATAGGCGAACATCTCACCCATGGAGTCGCCCAGCATGACGTCGACCTCATCCCAGCGGCCACCCTGCTCCAATTGAGTACGTCGGCGCATCCGCAACGCGCGCGACTGAATCATCGTCGCGACCTCGTCGAATCGCTGCGGATGGCGCGGCACTATCACGGTCAGCCAGTCAGTACATCCCAGCGTGACCAGCGCATCAAGGATCAAGGCTTCCTCGCCCTCGCGCGTGCTGGCACAGAGCAGGATCCTGCGCTGGCCAATCGCCCGCTTCCAGGCCAAGCCGCGCTCCACCATCTCGACCGGAGGCTGGACATCAAACTTGAGACTGCCCGTCACTTCCACGCGGCGTGCGCCGAAGGCGCGCAGGCGGTCGGCGTCAGCCACGGACTGGGCTGCGACCACGTCAATGGCCGCGGCCGCCGGCCGCAACAGCGCGCCCAGACGCCGACCACGCCGCAGTGAACGTTCGGAAAGACGGGCATTGGCTAACATGATCGGCACTTGGTGACGGCGACATTGTTCAATCAAATTGGGCCAGACCTCCGTTTCCATCAGCACGCACACTGCGGGACGAAAATGGCGCAGGAAACGCGCGCACATCCATCCTGTGTCGTACGGCAGGAAACTCTGCACCACGCGCATGCCATGCCTGCCAAAGACCTGTGCTCCGGTAGCGCGACCGGTTGCCGTCATGCAGGTCAGCAGGACGGAGTGCTGCGGATACTGCGCGAGCAATGCATCGATGAGGGGCTCTGCAGCACGCGTCTCTCCCACAGAGACCGCGTGCACCCAGATGAACCGCCCCTGGGGATCGGACAGCCGGGCGTCCTGCGAATAAAAACCCAGGCGTTCGCCCACATGGGCGCGGTAACCGGGCTCCTTGCGACCACGCCACCACAGGCGCAGTAGCACCAGCGGCAGCATCAGCCACCAGATGAAGGAATACAGCAGCCGCATCTCAGACCAGGGGATGGCCGACCAGGCGCGTCAAGATGGCCAGCGGGCTGGATTGCGGATCGTATTGTTGTTCCGGTGCCAGGTGCAGGGTCTGTTCCATCATGTACTGGCCGGACATCACCGCATGCGAGGCCTGGTCCGAGAAGCAGATCCAGACCGAGCCGGCGGCAAAGGGCATGGTCACCTGCTGGGCGTCTTGCTGGTATTGCATGTCGCCCTTCATGCCGTCATGCAACTGCAGCATGAGGTGATCGTATTCGCTACGGAACGACTTGGTCACATGCAGCGCCTTGAGCACACTGGCCTGCCAGCGCACGTAGGGCTTGGCGCGCGGCAGAAAGCGCCGGGCCACGGTCTCGAAGGGCTCGCCCACGCGCCAGACACGCGGCACGCCGTCCGGATTCACGTTGGTGAAGACGCGCAAGATGCGTTCGCCATAGTTGGGACGGGAGGGGAAGGCATCGACGTGCATGCGGCGATCATCGGCACGCCAGGACTGGGCACGTGTTTCCACCTGCATCGGGCGGTAGCTGGTCGGGGCGATGCGCAAGGCATCCCGGTACTTCGGCAGCAAGGTATGCACCAGCGCCAGCGCCTGCTCCCGAAAACGCCCGACCATCGCGGCCAGGGCCAGCTGCTGCTCGGTCCCGCCGGCGGCGCCCTTGATGTGACCACGCGCATCCAGGCTGATATTGCGCGACTTGGGGTCGCGCACGGCCGGATCGAGCAGCTTGCGCTCGGACTCCAGGAGCTGGAATGCCAGCTGCGGGAAATACAGCACCTTACCCGCTTCCAGCGCGGTGATCCATTCCTGGTTGGGATTGTCGACCTGCCATTCGGTCAAGCCGATCTCGATAATTTGCGATTCCATGGCGCGTATTATGCCCGCAAGCGCCCTGCCCGTGTGGCCAAGACGGCCGCGTCGGCACGTCCGGAAGGCAAGCTGGATGCGGCTCGTCACGCAAAGTTGGCGCTTTGAGCGGGGCCTTTGATCTGCTTCAACGCATGCCCAAGTGGCGCCGGCCGCGGGCGATGAAGTTCAGGCCAGCAGATCCAGCGCGGCCTGCAACACCTCATCCTCCGCGGGCGGCTTGCCCAGGTCGCCCAGGTTGCGGATGGAAGATGACCAGTTGCCTTCAGTCTTCCAGCGCGGCGAGTCGCAGTAAAGCTCGATGGTGGGCCGGCCATAGGCGGCGGCAATATGGGTCAGGCCGGTATCGAGCCCGATCACCAGCCGCGCCTGCTGCACCAGTGCTACGGCCTGCATCATCGGCAAGGCTGGCAGGACGGTGGCGCCGGGAATGCCGGCAGCCAGCTGTTGCGCGGCTTGCTGTTCCTTGGCACTCCCCCACGGCAGCAGGATCGGCATACCACGCGCGGCCAGGGCCTGGCCCAGCCGGATCCAGCGGTCCTGCGGCCATTGCTTGGCCGCGCGGGCGGTGCCGTGGAAGAAAACCACATAGGGCTGCCCGGGCATCCAGTCCCAGCGCGCCGGCTCGGGCGGCCGCAGGGCGAAGTCGGGCTGCCCTTCCATCTGGTAGCCCAGCGCCCCCGCCGCCACCAGCCGGGCGCGGGTCACGGCGTGCGTATGCAGGCCCACCGGGATGCTCTGGTCGTGGAAGATGCGGGAGACAGGTTCATATCCTGAACCCTCTGTCGCGTTGGCCAGGCCGATACGGCGGCCCTGCGGGGCCAGGCGCGCCATGCGCATGACCACGCTGGTCTTGAGCAGGCCCTGGGTATCGAACACGAGGTCATAGCGCTCGCAGCGCAACTTGCGGCGAAAAGCCCCGATCTCGGCGCGGGTGGCCGCCGAGAAGAGGGTCTTGCGCCAGCGGCGCAGGGCGATGGGAATGATGCTGTGGACGTAGCCGTTCAGGCCGACCAGGCTGGTGTACGCCTCTTCGACCACCCAATCGATCTGGGCAGCGGGGAAATGACGATGGATGTCCGCCACCATCGGCATGTTATGGACGACGTCTCCCAGGGAGGAGACACGGACGATAAGAATCTTCAAGGCTGACCCACGTTGGCGTGACTTTAATGGTGGGCCAGCATCTTACCTCATCGGCCGGTCAGAACGGCAAGGTCACATCCGGGCGTGCCGCCAGGATGACCTTGCGGAACTCACCCTGGATGCGCTCCAGCGCTTGCGGCGTCTCTGCCTCGAAACGCAGCACGACCACCGGCGTGGTGTTGGAGGAACGGGCCAGGCCGAAACCGTCGGCGTATTCCACGCGCAGGCCGTCGATGGTGATGATGTCCTGGGCGCCCTCGAACTTGGCGTCGCTTTGCAGCTTGCCAATGAGCGCGAAGTTCTCGCCTTCCTGCAGCTTCAGTTGCAGTTCCGGCGTGCTCACCGATTGCGGCAGGGCATTGAGCACGGCCGACGGATCGCTTTGGCGGGCCATCAGTTCCAGCATGCGTACGCCGGCGTAGAGGCCGTCGTCGAAGCCGAACCAGCGGTCCTTGAAGAAGATGTGGCCGCTCATCTCGCCGCCCAGCGGCGCGCCGGTTTCACGCAGCTTGGCCTTGACCAGGGAATGCCCGGTCTTCCACATCAGCGGCTGGCCGCCGCGCGCGGTGATCCAGGGCGCCAGGTGGCGGGTGCATTTGACGTCGTAGAGGATTTCCTTGCCCGGGTTGCGGGTGAGCACGTCTTCGGCGAAGAGCATCAGCTGGCGGTCCGGATAGATGATCTGGCCATCCTTGGTCACCAGGCCCAGGCGGTCGCCGTCGCCATCGAAGGCCAGGCCGAGTTCGTTGTCGGTCTCTTGCAGGCAGCGGATCAGGTCCTGCAGGTTTTCCGGGTGTGCGGGATCCGGGTGGTGGTTGGGGAAGTTGCCATCCACTTCGCAGAACAGTTCGGTGACTTCACAGCCCAGCGCGCGGTAGATTTCACCGGCAAAGGCACCGGCCACGCCGTTGCCGCAGTCCACGGCGATCTTCAGGGGACGGGCCAGTTTCACATCCGAAATCATGCGGGCGATGTAGGCCGCCTTGATGTCGTGCGTGCTGTAGCTGCCGGCGCCCTGCGGGAATTCGCCCTTGACGATGGCCTGGTACAGGCCCTGGATGGTCTCGCCGTGAATGGCTTCACCGGCCAGCACCATCTTGAATCCGTTGTAGTCCGGCGGGTTGTGGCTGCCGGTGACCATGATGCCCGATTGCGTATCGAGCACGTGGGTACCGAAATAGACCATGGGGGTGGCGACCATGCCCAGGTCGATCACGTCCACCCCCACGGCCTGCAGGCCCTTGGCCAGCGCGGCCGACAGGGAGGGGCCGGAAAGGCGGCCATCACGGCCGATCACGACTTTCTTCTGGCCCTTGGCGAGGGCGGCGGCGCCGAAGGCCTGGCCGATCTGGAAGGCCACCTGGTCGTCCAGGGTTTTGTCGATGATGCCGCGGATGTCGTAGGCTTTGAAGATGGAAGAGGAGATGGTCATGAGAGGCAGTAAGTGGCGAGCGGGTGGATGAGTGGACATCGCTCGGAACCGCGCTGCATGGAGAGCGGCCCGATGTTTCTTTGAGAAAACCTGAACGGATGATCTGATAAGGCGGTGCCGTTTGTTTTATTGCCTCCGGAAAAGATTCATGCTAACTGCAGAATTTTTTGAAACGATAAAGAAGATTGTCAAAAATGTCACCCCCTTCAGGGTGAGACATTATCCTTCTCTTTGGAGTTGCGATAGGCTTCAGCGATAATGAATGGACGACAAGTAACGAGCGACCGAAACGCTATGCGATAATTCCCATTAAAAGACCTAGAATTAGAATTAAACACCACGTTACACAGGGCGATTAAGTGATTTCGAAAATAGCGGTAGAAGGCGGACAACCTGTCCGCGCAACCATGCTAGCCTATGCACGCCAGATCATCGATGACGATGATCGCCGGGCTGTGGATGCTGTGCTAAAGGGAGATTGGCTCACCACCGGACCGATGGTCAAAGCGTTTGAGGACGCTGTTGCCTCCTACACCCACGCGGGACATGGCGTAGCGGTCAACACGGGAACGGCAGCACTGCATGCTGCGACCTGGGCGGCCAATATCAGTGCGGGCGACGAAGTCATCGTCCCGGCGATTTCGTTTGTGGCCAGCGCCAATTGTGTGCTCTACATGGGGGGCAAACCGGTCTTTGCCGACCTCAGTCCAGACACGCTCAACATTGATCCCAGCGATATCGAACGCAAGATCACCTCCAGAACCAAAGCCATCATTTCGGTGGATTTCACCGGACATCCTGCCGATCACGATGCCATCGGCGCGATCGCCGAGAAGCACGGACTAGTTACCATCGCGGATGCCGCGCACTCACTGGGCGGCGTCTACAAGGGACGCAAGGTCGGTACGCTGGCCGACATGACGGCCCTGAGCTTCCATCCCGTCAAACAGGTCACCACCGGCGAGGGCGGCATGATCCTGACCCGAGATGCCGCTATCGCAAAGCGCATCCGCTCCTTCCGTCACCATGGCATCGACCTTGATCTGCACCAGCGTTCGAAGACGCAATCGTGGCAATACGACGTCAACATGCTGGGCTACAACTACCGAATTCCGGACATTAATTGCGCCTTGGGCCTGAGCCAGCTGGGCAAGCTCGATCGCTGGCTTGATCGTCGCCATCAAATCGCTGCCCGCTACGACGAGGCATTCGCCAAACTGCCGCATCTGCAGTTGCCGACGGTACGTCAGAATGTCGTCCCCGCCTGGCACCTCTACATCATTCGCCTGCATACCGAGACGCTGCGTGTCGGACGCGATAAGGTATTTGAAGCCCTGCGAGCTGAAAATATCGGAGTCAACGTGCACTACGTCCCCATCCCCTGGATGAGCCACTACGCTTCACTTGGGTACGAACGCGGCCAGTGGCCGGTGGCGGAAGATTCGCACCTGCGCATGATCAGCCTGCCGATGTTCCCGGGCATGAGCGACTCCGATATCCAAGACGTCATTGAGGCTGTCACCCGCGTCGTCACTTACTACAGTGCCTGAATCGATGGTGTTGCGTATCCGGCCCGCGACCGCAGCGGATTGCCTACCCATTCTTGATTGGCGCAACGATGTCCAAGCCCGTGCCATGTCACGCAATACGGCAGAGATCGACAGCGCCGGCCACGAGGCATGGTATGCCCGTGCATTGTCCGACCCGGCGCGGCTGCTCCTGATCGGAGAAACCGAAGACGGGCCTGTGGCTATGATTCGTTTCGATCACCTGCAGGCTGGACGCTGGGAGGTCAGCATCGTACTGGCAGCGCCTGCACGCGGCCGTGGTCAGAGCAAGCTGCTGCTGAAGATGGCGCTGGACCACTTCGCCAGCCAGCATGCAGCTAAAACCATCGTGGCCCGGATCAAGCCGGAGAACACGGCCAGTCTGCGCCTGTTTGCGGCACTGGGATTCCAGGCCTCAAAATCCGAAGACGGCATGTTCCTCTATCTGCTGCCCATGAACTGAGCTCCGCAGACGCATGACGTCACAACGCTCTCTCCGATGCACTTCATCGCCTTACGGCATGTACCTATGAAAACACTGATCATCATTCCTGCTCACAACGAGGAAGAGAGTCTGCCTGGATTGCTCCGCGAACTCTCCGGCCTGGGTTATGACACGCTAGTTGTCAACGACGCGTCCTCGGACAGGACTGCCGCCGTAGCGGCCGCCCACGGCTCCCCGGTGGCCACTTTACCAGCCAATCTGGGCATCGGCGGCGCAGTCCAGACCGGATTCAAATACGCAGTGCGCCACAACTATGATGTCGCGGTCCAGCTAGACGGCGATGCCCAGCACAACCCGGTCTGGCTGGACAACGTGCTGGCCCCCATCCGGGACGGGCGCGCCGATTGCGTCATCGGCTCGCGCTATACCAAGGAGGGGTTCGACGTCGATTACAAGACATCTTTCCCGCGCCGCATGGGCATGCACTTCTCCACCGGCATCCTGATGATGGCGACCGGACTGCACATCACCGATACCACGTCGGGCTTCCGTGCCCTGAACCGCAAGGCATTCACGTACTTTGCCACCGACTACCCCGTTGAGCATCCCGAGGCCGAGGCTTTGTGCATGCTGCACAGGGCCGGATTCCGTATCACGGAAGTACCGGTCAAGATGCGCGGCCGTGCCGCTGGCGAATCCTTGTTCACGATGAGCAAGGCCGCCCTCTATCCTTATCGAGTCATTCTGGGCTTCATCGGCCTGGCTATCAAGAAACGGAAAATTCCCCGATGATCACTATGCTCAAAGCAAATTGGCCGGTGCTGCTGCCCGCGCTCGCGCTGTTCGTCTACACCTGGAAACTGGTCGCCAGCGACCGCATCAATACCCGTATCGGAGTGGGTTGGCTGGTAGCGCTCACGGTGTTCATCCTCCTCAATCTGCTGCCATGGCCACTACCTGGCATCGCCGCCCGCTTTGGCCGCGGCACGCCCCTGCTGGGACTGGCCATTCTGGCCATCGCCTGGCTCGGCCTGGTGGCGATCAACAATCACGTCCGGATCTCCGGCCTTACCGTCAAACTCAAATTGCTGGATCAGGAGCTGGCGCTGCTCAACGAACGTATGGATCGTATGCACACTGGTATCGCCGCCCCTGAGTCGTCCGCGCCTCCCCCGAGCACACCCATACCATCTCCAGCCACTGCTGCGAGCGAGCCGAACCAGCCGCCGCGCAGCGCCACCGGCATGGGCGGACAGTTATTGCGCCAAACGCTTGGCTGCGCATGGATCTGCGTGTGCGTATATGCCTTCGGTGTATTTACCGGATTCATTCCACCCCAAGGTAATTTCGGCACCGTCTTGACCCAACTCTTTACTTCCCTGCAGGCCGAATATCAGCATTGATGCCCATGAGCCACCTGTTTTCCGTTTTAGGCCCCGTCATCTATCTGGCCGTTGCCAATATTGGCGCAGGTACCGCCCTCATGAGGCTCTTCCCAGCCCAGGCCCGTCCCCGCGAGTACGCGTCTGGCATCGCGCTTCTGCTGGGGCAAGGCATCTACGCTAGCGTTCTGCTGGTTGCGGCGCTGACCAAGCAGTTCACCCTGCCGGTCCTGCTTGCGCTTACACTGCCGTTCGTGCTCTTCGCTCTGTACGAAACGCGCTGCAATCCATGGTCTCTGGTGCGCAAGCTGGGTATCGCCGGCCAGGCCTTCTTCGGCGCGCCCCTGCACTGGAAAGTGCTTACCGTGGTAACCACGTCGCTGCTACTGAGTCTGATGGCTTCGATTAGCGGCATCATTGAGGGCGACGCACTAGCCTTCTATCTGACCTTGCCCAAGATTATCGCCAGCGCCCACCGCCTGGCTCCCGTACCCGGGTATGAGCCCTTCATGAGCGTTGGTCTCATCGCCGAGATGCAGCTGGCCGCGCTCTACCTGCTGGGGATGCCGGATGCCTCCGTCAAGCTCTATATCTGGCTCACCACGCTCACCGGCATTGCGATTTTGGGCGCCATCTGCAGCAACGCCGGGCTGGGCCGGCGGGGACGTCTGCTGGCAGTCGCCATAGCCGCCAGCTCCTCCTGCATCGTGATCCTGATGGAAGGCAAGACCGACTTCTTTGCTGCCGCCTACGGGCTGTGTGCCGCGCTGTTCGCCTTGCGCTCTTGGGAAGAGCCGATCCGGCGGGCTTCGCTGATGTTGTCAGGAATGTTCCTCGGCATCGCCCTCGTCGCCAAACTGAGCTATGCCATTGCATTCTTCCCTCCCATGCTGATGCTGTTGTTCTACCCACGTCTGGTCGCGCTCTGCCAGCACTGGCGTGAGCCGCACCAGATGGCGCCGCGGGTGCTGCAACTCGTCAGAGAAGGGGCGTGGGTAGCCTTGTTGATGCTGCCACCCTTCCTCGTGCATTTCGCCAAGAACCTCATCATGGTCGGCTCGCTCAACGGGGTACAGGGCTCGTTTCAGTACTTCACATCGGAGACTACCCGGCATATCGTCCTCAATTACCCGCTGGTTCTGACGGTCGGCCGTTACTGGGGGCAATTGGGCAACATATCGGTGTTGCTGTTGGCGTGGCTGATGCTGGCATTCGTTCTACCGGCCCGCATCTGGCGCGCGCAGCCCAAGATCGTCGTACTCCTACTGGCCGGGCTTCTGGGAGTCGCATGCTGGGTGGCAATGCTGCCCGCAGTGCCCATTCCGCGCTACTTCCTGGCCACCTTGCTGATCCTCGCTGTGCCGGCGGCGTGGCTGGCAGAACGATTCGCACGCAGCAGCGATGTCTGCGACAACGTCGTAGTGGCAGCAGCCGTTTTCTGTCTGTACATCGTCTTCAACGTCTGGTCGCCGCAGGTCTTCCCTGTCCACATCGCCAGCCAATATCTGTTCTCAGGCCAAGATCCGGCGCAGTCAGCCAAGCTGCTCAACATCAACGAAAGCCTGTCGCGTGACGGCTACGAAACCATCAACCAAGATGCAGCACCTGGTGCACGCGTGTTTTTGGCTTCCTATTTCCGGTTCTGGCTGCGTCCTGATCTGATTCAAACCTCCAACAACGATCCTGAGAATGCAACGTTCAAATGGGAACCAAGTGATCCTGAGAAGTTGTGGCGGCAACTGCATGAGCATGGTTTCCAGTACCTGTACATGGACGGTTCGCAGCGCTGGAAGGAGATGATCAAGTCACCGCCTTCCTGGGTCACGGTCACCGAACTGTATCCGCGGGGTGCTTTCTTCGGCACCAGTTACGGCAGCGCCTACAAGCTTGACTTCCGTGATGCGCCCGGGACGGTCCAGTGGACCACCAAGGAAGTCGCGCCTGGCGCATGGCAGGTGATCCGGTCCGATCAGCGCGGCTGATCGGCCAGCAAAGTCCGTGGCGCCTGGCCACGCAGGGCCCAGACGCCCGAAGAGATGAAGAGCACCAGGGTCAGCACCTGCAGCACAGTGCCATAGGCCGCCGCCTCGGAATTGCCGATAGCGAACGGCGCCAGCGCAAAAATGGCAGCGGTCTGGTAGATGCCGACGAAGCCAGGCGTAGAGGGCAGGGTCAGGGCCGCGGTCAGGTAGACCAGCATCGCGATATTGGCCATGAACGGCGGTTGCCATCCAAATGCCTTGAACAGGGCCCAGCACACCGCAATGTCGCACAGGCAAACGGCTGCCTGGCAGGCGAATGCCAGCAAGATACGGCTCGGCGAACGCAAGGCCTGCAAACCGGCCAACGATTCCTGGTACCAGACGTGCAGCTTGCCGCCCACCCGACCCATGCGCGCAACTCTTGCAAACAGTCCTTGCAGCCCGTTGCCACTGGCGATGAAGATCATCATCATCACTCCGGCTGCCACGAACATCCATACAATCACCACCAAGGCGGTCGGCACTACCGCTGCCCGCTGGCCGTAGAGAATCAGCAAGGCCAGCAAGACTCCCAGACCCAGACCATCAAGGATGCGATCAGCAATAGCCGAGCCAATGGCCAGGCCGCCCGCCATGCCAGTGAGCTGCTTGAGCTTGATCATGCGCAGTACTTCACCCACCCGCGCCGGATAGATGATGCCCAGATAGCCGGCGCAGGCGGCGCACCAGACTCGATGACGTGCGGCCAGGGGCAGGCCGGTCACGATGAACCACCGCAGGGAGCGCAGGTACATCGACGCCATCAACGCCAATCCGGCTGCACCTACCCATGGATAACGCAAGGCGGCAAGCGAGTCGAGAAAGGTCCGCCAATGCACCTTGGAAAATGCGAAACCAAGGAACAGGAGGGTGCAGACGATGCCCGCAATGCGCAGTACTGTTTTCATGAGAAGCGGGGACAGCCTGTCGCGCCGCTGGTGGCAACGGACAGGAAAGTACGGGAAGGATTAGTGGGACACGCCATCTTTGCGCAAGACCTTGAAGAAGGTCTGTACGATGATCTGGATATCCCACCAGAAGGAACGCCGCAGAAGATACTCCTGATCCAGTTTCACTTTTTCGGGAATGGGAAGTTCATCCCGGCCATTGATCTGCGCCCATCCCGTCAGGCCGGGGGTGAGCACATGCACCCCGCATTGCGTACGCAATGCAATCAGGTCAGCCTGATTATGCAGCGCCGGCCGAGGCCCCACGAAACTCATGTCTCCCGCGAGGATGCTCCATAGTTGCGGAAGCTCATCCAGGCTCGACTTACGCAGAAAAGAACCGACCGGCGTCAGGAAGCGCGCCGGGTCATCCAGCAGGTGAGTCGCCACCGCAGGCGTATCGACGCGCATGGTGCGAAACTTCGGCATCCGGAAGATCCGATTGTCTTTACCGACACGATCGGACCAGTAAATCACCGGACCCGCCGAGGTGAGACGCACCATCAGCGCAACCACGATCCCTGGAATCAGCAGACATACGAGTGCCAGGCTTGCCAGCAGGAAATCAAAAGCTCTTTTCATAGGACGAGAGGAAATGGCAAGAGCGCCTCAGGAGCGCGCCGCCTGGGAAAAATACTGTTCGAGCTTGGCGAACAAGGTCTTGCGTTCAAAATTGTCCTGGTAATACTGCCGGCCTTGCAATCCCATTTGCACCAACTGCTCGCGCGGCATGGCCGCTAATGCGCGCACATTGGCGGCGAGATCCGCCGATGCGCCCGCGGCGCAAGCCAAGCCACCCCCGGATTCATTGACGACCTGTCCGGCCTCACCGTTGATCATGCCCAGGATTGGCTTGGCGGCGGCCAGGTAGGACTGCACTTTGCCCGGTACCGTGCGGGCGAAGGCTTCGTCATCCTTGAGGGCGACCAGCATGGCGTCGGCGCACTCGAAGAAGGCCGGCATGGTTTCCACAGGAAAACGTCCGACCAGCTCCACACACGACTGCAGCCCACGGCGCTCGACCTCTGCCGTCACCCACTCCCGGGCTCTGCCGTCACCGACGATCACCCAACGGATACGCTGATCGGAACTGAGCTCCTGCGCCGCGTCCAGCACGGCCGGGAAGTCCTGGGCCTCGCCGATATTGCCAGCGAACATCACGGTGAAAAGATCCTCGCGACGCTGCACGGCATTCTGCTGAGCCTGCACCTGCTGACCGAAGACCTCCTCGGCCCAGTTGGGAAAATAAATCAGCTTGCCGGGCTTGTCCGCATCAGCGCAATAGCGTCGCACCGAGTCGGCAAAGGAGCGGGACTGGATCAGGATGTGATCGCAGCGGTTGTAGATCCAGCTAACCAGCCTGCCCACTGCGCCCAGGATACGGGGCGAACGGACCACGCCGATGGCAGAGAGCGTCTCGGGCCACAGGTCCTGCACCCACACGAAGACCGGGGTCTTCTTCAGCTTGCCCAGCACCACTGCGGGAATTGCGACGGTAATGGGCGACACGGCGAAGACGAAAATGGCGTCGAACCGCTGTGCGCGCAGCTTCCAGGCGCCCAGGATAGATCCGCTCACGAAATAGCTGAAGTAGTTGACCACCAGGCGCAAGCGGCTCCTGCCTCGCAGCACGTGGGGAATACGTACGATCTGAACACCGTGATACTGGCTGAACCGATCCGGAGCAGCAGCATACTCCGGGAACAGACTGCCTTCGGGATAGTTGGGCTGCCCCGTCAGCACGGTCACCTCGTGTCCGGCCGTCGAGAAATGCTCAGCCAGATCGTTGATACGGAAGTTCTCGGGCCAGAAATGCTGTGTGACGATCAGGATCTTCATGCCCTTGTCCTTCTGGCCTGCCGGACTTTCATCAGCAATCCCGCCTCCAGACGACACGATTGACGTAATCGGTGTAACTGAGGATGATGCGCAACACCTTGTCGGAGACATTGTCTGCCGTATAGTCCTGCACCATATGCAGTGCGCGCGACTCCCCGCGTGGCTGTTCGGCAAGAATGGCCAAGGCCTGCAACACACGCTCCACGTCCAGACCGGTCATCATCACGGCGGCTTCCTCGAAACCCTCGGGCCGTTCGTGCGCCTCGCGGATGTTGACCGCGGGGAAATTGAGGATGGACGATTCCTCGGTAATCGTTCCGCTATCCGACAGCACGGCGCGGGCGGAGATTTGCAGCTTGACGTAATCGTTGAAGCCCAGCGGCTTGAGCAGCTTCACGTTGGGATGGAAGCTCAGGCCGGCAGCGTCGATGCGTTTCTGAGTACGCGGGTGGGTGGAGACGATGACAGGTTCATCGTACTGCTCTGCCACGCGGTTGAGCACATCGGTGAGCTTGGCCAGATTGCGCGGCGTGTCCACGTTTTCTTCACGGTGCGAGCTGACGACAAAGAAGCGGCCCTGCTCTACGCCCAGACGCTTCAGCACATCGGAGGCCTCGATTCCTTCGCGGTAGTGCAACAGCACCTCCCGCATTGGACTGCCGGTCTTGATCACGCGGTCCGGGCTCAAGCCCTCGCGCAGCAAATAGTCACGCGCAATGGTGCTGTAAGGCAGGTTGATATCAGCCGTATGGTCGACGATGCGCCGGTTGATTTCTTCCGGGACACGGAAATCGAAGGAGCGATTTCCCGCTTCCATATGGAAGATGGGAACCTTGCGACGCTTGGCCGCGATAGCGCTCAGCGCACTGTTGGTGTCGCCTAGGATCAAGATCGCCTGCGGTGCATACTGGTCGATGAGCTTGTCGGTCGCCGCAATCACGTTGCCGATGGTCTCGGCCGCGGAACCGCTGGCCGCTTCCATGAAGACGTCCGGCTTGCGGATGCCGAGGTCGTCGAAGAACACCTGATTGAGCTCGTAATCGTAGTTCTGGCCCGTATGCACCAGGACGTGATCACAATACTTGTCGAGTTTCTCGATGACGCGTGACAGCCGGATCACCTCTGGTCGCGTCCCGACAATGGTCATCACCTTAAGCATTGACGGCATCCTTCACGATATCGAGCTTCATGAGCACTTGCTTGACCTCTTCCACGGTCAGGCGCTTGGTGTTGTGGGAGGTGTAGTCGTCAATCTCTGCAATTTCGGTCTGACCTTCGATGAAGTACTTGTTGTAGTTCAGATCGCGTGAATCGGCCGGAATGCGGTAATAGCCGCCCAGATCCTCGGCACGCGCCATTTCCTCGCGGGAGACCAGTGATTCGTACAGCTTTTCGCCATGACGGGTACCGATGACCTTGACCAAATTATCCCGTCCCAGCAATTCGTTGAGCGCCTGCGCCAAATCGCCCACGGTCGAGGCCGGTGCCTTCTGGACGAAAATATCGCCAGGTCGGGCATGTTCGAATGCGTAGAGCACCAGGTCCACCGACTCCTCCAGCGACATCAGGAAACGCGTCATGCTGGGATCGGTCAGGGTCAGGGCCTTGCCCGCCGCGAGCTGACTAAGGAAGAGCGGTATGACCGAACCGCGCGAGGCCATCACGTTGCCATAGCGGGTAGCCGAGAGTACGGTCTTGTTGGGGTCGCAAAGGCGCGACTTGGCCACCATGACCTTTTCCATCATGGCCTTCGACATGCCCATGGCGTTGATCGGGTAGACGGCCTTGTCGGTGCTGAGTACGACGCAGCGTTCAACTTCGTTCTCGATGGCAGCCTGGATCACATTTTCAGCGCCGATCACGTTGGTGCGCACCGCCTCCATCGGATAGAACTCGCACGAAGGCACCTGCTTGAGAGCGGCCGCGTGGAACACGTAGTTGACCCCTCGCAGTGCCTCGCGCACGCTGGAATATTCGCGTACGTCGCCGATGTAGAACTTCACCTTGTCGTTGTTCAGCGCGATGCGCATGTCTTCCTGCTTCTTTTCGTCGCGGCTGAAAATGCGGATTTCATCCAGATCGGATTGGATGAATCGCTGCAATACGGCATTACCGAATGAACCCGTTCCACCTGTAATCAACAGTTTCTTACCCTTGAACATATTTGTGCTCCACTATCGTGTCTTATTTGCTATCAGTTTGCGTTAATGTTGTGGGCCGCTGCCCTGTACCGCTGCAGATCAGCCGAAGGCATGCATCTTTTTGACCAGCTCAGGCCAGGGCTCGGCGACGTAGCCGGTAGCCGCTGCGAAACGGGATGCATCCAGCGAGCGGTCCAGTACTAGCTGATCGTCGGCCACGATGCTGGTCTCCTTGCCATATTGCGCGGCCACCAGATGCAGCAGGTCCAGCTTGGAGATGGGAGCCGACGCAACATGATAGAGGCCATGAAGCTCAGGACGCGGAATCACGTAATCGCGCACCACCCGCGCCAACTCCACCGTCGGCAAGCCCGAGAAGATGGCCCGGCGGAAACCGCGCACGCTGCCTTGCTGTGCCAGGAACCAGTCGATCAGCCCATGCGCACTGTTGAGCTCGCGGCCGATGATGGAGGTACGCAAGGTGATCGCATTATCGCGCTCGCGCACTTCGCCGAGATATTTGCTGCGGCCGTAGAGGTCGGTGGCATCGGCGAAGTCGCTCTCCCGGTAGTTTCCGCGATCACCCGCAAAGACGCAGTCGGTACTCACATGCACCAGACGCGCGCCTGCTAGCTCGCACAGGCGCGCCAGACGATGCGGCAAGAGTGCATTGATCGGAATGGCTGCCAGCGGGTCGTCGGCGTCGGCTAGCTGCTTGACTAGTCCGACACAGTTGATCACGACATCCGGAGCCGTCTGCGCGAAGAGACGCGCCAGGCTGTCAGGATTTTCCACGTCAATGCCAGCCACCAGCTTCTCGCGCAGGTTCTGATCAAAATTCTTCACACCGGAGGCCGCCCGAAGGGCGCCGGTCACGTCAAACTCGGGCACGTCGGAAAGCAGACGGAACATGGCATTGCCCAACATTCCGGATGCACCCAATACTACAATTTTGGTCAAAATAACCTCTCTAAACGCTGGTCGAAACGGACGCCTGTTGCGCGCCGGAACCCGACTTCATTGGAACGAATCTGTGGGGCCACCAATACTACCTGGGCTTACGCCTGACTGCCTTTGAGTGCGAAGATCGCATTCCAAGTATCGCGGGCCGTAATATCCCAATCGTACCGCAAGCCCCGCACCGCGGCCTTGTGCCCGTATTGCTCGGCCAAGCGCGCATCGGTCAACAGCAGCACCATCTGGTCGCGCATCGCATCGACATCTGTGGGGTCAACATACGCCACCGCGTCTGAGCCAAACTCGGGCATGGGCATGACCGAGGAACACAGGATCGGGCGGCTGGCCGACAAGCTTTCCAGCAGGATATTGGGGCAGTTCTCGCAGGATGAGGCGAAGACGATCAACTCGGCTTGGCGATATGCCTGCGGCAAAGCCATGTATTTTACGCCGCCAAGCATTTTTACTCTGCCTTGCGCACCCTGTTGTTCGATGAAACGACGGACCTTTTCGCCAAAAATGTTGTCGTTTTCGCCAACAAGCACAAGATCATAGCGGTTCTGCAACTGCTCTGGCAGTTTCAGATAGGCTTCTACCACTTCCTGGTGGTGTTTATAGGATTCAAAACGAGAGACGTAGAGAATGTACGGCTGGGACGATGTCGCTACTGGATTCTGTTGCGCTGGATCAACCTGACGGAAGTGAGACGAAATGCCGTGCGGTATGGTCACCGCCTTCTTCATGCGGATGCGCGCTTCGATCACGCCACGCGCATATTCCGAAATGAAGATCACCAGGTCCGCACCGTGCATGCTGCGCAACATGACTCTCTCCAGCAGGGCCACCCGCACGCGCTGCAGTCCCATGGGCATCTGCCGCTTGACCTTATCGTCGAAGGGCACCATGTTGCGGAACATGGTGACCGTCAGACAGCCCTTGGGCGCCTTGGTGGCCACTACGCCCCCCGGACAGAAATAGATGTCGGGCTTGAGCGCCTTGAGCTTGCGCGGCAAGATGCACTTTTCCCAGAATGTGCGGGGCAGGGGCGATTCCGTGGGAAACTCCGGATCAAGCAGCCTGATCCTGCGGTCGGCCGGCACCTCCAGCGAAGGCGACGCGTAGATCAAGATCTCCAGATCCTCCCGATCCGGCAGTCGGCTCAGCAACTGGCGCAGATAGGTTTGCCCACCGCCGATGCGGGCCGACAGGGCATTGATGACGATTCTCACGATTGTGCCTCTACATTTTTGACAAATTGCACCAGGACCAGAATCGACCACAGGCAGCTCTGCGCATCGCGACGTCCGGTCTGGTGTTCATTCCATACACGCATGACCTGAGCATGGTCGAGACCGATACGGGTAAGGGTTGCCTCATCGGCCAGCAGTTGCTCGGCCCATGGCCTGAGTTCAGTGCGCAGCCAGGATGCCATCGGCACGCCGAAGCCCATCTTCGGGCGATCCAGAATTTCCCGGGGAATATAGCGATACGCCAGTTGACGCAGCAGGTACTTGTTGATTCCGCCACGGACCTTCCACTTTAGTGGCAGGCTTGCGGCCCACTCCAGGATGGTATGGTCCAGCAGCGGCTCACGCGCTTCGAGCGAAAACGCCATGCTGCCCACGTCGACCTTCTGCAAGTAATCATCGGGCAGGGTATAGGCCATATCCAGACGCATCGCGGCCTCGGCATCGCTCAGTCCGGGCGCGAAAGAGGCCGCGCGGCGCGAAAAAAGGGCCGACAGCGGCTCGGTATTGCGGGCCATCTCCTGGCCCATGACCTGCTTGAAATCCTTGATCACGCTGCGCATGAATGCAAAATTATCGGCAGCCGTGGTGGTGGACAGGGCGCCTGCCAGCAGATTGAGTTTATGCGAAGGTAGCCGCTTCAATACCGCCGCGACGAGCTTCCTCAGGCCGGAGGGGAAAGCCCGCAAGCGGCCCAGCTTTTCTGCCAGACGATAGTAGTGATACCCGCCGAATGCCTCGTCGGCCCCATCGCCGGAAAGGCTGACCGTTACGTGGCGCCGTGCGGTACGCGACACTGCCATCACGGGGAAGGCTGAGTAATCGAAGAAGGGTTCGTCATATTCGGCAAGGTACGTGGGCATCAACGCCAGCAAATCCCCTGCCGTGAGCTGCTCGCAGACGTGATGCGTACCCAGGTGCCGGGCGACGGCGGCCGCGTGATGGCTCTCGTCGAACTGCGCATCGTCGAATCCGATCGTAAAGGTCCTGACATCGCCGCTGGCGTGCTTCTTCATGTAGGCTGCCACCAACGAACTGTCGATCCCCCCCGAGAGGAAGGCTCCAACCGGGACATTGCTGACGAGGCGTAGCTGCACCGAGCGGTCGATGAGTGCGTCAAGCTGATCCAGCAACTGCTCCTCGCTCATCTGGTCCTTGGCCGGATCGATTGCGACCTCGTCGATTGACCAGTAACGATGGGATTCCACCCCGGCTTTGCTCACTCGAAGATAGTGACCGGGCTCCAGCTTGCGGATCGACTCAAAGCAACTGTAAGGTGCGGGGATATAGCCTGACTCAAGATAATAGCGCAAGGCCTGCTGATCGAAGCGGATCGACAGCCCGGGCACTAGATGGCCCATGGCGCGAGGGCGCGACGCGAAGGCGAAGCATTGCTCGCTGGCATGGAAGTACAAAGGTTTGACGCCCACGCGGTCGCGTGCCACGAAGAGCGTCTGTTCGACACGATCCCATATGGCAAAGGCAAACATTCCGCGGAACAGGTGCAGGCACTCCGCCCCCCAGCGCAGATAGGCTGCCAAGATCACTTCGGTATCCCCCTGGGTGCGCCACGGGTACTGCTCACCGAGGCGGTCGCGTATCTCCTGAAAGTTGTAGATCTCACCGTTGAAAACGATGACGTAGCGTTCATCCGGAGAAAACATCGGCTGCGATGCACGCTCGGAAAGATCAATGATGGCCAGGCGCAGATGACCAAGCATGCAGGGCCCGTCTCGCCAGATATTGCGCCCATCCGGACCGCGCGACTCGATCGAGTCGAGGGCCGCCGCCAGTCGCGCGCCTTCGGTGTCGGCGCCCTGCCACGAGATCAATCCGGCTAAACCACACATATTTGCTAAGCCCTTGTTTTGCTTGGTTGGAACGACAATACGACACGGCCCTGCATAAGACCCTGTACCACACTGGCCATCAGGATGGAGAGGGCCAGACCGATCACGCCATGCTCGGCATACTTGACCAGAACAAATGCGCTGACCACATACGTAACGCCGTAGACCGAAGCGGTCAACAGATTGCTCCAGGTTTTTCCAGACGCCCACAGGATCTGGTTCATCACGGTCGTGAGCACGCCCACGAACCCGCACGCAGCCAGGATTTGCAACACCCTCCCCTCATCCCGGAAATCGCTACCGTACAACGCCAGAATGAAAGACTCCAGCAGCCACACCGCCAGCAGCAGTGCGCCGGCGCAGATCAGGTTGACCACAGCGATGCGCAGGGCTTGACGCTGAAACATGGCTTCCCCGAGTGCCTTGGCGCGCGCCAACCAAGGCACGGTGAAGTTCATTAATGCACCTGGAATGAAGGTCAGGATCGAATACCACTGGAACATGGCGGTAAAGATGGCAACCTGACGCACCCCTGCGGGAGATGATCCCAGAAAGCTCATGCACAGCCAGTGCACCGGGCCACCGAGGGCCATGGTGGCCATGGTGGGGAAGGTAAAGGATGCGAAGATACCCGACGAAAAATACCGGTGCATGTCCACTACCCCCAGGAAAGTACGCGAGAACTGGTGTTTGAGCACCAGCAAATACAATCCGCTCAGCAGGAGCGTTCCAGTGGCAAAGCCCATGCACATTCCAAAGGCACCATAGTAATAGGCGCCCAACAGTCCCAACAGCACGGAAGCCACAGCCCCCGTGGAAGCTACCGACGCGGCCGCCAGGTTACGCCCGAATGCATTGAGCAACGCATTGACCACGGTATTGGGAAGCAGAAACATGGTCATCACGCCCGAGATCCGGATGTAGGCAGTCAGCTCCGTACTGCCACTGGTCAGCTTGCTGATCAAGGGCGCAAACAATTCGATGAGGATTCCCAGTCCCAAGGACAGAAGCACGCAGAACGACAGAATCATGCCTGCCAGCTCGTACTGGACATGTCTCGGTTGGTCCGCCGCCGAGGCCACGCGCTGGTTGACGGTCGCTGCCAACGCCTCGCCAACGAAGCCGGTCAGGTTGACGCATGTGGCATAGATGATCGCGAACTTGCCCAGCTCCGCCGCGCCGATGAGGCGCGCGGCGAGCATGGTCATGACCAGCATCGAAAGACGCTGCATCACTGCCGAGCCGAAGACAATCAATGCCTTTTTCCACATGTTGATATAGTTATCTTTGTCGCGCCCAACGGTATTCCCCTCCCGCCAAGCCCGCTCTGCTCAATGTCGCTGGCGGCGATTGCTGGTCATCAGTACCGCCACCACATGGATCACCATGAAGATGGCCAGACCTGAAATGAACGATTTGTAAAACGCAAACGTCTGGTACCACGATCCTCGCAACCAGACACAAAGGATGGAGGACAAGGCAAAGATGTAAAAAATATTCTTTCTGCTGAGCGCCTTCGAATAGAAATTGGCGATCACGAAACTGATCAAGAAAGGGACGACCAGCGCGCCAAGCAGCCCAAAGTTGAGATAAGCCTCTGCCAGTTCGAAGAAACCGCCACCACTGGACAGTCCGTAGGCAGGAAACATCAGCGCATAATCCTGCGGCCGATCCGGATAAAGAAACTCGGGCGGCGTGCGCAGCAGGTAATCCACATAGCCAGAACCGTACAGCATGTTGACCTGGCCCCGTTCGAACAATGCTACGACATTGGCGAAGGTGGTCGCGATCGGACCCAGCGTGCCAGAGTAGACTACCCCCGGCATGATGGCGGCGTTACCCAGGCCCATGTCCAGCAACTCCTGCACGCTGAGCCGCCCTTCCAGGAACAGGCTCAGGCCGGTACGTACCAGCCCCCACAATTCCAGCGCAAGAAACACCGGGACCACGTACAGGATATACCTGACCTTGATGGAAACATCGCGCAGACGAAACATCAGAAACAGCACCAGGCAGGAGAACACGGCTCCGACAACGTCCTGGCGCAATCCACGCAGAATCTGGCACCACACCAGCAGGTAGGTCGCCACCAGGCCGAGCAGAATCCAGTATGCCTGGCGCCGCGCAGCCATGCAGCAATAGAACATAACGGAAAGGGCGATGCCGCCGATAGCGCTCGCACTGCCGATGACCGGCGAACCCTCGGTGCCGGAACCGTAGGCCGAATCGAGAATGGTTCCCGTCGAGGAAGCGGTGATCAGCACTCCCGATAACACGGCGAACAGCGCGCTCAAGACGAACACCCAGAAGTGGTATTCATCGAACACCGGCAGTTGCGGCTCACTACCGTTCGCGCCGCGCACCCCGGCTCCCGCCTTCCAGCCCAGATAGGCGCCCACCACCGCCAGCAGGCTCAGAGCATACATCGTGGTTGCAACGCTCAAGGTCTGCGTGGTGAATTCGAACACCGAAAAATACAAGTCCCGCCCCATCAGCTTGATGGCCAGCGGGTAAGCACCGACGATGAACAGAAGGAACAGCCTGGCAGCGAAAATCAGATTGTCAAAGGTCGACAATATCAACGTGAGCACCAGGATCATCGAACCGGCGTAAAGCACCAGCACGGTGGATTCGTCGAAATCACCCCAATAGAGCGCCATGGAGGTGAACACCACGGCGGCCAGCAGGGCGAGCTCCGCTGCGGCGTTCCGATAGCGATTATCCATTACCGTATGCCCGCATACGGAGATGGGCAGTGTTGGCCGCTGCCACCGCCGACCAGTCGATCATCAAGCTCTCGTGCTGAAAAAACGCTGATACCAGCCAGCAATCTGCTCCAGGCCCTGGCGCACCGAATATTGCGGGGCATAACCCAGTCGGGAAGCCGCCTTGCTGATGTCAGCCTGGGAATGCCGCACGTCGCCCGCACGAAAATCACGATAGGTCGGCTTCTCGGCAATGGTACCTGCGCCCTGCTCCAACGCGAGTGCACGCATGAAACTGTAGAGCTCGTTGAGCGAGGTGCGGCCGCCTACTGCAACGTTGTAGACTTGCTTGACGGCATCTGCATCGGTTGCTACCGCCGCCAGGATATTGGCCTGTACGGCATTGGCGATATAGCAGAAGTCACGGCTGGTCTCACCGTCGCCGTTGACGAATATCTCTTCGCCGCCGAACATGCCACCGAACCATTTAGGAATGACTGCTGCATAGCTGCCCTCGGGATCCTGACGCGAACCAAACACGTTGAAATAACGCAGGCCGATGGTTGACATCCCATAACAGCGACCAAAGACGTCCGCATACATCTCGTTGAGATACTTGGTCACCGCATAGGGGGACAGCGTCTTGCCGATCCGGTCTTCCACCTTCGGTAGACCCGGATGATCGCCGTAGGTGGAGCTGGAAGCCGCGTAGACGAACTGCTTCACACCGGCATCACGGGCCGCCACGAGCATGTTGAGGAAACCGTCGGCATTGGTCTTGTGTGTGCGAATCGGATCGTTCAGCGAACGCGGCACACTGCCCAAGGCCGCCTGGTGAAGCACATAGTCCACCCCGGTGACGACCTTCCGGCAATCCTCGATCTCGCAGATATCGCCGACGATCATCGTGAACCGCGCCCACTGATCAGGACTGACCAGGGATTGGACTTCATCGAGATTACGCTGATGGCCGGTAACGAAGTTGTCCAGACCGATGACAGTCTGGTCCAGCTTGAGCAACATTTCCAGCAGGTTGGAGCCGATGAAGCCAGCCACGCCGGTCAAGGCCCAGATCTTCGGCTCGGCCTTCAGTTGTGTCTGTACTTCCTGGTATCGTGTCATGGCCGCTCCCATTACAAACGCCATAGCTTGATGCCAGCCTGGCTCAGCGCCTCGGGATCGCACACGCCCTTGATATCGGCCACGATGGGTCGGTCCGCCAGCAGTGCCTGCAACTGGCCGATCTGCATCGACTGGAACTGCTCGTGGGCTACCGCGAAGATCAGTGCATGTGCCGGCTTGAGATCAGCCATCGGCGTAAGCGCGACCCCGTATTCGTGATTCGCTTCCTGCGCATCGGCGTGAGGATCGCAAATCTGCACGTTGACCCCAAACTCCTCAAGTTCGCGAACCAAGTCAATCACCTTGGAATTGCGCAGGTCCGGACAATTTTCCTTGAAGGTCAGACCGAGTACGGTGGCGGTACAACCGGACACCGGATGGCCGGCGTGGATGATCTGCTTGATGACCTGCTGTGCCACATAGCCGGCCATACCATCGTTGATACGACGGCCTGACAGGATAACCTGGGGAATGTAGCCCAGGATTTCAGCCTTGTGCGTAAGGTAATAGGGATCAACGCCGATGCAATGTCCACCTACCAGGCCAGGGCGGAAATTCAGGAAATTCCATTTGGTACCCGCGGCCTTGAGCACTTCCAGAGTGTCGATGCCCATGCGGCCAAAGATCATGGCCAGTTCGTTCATCAGCGCAATGTTCACGTCGCGCTGGGTGTTTTCGATCACCTTGGCGGCCTCGGCCACCTTGATGGTGGAGGCCTTGTAAACACCGGCCGTCACCACCGAAGCGTAGACGTCAGCCACGATATCGAGGGTGGCTGCATCCTGACCCGAGACGACCTTCCTGATCTTTGTGAAAGTATGTTCCTTGTCGCCGGGGTTGATACGTTCCGGGCTGTAGCCCACGGTGAAATCAACGCCGCAGGTCAAGCCCGACACACGCTCCAGGATGGGAACGCAGACCTCTTCCGTGGCACCCGGATAGACGGTCGATTCGTAGACCACGATATCGCCCTTCTTCAGTGCCTTGCCGACCGTCTCTGAGGCGCGCTCCAGTGGAGTCAGATCCGGCTGATGCGCCTCGTCGACCGGCGTAGGAACGGCCACAATGTGGAAATCGGCCAGCGCCAGCGTTGCAATATCGCTGGTCAGCACGATATCCGCACGCGCCAGCGCCGCGTCCTCGACCTCATTGGTCCGGTCATGACCGGCCCGCAACTCGGCAAGGCGCTGTGTGTTGATATCAAATCCGATGGTGCGGCCTTGAGCGCCGAACGCCACGGCAACGGGCAAACCCACGTAGCCAAGTCCCACCACTGAAACAGTTCTTTTGTGCATAAATTATCTTGTTTTCAAATCTGCCAAGGAAGCAACCGCAGATGCACCTGGCCTCAACGCGGGCGGGACATCAGCGCCGCGATCGCACCGACGACGAAACCGCCAAGTATACCAAGGGCGACGGCCAAGCCCAACTTTGGCGAGTTGGGCGTATCGTCGATCACGAGGGAAGACACGGTGGTCGGGTAGAGGACCGCCGGCGACATGAATTTTTCCAGATCGGACCTGGAGCGCATCAGGCTTTCCATCAACACGGCGTTGGCCTGCATCAGTCCGACCGCGAGCAGGCCGGAGGTCGATTCGGCGGTTCCCTTACCGATCCTGCTATCGGACTGGATGGCACTGCGCGCCTTTTCAGCGGCGTCGATTTTGTTGTTGATGTCCTGCAATTGCGTTTGCAGGCGCACTTTGACGGGGGAGAAAGTCTCATCGTGGGCAGCCACGACCTGCTGCGCGATCAGCTTGGAGAACTTGGCCAGATCCTCGCGGGAATAAGCAAGGAAGGAAATCTGCACGAAATCCGCGTTACGGATTGCATTGGCTTTGATCGAACGCAGCAACAGCATCGCTTCCGGCTTGCGAGTGTCGCCAGCGCCCCCCCCATAGCCAGCAGCCAGGAACACCTGATCAAGGAAATTGCGGCTGGTCACTCGTGCGGCAAATTGCTCAGGGGATTCGATCAGCGGGCTCTCACCGGCACGCCGTTCCGACACCCTCCCGATCTGAACCACCATGTCTCCCTGCCACTTGGCTGGCATCACAGCCCAGATTGCCAAAGCAATAATCAGTCCGATGACCACGAATGCCAGTACTCGCTTCCAGCGGCATGCGATGACTGCTATCAATTCGCCGATATTCACCGACTCGGGGGACCTGCTTGCCAACATGGGGGCCTGCTCATTCTTGGGTGTCTGCACCATTTACCGCCTCTGTTAATCACTACCATCAGCCGCTTGCATCAAGGCCGGGGACAGGTAGTTCGGGAATGTCCTTGCCAAATTTGCGCTTTTCTTCACGCCAGCCAGCCTGTGCGCGCGCGAAAGTCCGGTATTCTACCAACAGTTGTCGTCTTCACTTACATTTACAGAGGCGGAACATCACAAAACTACCGAGCTTCCCCCAAAATTATCATGTGCGTTCCCAACGCCAACAATTTGCGGATTGCATTGACCCGTGCCCGACCATGGGCGATTTTCTGATACGTCTAGAGGCAGCGCGGCCGATACAAAGTTCCACCGCATGCGGTTTCCACGGTCCGACTTCACGCCACCATTACATCCTATTCACGCATGTCCTACTTTGTCGTTGGAGATCTCCAAGGATGCGCCGCATCGTTCGCACAACTCCGTCAACTGCTTCATCAGGAAGGGGAGCCCCCCCGCTTCCTGCTGGCCGGCGACCTCATCAACCGCGGCCCCCAGTCCCTGCAAACCCTGCGCACCGTGATGCAGATGGGCGAGCGCGCCCAGTCGGTACTGGGCAACCATGACCTGCACCTGCTGGCCGTGGCCTGCGGCATCCGTCCCGCGCACCGCGACGACACCCTCGACGATATCCTCAACGCCCCCGACCGCGACGAGCTCATCAACTGGCTGCGCCATCGGCCCCTGGCCATCCACGAGCAGGGGCACCTGATCGTGCATGCCGGCGTGCTGCCCCAATGGGACCTGCAGCAAGCCCTGGCCCTGGCCAGCGAAGTGGAAACCATGCTGCGCAGCGACCGGTGGATGGACTTCCTGCGCCACATGTACGGCAACCAGCCCGACCGCTGGAGCGACGACCTCGCCGGCCATGATCGGCTGCGCTGCATCATCAATGCCTTCACCCGCCTGCGCTTCTGCCAGGCGGACGGGACCATGGATTTTGCGGTGAAGGAAGGCGCGGCGGCTGCGCCGGAAGGACTGATGCCCTGGTTCGAGGTGCCAGGGCGCAGGACTGCAGACGTGACCGTGGTCTTCGGTCACTGGTCCACGCTGGGCCTGGTGATGCGGCCGAACCTGATCGCCCTGGACACCGGATGTGTCTGGGGCGGCAAGCTCAGCGCGGTGCGACTTGAGGATCGGGCGCTGTTCCAGGTGCCGTGTCCGCAGGCGCGGCGGCCGGGCTGAGCGACTCCAGCGAATAACCCAGTCCGGCGGCAATGACGTCACGGGCGGTGCGCGCGAGGTCGCGGCGATGCGCACCCTCCGTGCTGATTAGGGGCAACTGCTTCAGTTCGGCCGTCATTCCCCTGGACTTGAGGATGCTCACGATGCTCTGGGCAATGGACATGTCACCAATGAAGTCGGCCGCCCCATGCAGCCGGCCTTCCGCGTCCACATAGCGCAACGCGTACGGCTGCACCGGCGCACGGGCGTCGATGGCCGCCTCGAACAGGTTGGCGTGGAAAGGCAGCAGCGTGCCCTGCGCGGCCGTGGTGCCTTCGGGGAAGAAGGCCACGTGCTCATCCTTCTCGATGCTTTCCACCAGGCCTTTGAAGATGCGCCGCACGTCGCTGGCCTTGCCGCGCGAGATGAAGATGGTGCCGGTCTTGGCGCACAGCCAGCCGATCAGCGGCCAGCTGCGGATTTCCGACTTGGCCACGAAACGGCAGGGCTGCAGCGAATTGACCACGAAGATGTCCAGCCAGCTCACGTGATTGGACACCAGCAGCGAACGCGGGATCGGCAGGGGGCTGTCGATCTTGATGGCGATGCCGCAGATGCGCAGCAGCTTGCGCGACCAGCGCCGGATGTGCGCCTGCCGCCCCTGCTCGGACGTGAACGGGAACAGGAAGGCACAGACCGCCATGCCCTTGAAGAGATGCGCGATCAGGCGCAGCAAACGGAAAACGAACATGGCGTATTCGGGTCTTGATGAGGTCGTGATCGAATCGTTGCGACGAAAAACCGCTTGATCGAAATTCAAGATCGAAGTTGCCCGCAATCAAGCTTCGATCAAGAAGAAATCAAACTGAAAATCAAGCAAAAAGTGTTCAGCGCTCGAACGCAATATGGCCGGACACGATGGTCGCCTTGACCACGCCCGGCAGCTCATACCCCAGGAACGGGGTGTGCTTGCCCTGGCTGGCCAATGCCGAACCCTGCACCTTCCACAAGGTGTTGGGATCGAACAGGCACAGGTCGGCCACGCTGCCCACGGCCAGGTTGCCGGCCTTCAGGCCCGCCACCTTGGCGGCGCGGTGCGTCACCTTGGAGATCGCCTTGGACAGCACTTCCTTGCCCTCGCCTTCCGTCTCCAGCGCCCACTTCAGCGACAGCGACAGCAGCAGTTCCAGGCCGGTAGCACCCGGCGAGGCTTCGCCGAAGGGCAGCAGCTTCTCGTCGTCATCGACCGGGGTATGGTCCGAGCAGACGGCGTCGATGGTGCCATCGAGCAAGGCCGTGCGGATCGCTTCTCGGTCACGCTGCGAGCGCAGCGGCGGCGTCATGCGCGCATTGGAATCGAAGAAGCCGATGTCCAGGTCACACAGGTGGATGTGGTGCACACCCACGTCGCAGGTCACCGGCAGGCCTTCGCTCTTGGCCTGGCGCACCAGTTCCAGCCCGGCGGCAGAGGACATGCGGCACAGGTGGACGCGGGCACCGGTGGCGCGCATCAGTTCAAACAGGGTGTAGAGCGCAATGGTCTCCGACATCACCGGCACGCCCGACAAACCCAGGCGCGAAGCGGCCGGGCCGCTGTGGGCGATGCCGGTGCGGCCCAGGTGCGGGTCCTGCGGGCGCAACCAGACGGTGTAGTTGAAGGTCTTGGCGTATTGCAGGGCCGACAGCAGCACCGTGGTATCGGTAATCGGCTCTTCGGCTTGCGAGAAACCGATGCAGCCCGCTTCGGTCAGCTCGGCCATTTCGGTCAGGGCTTTGCCCTTCAAGCCTGCGGTGAGCGCGCCCAGCGGATAGACGTGGGCCTGGTTCAGCGAACGGGCGCGGTGCTTGAGCATTTCCACCAGGCCGGGCTCGTCCAGCACCGGGTCGGTATCGGGCGGGCAGACCAGGCTGGTCACGCCGCCCTGGATGGCGGCCTGCATTTCGGATTCCAGCGTGGCCTTGTATTCGTAGCCGGGCTCGCGCAGGCGGGCCGACAGGTCCACCAGGCCGGGGGCCACGATCAGGCCGGTGGCGTCGATGGTCTTGTTGGCCACGAAGTCGGCCGGGGCCTGGCCGACACCGACGATCTTGCCGGCGGCCACATACACATCCTGCTGGGCATCGATGCCGTTGGCCGGGTCGATCAGGCGGCCGTTCTTGATATGCAGTTTCATCAGTTCTTGTCTTCTTAACGGATCGTTCAAAACGTCGCGGTGATGGTCGTCGTCACCCGGGTTCAATTGCCAGCCACGATGCTCATGACCGCCATGCGCACGGCGATGCCGAAGGTCACCTGCGGCAGGATCACGGCTTGTGCGCCATCGGCCACGGCGGAGTCGATTTCCACGCCGCGGTTCATGGGGCCAGGGTGCATGACGATGGCGTCCGGCTTGGCCAGGGCCAGGCGTTCCGGGGTCAGGCCGTAGCTCTTGAAAAACTCCTGTGCCGAGGGCAGCAAGGCACCGCTCATGCGCTCGTTCTGCAGGCGCAGCATGATGATGACGTCCACGTCCTTCAAGCCCTCTTCCATGTTGTGGAAGACGCGTACGCCCATCTGCTCCAGCCCGCTGGGCAGCAATGTACGCGGACCGATGGCTCGCACTTCCGGCACGCCCAGGGTGGTCAGCGCGTGGATGTCCGAGCGCGCCACGCGGCTGTGCAGGATGTCGCCCACGATAGCCACGCGCAGATTGGTGAAATCCTTCTTGTAGTGGCGGATGGTGTACATGTCCAAGAGACCCTGGGTCGGGTGCGCGTGGCGGCCGTCACCGGCGTTGACCACGTGGACGTGCGACTGCTTGGTATCGATCAGGTGCTTGGCGATCAGGAAGGGTGCGCCCGATTGCGCGTGGCGCACCACGAACATGTCGGCGTGCATGGCCGCCAGGTTGTCGATGGTGTCCAGGAGCGACTCGCCCTTGCTGGTGCTGGAAGCCTGGATGTTGAGGTTGATCACGTCCGCCGAGAGGCGCTTGGAGGCGATCTCGAAGGTGGTGCGGGTGCGCGTGGAATTCTCGAAGAACAGGTTGAAGACGCTCTTGCCGCGCATCAGCGGCACCTTCTTGACTTCGCGGTCGCCTATGCTGACGAAGGACGACGCGGTATCGAGGATGTGCGTCAAGATCGAGCGCGGCAGGCCCTCGATGGTCAGCAGGTGTTGCAGTTCGCCGTTTTTGTTGAGTTGGGGATTAAGCATGGACCACCGTAAGGGAGAAGCGGCCGTCGTCGGCGCGTTGCAGTTGCAGGTTTTCTTGTTTGCTGAGTTCGACCGAGGCCGCCACGAAATCGGCGGCAACGGGCAGCTCGCGGCCACCGCGATCCACCAGCGCCGCCAGCAGCACGCGCGCCGGACGTCCGTAGTCGAACAGTTCGTTGATGGCGGCCCGCGTGGTGCGGCCGGTGTAGAGCACGTCGTCGACCAGCACGATGGTTGCGCCCTCGACATCGAAGGGAACCTGGCTGGGCTTCACGTCGGCGCGCAAGCCCTTCTCGGAAAAGTCGTCGCGGTAGAAGGACACATCGACAAAGCCCAGGCGTTCGGCCAGGCCCAGTTCTGCGGCCAGGCGCTCGGCCAGCCAGGCGCCGCCCGAGTGGATGCCCACCAGCGCAACCTCGGTTGCGCCCTGCAGGCCGGCTTTGATCTGCTGCACCAGGGTCTGGTACAGCGCTTCTGCATCAAGCTGGGAAGGTGTTGTGCTCATGAATGTGCGTCGTCAAAGTATTGCTGCAAAATGATGGCGGCCGCCTGGTCGTCGATCTGCTCGCCGCGCTGGTGCTGGATGACCGCCGAACTGTAGCGTTCATCCACCAGCGTGACCTCAATCCCGTAGCGGCCGTGCAACTGGTTGGCAAAGCGGCGGCAGCGCACGCTCATCTCGTGCTCGGCGCCGTCCGGATGCAGGGGCAGGCCGACCACGCAGCGTGCTGGTTGCCACTCCGCGATCAGGCGCGCAATGGCTGCGAACTTGCCGTCATTGGTCGCTTCGCTGATTACCGCCAGCGGCTGCGCCTGCTTCAGGCCCGTATTGCCCACGGCCACGCCGATGCGCTTCAAGCCAAAGTCGAAGGCCAGGATGGTATCCAAACGTCCCCGCTCCCTCAGGCCCGGCCGGCGTCGCCGGAGAGCATCACCGGATCGATGCCCAAGAGGGCCAGTGCCGCCGTGAAGCGTTGCTCCACCGGCAACTCAAAAATGATGGCCGGATCAGCCTTGACGGTGAGCCAGCCATTGCGGCCGATCTCGCCTTCCAGCTGGCCCGGGCTCCAGCCCGAGCAACCCAGCGTGACCAGCACGCGCTCGGGGCCATCGCCGTGGGCCACCGCTTCGAGCACGTCCTTGGAGGTCGTCAGCGCGACATCATCGGTGACCTGCAGGGTCGAGGAATATTTTTCCGAGCTCGAATGCAGCACGAAGCCCCGCTCCACCTGCACCGGGCCGCCGAACATGACCGGGCGGCGATATAGCTCGGGCATGGCATCGGGGGTGTCGGGCTGGATCTCGAGCTTGAGGTTGATGCGGTCAAACAGCACATCCATGGTCATGTCGGTGGGCTTGTTGATGACCACGCCCAGCGCGCCGTTGTGGTTGTGCTCGCAGAGATAGACCACGGTGCCGCCGAAGATCGGGTCCAGCATGGACGGCATGGCGATCAGGAAATGATTGGTCAGGTCCAGTTCCAGCGGGGGACGGACCTCGTCAGCGGCATCCCCGCCCTCGGCCTGGCCGGCGGCATCGGAGGCGGCAGCGTGGCGTGCAGGGGCGTCGGAATGGAATGGGTCGAAAGCGCCAAAGGAATCCACGGATTCGTCGAAATCCTCGGCTGAGAAACTGAAGGGAGAATTGCGTCTCTTGATCATCCCGGCATTTTAGCAGTTTTGGCCGGGATCCCATGTGGCTCGTGGGGCAGCGCGCGCAAAGCCGGCCGCATGCAGCCGGCTTTGCAGCCATCAATTGCCCTCAAGCATCTTTTTGACGGCCTGCCTCGCCTGCGCGCCGAGTTCGGCCAGATCCACGCCGGGGATGGCGTCATCACGGACCACGGCACGGCCCCCGACCCACATTGCCTTCAGGAAAGGCCGGCCACCCGAGGCCACGGGACCGATGGCCGGATCATGCAGGCCGAAGTAGCGCGGATCGTCCAGCCGGTACAAGGCGATGTCAGCTTGCTGACCCACCTGCAATCCCTGCAGTCCATCCAGGCCAAGCACCCGGGCGCCACCGGTACTGCCCCAGCGCACCACATCCTCCACCGTCGCTTCATCGGCACCGCCTTCGAAGGCCCCGCCCCGGAACGCCGGAGTCGCCTCCTGGCCGCGCCGGGCGCGCTGCATCAGCCAGGCGGCGTGCGTTTCCGAGATCATGTCGGCGGCCTCGTTGGAGGCCGCGCCGTCAACACCGATGGATACCGGCACGCCCGCCGCCTCCAGTGCCCGGATCGGGGCGATGCCACTGCCCAGGCGACCGTTGCTTTGCGGGCAATGGGCGATGCCCGTTCCGGTACTTCCCAGCAAGGCAATTTCCTCTGCATCGAGCTTGACCAGGTGGGCAAACCACACGTCCGGCCCCAGCCAGCCGATGCGCTCGCAGAAGTCCACAGGCCGGCATCCATGCATGGCATGCGCGCTGTCCTGGTAGCCAACCGTCTCCGAGAGATGGCTGTGCAGTCGCAAACCCAGCTCCCGCGCGGCATCGGCAATGGTGCGCATTTCCTCCGGGGCGGCCGAATAGAGCGGCGTGGTCGGTGCCATCACCACGCGCCGCATCGAAGCGGGCGCGGGATCATGGAAGCGCTTGGCCAGGCGCTGCATGTCGGTCAGGAAAGCATCGAGCGTCTCCGGCCGCAGCGCACTGGGCAACTCCGCCTCCAGCTGCCGCGTGCGGGTGGCGGTGCCCCGGCACAGCACGAAGCGCAGGCCCAGCTTTTCCGCTTCCTCGAACAGGATCTCCGAGGTATCGAAAGGCATGCCGGGGTAATACAGGTAGTTGTGATCGGCAATCGTGCCGCAGCCCGAGCGCATCAGTTCGACCATGCCGATGCGCGCAGCCAGGCGGAACAACCCGGCATCGAACTTGGCGCGATAGCGATAAGGCGTGGCCGCTAGCCAGGGCGTGAGCGTGGCATTGATGCCCAGCGGATCCCCCTTCAGCAGCGACTGGAACAGGTGATGATGGGTATTGACCCAGGCCGGATAGGCCACGCAATCGCCGGCATCGATCACGCTTTCACCGGGCAGTGCGTCGAGCTTTCCAATGGCGGCAATCACGCCGTCGGCCACGCGGATGTCAGGACCGGCGTGGCGCGCGGCCTCGCCGGGCAGGCCGGTGAGGATGGCCTGCAGGTTGCGGATCAAAAAAGTGTTCATGGCGTGTCGGCTCCGTGGAAGGTCGTCATCATGCCATCTCGCTCTCATGCCAGCCGGCCAGCATGGCGCGCGAGAGCGCACTCATCAGCCAGAACAGCAGGATGCCGGTCAACGTGATGAGCAGCAGGGCCGCAAACAGACGTGGAATGTTGAGCTGGAAACCTGCCTGCAGGATCTGGTAGGCCAGCCCCGATCCGGTGCCACCGGTGCCGGCCACGAACTCGGCCACCACCGCCCCGATCAGCGCCAGCCCGCTTGAAATACGCAGGCCACCGAAGAAATACGGCAAGGCGCTGGGGATGCGCAGGCGGCGCAAGGTCTGCCAGCGTGTGGCCTTGTTGAGCCGGAACAGGTTGAGCAGGCCCGGATTGACGCTGCGCAGTCCCAGCGTGGTGTTGGAGATGATGGGGAACAGCGCCATGATGGTCGCGCATACGGTCAGCGCAGCCGTGGTGTCCTTGACCCAGATGATGATGAGCGGGGCGATGGCGACGATGGGCGTGACCTGCAGGATGATCGCGTAAGGAAACAGACTGACCTCGATGAAGCGGCTCTGCACGAACACGAAGGCAATGGCCACCCCCAGGATCACCGCCAGCACGAAGGCCAGGAAAGTGATCTTCAGCGTCACAAGCAGCGACTCCATCAGCATGCCCCAATCAGCCACCAGGGTCTTGGCGATCAGCGCGGGCGTGGGCACCAGATAAGGCGGCACCTCCAGCAGGGTGCAGACGATCTGCCACATCAGCAGCAAGGCGATGCCAATGGACAGGGGCGCTACCACGCGCCAGAACCCGGGACGATTGACCAGCGGATCAGTGTTGGGCTTCATGGCCGTCTCCTTGCTGGTTGGCCAGCGTGAGGTAATCGGAAAGCGTTTTGCAGTACTGCATGAAGGGGGCCGAAATACGGAAAGCTTCATCACGCGGACCGTCCACCTCGATGGCCACATCGGCAATCACCCGCCCGGGGCGGGCTGCCATCACGATCACGCGCGAGGACAGGAACACCGCTTCATAGATGCTGTGGGTGACGAAGACCACGGTCAGGTCCTGCTTGCTCCAGATGTCGCGCAGGTCGGCATCGAGCTTGTTGCGGGTGAATTCATCGAGGGCACCGAAGGGCTCGTCCATCAGCAGCAGATTGGGCGAGGTGGCCAGCGCACGGGCAATGGAGGCACGCATCTGCATGCCGCCCGAGAGTTCGCGCGGTAGCACCTTGTGGAATTTTTCCAGGCCCACCAGTTTCAAGGCCTCGGCCACCCGCGCATCGGCCTGCGCGCGCGGTACGTGGCGCAGCTCCAGCGGCAGCCTGGCGTTCTGCTCCACCGTGGCCCACGGCATCAGGGTGGCCTCCTGGAACACCATGGCCAGCGTCCGTTCGGGCGTACCGACCGTGGCCAGGTTGCCGCCCCACCAGCGGATGTGGCCGTGGGACGGTTCTTCCAGCCCGGCGAACATCTTCAGCAAGGTGCTCTTGCCACAGCCCGAGGGCCCCAGCAGCGAGACAAACTCGCCGCGCCCGATATCGAGCCTGACCTCATCGAGCGCGCGCGTGCCGTTGCGATAGGTCTTCTCCACCCGCTGTGCCGACAGCACCGGCGGCGCATCAGGCACAGCGGCCACCGCGGCCGCCCGCTCCTGCTCCCATGCCGCGGCCTGCGACATGGCGAATTCATCTCTGTCCATGGGATCTCCTGGCGGGTTCATGCAGCGGGGTGGATGCGGAACACTTCGGATTCGCCGTGCTCTTCCAGCAATTGCAGCAGCATGCGGCGCATGATGAGGCCGGGCCGGTCCGAGGCCATGTGGAATTCCTGGCGCCGGCGCACGTCGATGCAGGCGTCAGGGTCGGTGGCTTCCAGGATCTCGCGGTCTTCCACCAGGATGGGCGCATCCCAAGCGATCAGCTCGGCTTCGGAACACTGCTCCTCGGTATCGTTGCGATAGAGCCATTGCGACAGCATGATGGCACCATCATCGATGGGCGTGGCGCAGTTGTAGATGATGTGATGGCGGCCGCTCTCCGGATAGGTGCAGCCGAAGCGGCGCACGAAGGGCAGGTACCAGCGGTTGAACATGTGGCGTACCGTGGTATCGGCGGTGCTGCCGGTGACGCGATGGCTGGCCGGGACGTTCTTGATGGGCACCCGGGTTTCGGCTTCGAAGCCGTAGTCGGTTTCCTCGATCTCGTATTTCTCCGGCTTGGGCTGGTCATACAGGCCGAAGGTGGCACGATGCACGTAGCTGAAGTGGGAGTTGTCGAAGGAGTTTTCCATCATGCGCAGGGCACTGGTTTCCCAGCGTTCGTAGAACTGGAAGATGCGGCGATAACCGGGCGCACCATCCTCGGGAAACTCCGGGATATCGCGCAGCGGTTCTTCCAGCGCCACCCACACATAGCCGTAGCGCTCCTTGCAGAAATACGACTTCACGCAGGCGCCGGAGGGTACGCTGCCATCCACGCTCTGCGGCACACGCACGCAGGCCCCCTCGCCGTTGAAGGTCCAGCCGTGATAGCCGCAGACGATGTTGCCGTTCTCCACGAAGCCCTTGGACAACCTGGCCGTGCGATGGCAGCAGCGATCCTGCAGGGCGGCGGGCGAGCCATCCTCCTTGAGCCAGACTACCAGCTTCTCACCCAGGAGCGTGAAGGGCTGCGGCCCCTCCTTCAATTGTGTGATGGGCATGAGCGCGTACCAGAACTTGCGCAGGACTTTTTGTTGAGTTACCAGCATGAGGTTGCTCCTTCTGCTTGGACTGCGAACGCCATGGTCCGCAGTGGTCCGGCCGGCGTGCCAACACGGTCGCCTTCGCCGAAATGCGTTTGCTTCAAGGTGTCATCCGGCAGCTCAGGCCGCCGCCACTGCCCCGAAGGTCTGTTTCACTTTCATTTCCAGGTAGTCACCGATGGTGCAAGGGGCGTAGCGCGCCGGGCGTTCATCGCTGCAGCAACTGGGCAGGCAGGCCACCACGGCGGCCTGGTCGCCATCCTGGAAGAACGGCAACGAATAGCGCGACGCGCTGCCCGCATTGAGCACGCGATGCGCATTGCTGTGATACAGGTCATTGCTCCAGCGCTGCAGCAAGTCACCGATGTTGACCACGAAACTGTCCGCGATGGGCGGCGCACTCACCCATTGGCCATCGGCATTGCAGATTTCCAGTCCGCCGATGTCGTCCTGCGCGAGGATGGTGACCAGTCCCCAATCGGTATGGGCCCCGGCACCGATCTGGTTGTGCCGGGCACCGTCGGGCTGCGGCGGGTAGTGCAGCATGCGCTGGGTGGCGATGGGTGCCTGCAGCACCGGTTCGAAGAAATCCTCGGGCATCTCCAGCGACAGCGCGATCACTCCCAGCAGGCGATGCGACAGTGCGCGCACGGCCTCGTAATACAAACGTGAGTGCGCCTCGAAGCCCGGCAGGTCCTGCGGCCAGAGGTTGTGGCCATAACGCAGCAGCCCGCGTTGCACATACGGGTGATCGGGCGCGATATCGAAGCCGAACTGGAAGCCCTCCTTCAGGTCGGCGGGCGATCCTTCATCGAGGGCCTGGGCCCCCATGCGCTCGTATCCGTAGCCGGAGGGCGAGCGGCGCATGTCGATGGCCGATTTGCTGGCCTGGGGCAAGGCAAAGAAACGCCGCGCCCAGTCAAACTGCCCCTCCACCAGCGCAGGCGCAACACCGTGATTGACGAGGTAGAAGAAACCCACGTCGCGCGAGATCTTGTGGATCTCCCAAGCCAGCGCCTCGCGGCGAGCCAGTTCGGGCGAGAATGCATCGGCAAAATCGATGACCGGAATGCGGCGCGCGGTCATGGGCACAGTGTAGGGAATCATGGCGTCCTCACGCTAAGGGGATCGCTGCGGCGCGCAGCACACGGCACACGGCCGCAGCGATCAGGCTGCTCACATGCTCAGGGCATGACCTTCATGTCCTTGACGAACTGGGTGGTGTAGGCCTTGTGGTAATCGGTGCCCGCCTTGAGCAGGCCGGTGGCGACCATGACGTCATAGGTCTGCTTCCAGCGCTCATCGGTCATCACGCCAATGCCCAGCTTGGCCGCATCCCCACCGGTGACGACCTTGAGTTCCTTGAGCTTGCCCAGCGCATAGGCCAGCTGCTCATCGCCCATGTTCTTGTTGTCGGCCTTGATGAGGGCATTGGCCGGTGCCGGATCTTCCAGGTAGCTCTTCCAGCCTTCGGCAGTCGCCTTGACGAAGCGCTGCACCAGGTCCGGCTTGGTGGCGACGGTCTTCTGCAGCGTAACGATGGTGGTGCCATAGGGCGGATAGCCGTCGCTGGCGAAGAGGAAGAACTTGCTCTTCACGCCGGCCTTGTCGGCCTGGAACAGTTCGGAGGAGGGATACGCCTGCTGCGCAATATTGGGATCGGCAAAGAAGGGCTGCAGGTTGAAGGTGTAGGCCTTGGACTGCGCATCGGTGTATCCGTATTTGGATTTCAACCACGGCCACCAGCTCGACTGGCCCGATCCCGCGACCAGGATGGTCTTGTTCTTGAGGCCGCCCAGGCTGCTGACATCGTCATGCGTCATCATGCCCTGCAGGTCGGACTGGAAAGAGGTGCCGACGGTCACCAGCGGCAGCCCCTGCTCGATGCCCTTCATCACCGTGAAGTCATAGCCCATGCTGAAGTCAGCCTGCCCCGCCACCAGGATCTGCATGTTGTTGACCTGCGGGCCACCCATCTTGATGGTCACGTCCATCCCATATTTTTTATAGATACCCTTGGCCACCGCCTGGTAGAAGCCGCCGTGCTCGGCCTGCGCATACCAGTTCGACAGCAGCGTGACCTTGTCCTCGGCGTGCGCCAGACCCGTCACCGACAGGGCAGCCGCGCCCAGCCACAGCGCGGCCAGCTGCCGCAGGAATGTCCGCTTTTGCATCGATTGCTTCTTCATAGCCTTCCTCTCCAGGTGGGTTGAACTTGCTTTGTGCAGTCACTACAGATCCAGGACCAATCGCGTGCCGGCACAGCGCGATACGCATGGCAGGATGCGGCGTCCGCCCGCGCGGTCGGCGCCGGACAGCACGCTGTCACGATGCAGGGGCTGGCCTTCCAGCACGGTGCTCTCGCAACTGCCGCAGAAACCTTCGCCGCAGGAGGTGCCGATCACCACGCCCAGTTGCGCAGCGGCTGCGACGATGCTCTGGCCGGGCTGCACCTCGCAGCGCAGGCCGGAGCGCTGCAGGACCAGTTCGAACACGCGCTCTTCGGCGTGAGCCTGCGCAGCGGATGGCGTTTCGGCATTCGCCATCACAGGCGCAGCGAACAATTCGAAATGAATGTCCTCTTCGCGCCAGCCCGCCAGTTGCGCATGCCGGCGCGCGGCCTCGATGAAAGGTGCAGGTCCGCACACATAGAGCGGCGACGAAGACGGCACGGCGGCAAGCGCCGCTGCGATGGCACGCCCGGTCTCGATACCGTCCAGCCCCAGGTGCAGCGACATGCCCTGCGAACAGGCGGCCAGTTCATGGAAAAATGCAGCGTGTGCAAGGCTGCGCGCGAAGTAATGCAGGCGATGACGCCTGCCCTGCGCGGCCATCTCGGCGGCCATCGCATGCAGCGGGGTGATGCCGATGCCGGCGGCCAGCAGCAGCGGCGCGCGCGTGTCGGCGATGAGGGGGAAGGCATTGACGGGAGGCGATGCGCTGATCGAATCGCCCTCCTGTACCTGTTCATGCAGGAAGGCGGAACCACCGCGCGAATCGCTCTCGCGCTTGACGGCAATCACGTAGCAGTCGCGCTGCTGCGGCGTATTGCAGAGGGAATAGGCACGCACCAGACCGTCCTGCAAATGCAGGCGCAGGTGCGCACCCGGCGTCCAGGGCGGCAATGCGGCGTGGTCTTGCGCCACCAGTTCAAAGAGACGAATCCCTTCGGCCGCATGGCGCACGGCTCTCACCCGCAAACGCAGCGTGGTGGCGGCACTGCCGTTGAAACGATCGGTGACGGCGTTCATCGCCCACCTCGAATGGCATTGCCGAAAAGAGAATCGATCGGGGGGAGTATTGCGAAAAACGGCAATGCAGAATGAGAAGGCGCTTGGGCAATGTGCATGGTCTCGTGTCCTGTCAAAAGAGAGGGACCACCGGAAGGCTCCGATGGCGTCACGAGCAATGCCCCGCGAGAAGGTAAGTGTCTTGGTTACCGACTGCTAGCCGCTTCTACTCAACCACTTCTTTAGCAAACGGCGTGCCAAGGCCGGCAGCACCGTAAACCCATGTGTTCTTTCTGCGATTCAATGAAAAAGGGACGGAAAACTCCGTCCCTTTGCCTGCGCGCTGCACATCTTGGTGCGCCCTGCCTTGATCTGCATCAGAAGCGCACCAACAAGAAGCTCGCCGAACTATTACATCAGCATCAGGCCACGCCATGCTGCTTGAAGAAGGCCACGACCTTGCCCCATGCATCCTTGGCATCCGCCTCCACATAGCTGGGACGGTAGTCGGCGTTGAAGGCATGGCCCGAATTCATGTACACATGGAATTCGGATTTGTTGCCCGCCTTCTGCAGGGCTTCCTTCATCTGCTCCACGGTGGAGACCGGGATACCCTGGTCCTTGCCGCCATAGAGGCCGATGACCGGCGTCTTCAGCGTCGGCGCGATATCGATGGGCTGCTGCGGGAACAGCGCAGTCTTGTCGCCCACCAGGCGGCCATACCAGGCGGCCCCGGCCTTGACCTGGGGGTTGTGGGCGCTGTAGAGCCATACGATGCGGCCGCCCCAGCAGAAACCGTTGATGCCCAGGCGCTTGATGTCGCCGCCGTTCTCACCGGCCCACTTTACATAGGCATCGATGTCGCCCATCACCTGCGCATCGGGCACCTTGGAAATGATTTCCTTCTGCAGCTCGGCGATGGAGGTATAGGCCATGGGGTTGCCCTGGCGCACGAAAAAGTCCGGTGCGATGGCCAGGTAGCCCAGCTTGGCGAAGCGGCGCGCGATGTCGGCGATGTGCTCATGCACGCCGAAGATCTCGGAGACCACGATGATCACCGGCAGGCCGGTCTTGCCCTCGGGCTGGGCGCGATAGGCCGGCACACGCTGGCCGTTGACCTCGATGGAGACCTCGCCTGCCGTCAGGCCCTGGGTATCGGTCTTGATCATGGTCTGCGCGCACACCGGCAGCACGGCGGCGGCAAAGCCGGTGCCCAGGGCGGTCTTGAGGAAGGTGCGGCGATCAGCGTTGCCGGACAGGTTGCTCTGGCCCAGCAGGCTGTTGAAATCATTGCGAAGGTCGTTCATCGGGTTCTCCATCTTGGTGGCACTTGGCCTCGTTGTGGTGGAAGTGATGGTGATGCGGGGAAGCGCCAACATGAAAAAGCGGTCCTTGCAGACCGCTTTCATGGCACCGGATGGGCTGGCATGTTGCGCACGCCGGCTTCATCCCCTGCCGGAGTCTAACCGCAATCGGCAGAACGTGTTGCGCGCGGCTTGACCAGGTTTTGACCCTGCTTCAGCCCTGCACCGCCAGTGCCGCATTGCCGCCCGGCAGCTCCGGCGCACCGGGCGTGACGTCGATGACGCGCTCAGCCGAAGCCGCCTGTGCATAAGTTGCAGAAGTGGACGAAGTCACGCGCGCCTGCCCCGCATCGATGCGGAACACGCTCACCAGTTGCTGCAATCCGGCCGCCTGTTCCTGCAGCTGGCGGGCCGCCGCCGCCGCCTGTTCGACCAGCGCGGCGTTCTGCTGGGTCATGTCGTCGATCTGGATGATGGCCTCGTTGACCTGCTCGATGCCGCTGCTCTGCTCGCGGTTGGCGTGGGTGATCTCGGTCATCACGTCGGTGACGCGGCGAATGCTGGTGACGATCTCGGTCATGGTGCTGCCGGCCTGCTCGACCAGTTTGCTGCCGTTTTCCACCTTGCCGACCGAGTCGCCGATGAGCACCTTGATTTCCTTGGCGGCCGAGGCCGAGCGCTGCGCCAGCGATCGCACTTCGGAAGCGACCACCGCAAAGCCGCGCCCCTGCTCGCCCGCACGCGCCGCTTCCACCGCCGCATTGAGTGCGAGGATATTGGTCTGGAAGGCGATACCATCGATCACGCTGACGATGTCGGCCACCTTCTGCGAGGAGGCATTGATGGACTGCATGGTCTCCACCACCTGCGAGACGATGCTGCCGCCCTGCACCGCCACGTCGGAGGCCGCCAGGGCCAGGTCGTTGGCCTGGTGCGCATTTTCGGCGTTCTGCTTGACGGTGGAGTTGAGCTGCTCCATGGAGGAGGCGGTCTCTTCCAGGGCGCCGGCCTGCTGCTCGGTGCGACTGGAAAGGTCGAGGTTGCCGCGTGCGATTTCGGTGGAGGCGGTGGTGATGGTCTCGGAACCGCGCCGCACTTCCGACACGATCGCCGCCAGCTTGTCGCGCATCACGCGCATAGCGGCCAGCAGGCTGTCATTGTCACCGGCGCGGGTATCGATCACGACGGCCAGGTCGCCTTCGGCAATCTGTCCGGCGATCTGCACGGCGTAATCCGGCTCGCCACCCAGCTTGCGCAGCAGTTGGCGGGTGATCCAGATCGCTGCCAGGATCGCTGTGACCACGCCGATGGCGCTGATGATGAGCATCAGCAGGCGCGCGCGGGCATAAGCGGCGGCGCTGCTGTCAGCGGCTTCGCGGTTGAGCCTGTCTTCCAGCGCGGCCAGCGCCTTCAGTTCGACCTGCCAGGATTTCTGCACCGGCAGGTATTGCTCCTTCAGGAATTGCGCCAGTTCATAGGCCTCGCGGCGCTTGCCGAATTCGACGGCCTCGTTGATGAGCTTCTCGGCGGCAGCAGCCTGCGCCTGGATCTTGGGCAGGGCCGCCTTCTCTTCTTCGGTGGTGTCGGCGGAGTCGACAAAGAGCTGTTGCAGCTTCTGCGCGGCCACTTTGTATTTCTGGGTCTGGCCCTCGATGTATTGCGCTTCGATGTCCACGTCTTCGGGCGCGGCGGGCAGCATGAGGTTGCGCAGCGAGATGGAGCGCTCGCCCACCGTTTCCAGCATCTCCTTGACCAGTGCGCTCTCGGGATTCTTGACCTCCACCACATGGGTGAAGCGTCCCTGCACCTGGTGCATGTTGAAGATGCCAAAGCCGGTCACCAGCACCAGCAGCAAGACCACCCACGCAAACCCGAGCCCCAGGCGCGTACCAACCTTCATTCCTGACTTCATGACGTCTCCTCCCATGTGTTCATCGGAGGCCGGACGGAAAGACGGAGATGACGACGGCCACGAACCGCATGCGGTCATGGCCGGTGATGAATGTGCTTGTCCCCTGCTCCCTGCCTCAGCCTCGGTTGCCCGGACCCCGTCCGGTACCACCCAGGGCGTCATCCCGTCTTTGTTCGTCTGCGGTTGTGACGCCAGTCTGCTTGTCTTGTCATTCAGGTGCTGGCTTGGTAGACGGTGCTGACACCTGCTGACCACACGGGTCGTGTCACGGCATCAGCTTGCCTTCCTGCCAATCTTGCTTTTTACCTAATCATTCACACCCCTCGCCGACGCGCGGCGGAAAGCCGCATGTTCCGGGAGGGGGTGTGAAGATTAATGCGCTTCGTCCCAATTCTTACCGATTCCGACCTCGGCAAGCAAGGGAACTTTCAGCTCCGCAACATTTTTCATCAATTCCGGCAGCTTTTCACGTACTACGTCCAGCTCATCCTGGGGTACTTCCAGCACCAGTTCATCGTGGACCTGCATGATCATGCGGCTCTTCATGCCGGTCGATTCCAGCCAGTCCTGCACGGCGATCATGGCCAGCTTGATGAGGTCGGCGGCGGTGCCCTGCATGGGCGCATTGATCGCCGCACGCTCGGCACCCTGCCGGCGCGGGCCGTTGGGCGAATTGATCTCGGGCAGCCACAGGCGGCGGCCGAAGACGGTTTCCACGTAGCCGCGCGCCTTGGCCTGCAGGCGCGTTTCATCCATGTAGCGCTTCACGCCCGAGAAGCGCATGAAGTACTTGTCGATGTACATCTGCGCGGCAGAGCGTTCGATGCCCAAGTTGCCGGCCAGGCCAAAGGCGCTCATGCCGTAGATCAGGCCGAAGTTGATGACCTTGGCATAGCGGCGCTGCTCGGACTCGACCTGCTCGGGCGCGATGCCGAAGATTTCGGCGGCGGTCGCCTTGTGGATGTCTTCGTTGTTGGCGAAGGCCTTGAGCATGTTCTCGTCTTCGGAGATGTGCGCCATGATGCGCAGCTCGATCTGCGAATAGTCGGCAGAGACGATCACGCAGCCTTCGGGTGCAACGAAGGCTTCGCGGATGCGGCGGCCTTCGGGCGTGCGGATCGGGATGTTCTGCAGGTTCGGCTCGTTGGAGGACAGGCGACCGGTGACCGCCACCGCCTGTGCATAGTTGGTATGCACGCGGCCGGTGGCCGGGTTGATCATCTTGGGCAGCTTGTCGGTATAGGTGGACTTGAGCTTGGCCAGGCCGCGATAGTCCAGCAGCACCTTGGGCAGCGGATAATCCTCGGCCAGCTTCTGCAGCACTTCCTCATCGGTGGAGGGTGCGCCCGAGGCGGTCTTCTTGACCACCGGCAGCTCCAGCTTGCCGAACAGGATCTCGCCCAGCTGCTTGGGCGAATTCAGGTTGAAGGGTTGGCCGGCCAGGTCGTAGGCTTGCTGTTCGATTTCCAGCATGCGTTTGCCAAGATCGTGCGATTGCTGGCCCAGGCGGTCACTGTCGATCAGCACGCCATTGCGTTCGATCTTCTGCAGCACCACCGAGGTGGGCACTTCGATCTTCTCGTAGATGAAGCGCAGCTTGTCATCATGCTCGATCTGCGGCCACATGGCGTGATGCAGGGCCAGCGTGACTTCGGCATCTTCGGCGGCGTATTCGGTGGCGCGTTCAATGGCCACTTCATTGAAGCCGATCTGGGACGCACCCTTGCCGCAGACTTCGGCATAGGTGATGGTCTTGCGCTCCAGGTGGCGCGCAGCCAGGCTGTCCATGTCGTGCGGACGATGCGATTCGAAGACGTAGGATTCCAGCAGCGTGTCGTGCTTCACGCCCGCCAGGCGCACGCCGTAGTTGGCGAAGATGTGGCTGTCGTATTTCAGGTGCTGGCCGAGCTTGGGCTTGCTGGCGTCTTCCAGCCAGGGCTTCAGTCTGGCCAGCACGTGGTCGCGCGACAATTGTGCGGGGGCATCCTGGTAGCTGTGCGCCACCGGAATGTAGGCAGCACGGCCCGGCGCGCAGCACAGCGAGATGCCGACCAGCTCGGCTTGCATCGCGTCCACCGAGGTGGTCTCGGTATCGACGGCGGTCAGCTCGGCGGCGTTGAGGGCGGTGATCCACTGATCCAGCTGCGCATCGGTGAGCACGGTCTCGTACTCGACCTTGGGCGCGGCGGCAAAGAGGCCACCCTGGGCCGGCGTTTCCAGTGCCGCAGCGGCACTGGCACCGACCAGCGGGACCTTGGCACCAGTGGGCTCGCTGCCCTCGCCCAGCTCGCGCAGCCAGGTGCGGAAGTTGTAGCGGCTGAAGAGATCCTTGAGCACTTCCTTGTCGACCGGCTGCATGGTCAGCGATTCGAGGATGGACTTCATGTGCGCCGACAGGTCGCAATCGGTCTTGACCGTCACCAGTACGCGGCCTTGTGGCAGCCAGTCCAAGGCACGGCGCAAGTTCTCGCCGACCACGCCGGTGATCTTGTCGGCATTGGCCATGACGCCATCGAGCGAGCCATAGGCGGAGAGCCACTTCACGGCCGTCTTGGGGCCGCACTTCTCGACGCCGGGCACGTTGTCGACGGTGTCGCCGATGAGGCTCAGGTAATCGACGATGCGCTCGGGTGGCACGCCGAATTTTGCGGTCACGCCGGCAATGTCGAGAACTTCATTGCTCATCGTGTTGACCAAGGTAACGTGTTCGTTGACCAGTTGGGCCATGTCCTTGTCGCCGGTGGAGACGATGGTATCGAGTCCGGCGGCGGTGGCTTGGACCGAGAGCGTACCGATGACGTCATCGGCCTCGATGCCCTCGACCATCAGGATCGGCCAGCCCAGGGCGCGTACCGCGGCGTGGATCGGTTCGATCTGCAATGCCAGGTCTTCCGGCATGGATTTGCGGGTGGCCTTGTAGTCGGGATAGAGATCATCACGGAAAGTCTTGCCCTTGGCGTCGAACACACAGGCAACGTAACTTGCGGGATAATCGTTGCGCAGTCGGCGCAGCATATTGATGATGCCGTACAGCGCACCGGTGGGCGCGCCTTCCGCGTTACGCATATCGGGCAGTGCATGGAAGGCCCGATAGAGGTAACTGGAACCATCAACTAACAACAAGGTTTTTTGCATATGGAACAGAGAGGAAAAAATGTCCCGCGTCTGCGGGAGGTGGGGGACATCGAACGCGCGACGGCCAAGAAGGCGCGCGAGTCGTGGCATGTACTCACGATTATGGCAGAATTCATCGAATCGACCGAACGTCTCTCCGAGCTGCGTCCTGCCGTTTCCATCTTCGGTTCTGCCCGGATCAAGCCCGACAATCCCCATTATCAACTGTGTGTGGAGATCGCCCGCCTGATCTCCGACGCCGGCTATGCCGTCATCTCCGGCGGCGGCCCTGGCATCATGGAGGCGGCCAACAAGGGCGCCTACGAAGGCGCATCCCCTTCGGTGGGCCTGAACATCGAACTGCCGCACGAACAGCATGGCAATTCCTGGCAGGACATCTCGCTGTCCTTCCGTCATTTCTTTGCGCGCAAGGTGGCCTTCGTCAAATACGCCGATGCGTATGTGGTGCTGCCCGGCGGCTTCGGCACGCTCGATGAACTGACCGAAGCACTGACCCTCATGCAGACCGGCAAATCGCGCATGATGCCGGTGATCCTGGTGGGCAGCGAGTTCTGGGCCGGCCTGGTGGACTGGATCAAGACCCGCCTGGTCGACGACGGCATGATCTCGCCCAAGGACGTGAACCTGCTGCAGGTGATCGACGAACCTGCCGACGTGCTGGCAGCGATCCAGAAATTCCATGCCGAGAAGTCCAAGCCTGCAGAAACCCAGCAGGAAGCGGAGCGGCAGAGCGGGATGTACCTGTAATCCGCCCTCAGCCATTGTCCCTGCGAAGGCCGGCGCGCAGCGATGCGTTCCGGCCTTTTCCTTTGCACGCGCCAGACCGCGTCGCGCCATGGATAGGCGAAGAATAGTTCACATCCCCTCACCAACGTACGATTTGAAACAACCGCCCAAGAATTCATGATGCAAGGCAACTACATGAAGGTTCTTCATTTTCCTGCCCTTGCATTGCCATGCCCCTCGCCCGCGCCTATTTCACGCAGCTCTTGCTGGGCACGCTCCATGCAGCGCTGCTGCTGTGCCTGCTGCCCCTGGCCGCAGGCGCCACCCTGCTGCTGCTGCCCCACGATCTGCTGCAGCAATGGGGACTGCACCAATGGCGCAGCGCACTGCAGCAACATCGTGAAAACCTGTACTGGCTGGCAGCCATGCTCATGGCCGGCACCCTGGCCTGGTTTTACTACGGCATGGGGCGCGTCATCGTGCTGGCCAAGCCGCGCTGGCGTACGGCCTACCAGACGACCACCCTGCTCTACATGCTGGTGATGAGCTATGGCGTGGCCATCGCGGTGGTCACCGCCACCCGCCCGCACTACCAGCAGTGCGGGATGTACACCGAAAAGCTCAACGGCGGATTGCGCCACTACCGCGGCGAACACTTCATGGTGGAGCTGTGCGGCACCGGCAGCGACCCCGGCCGGCGCGACCATATCCGCCTGCGCATCTTCGATGAACAGGGGCGCTGGCGCGCTGTACGATACTTCACCGTGCACTGGGGCGGCGCCTACCCGCATCTGATCGACTATGCCCGCGACCACCTGGCCTATTTCGATGCCAGCGAAGGCGAAGATGAAGATTTCGTCAAGCTTGTCCCCATGCCACCCACGCTGGCCGACTGGATCAGCACCCGTGTCCCGCTGCTGGACTAGCGCCGGGCCCGGATCACACGCAAATCGCCCCCCACTCGCGTTTGCCTGTTGCCTTGTTGATCATTTCGATGAAGAAACGCGAGGGCCCCGCCTTGATGGTTTGCTACAATGAAGAAAACGACACCCCCTTTTTCTTCACAAGATCATGAAACCATCCCAACTCCGGTTCAAAGAGTCCCTGGCAGCCGTGCTGCTGTGCGCATCGGCTGGCCTGGCCGCACCACTGGCCCTGGCGCAAACGCCGCCTGCCGGCCTGGCTGCCCAGCCGGCCCCGCCGCCGCCCGAACTGGAGAAGCTGGAAGAAGGCGAACCGCCGGCCGTGACCATCCGCAAGCCGGGCGAAGACAGCCGCACCCAGGGCAACAGCATCAAGGAACGCCGCGACCACGGCCAGACCAAGGAAATCGAAGTCAAGTCCGGTCCCAGCACCTACTACGTGCGTCCCAACCCGCAGCTGGGTGGCTCCACCCCGGGCGATGCACAAAGCCCGCCGCCGAGCTCGGCCCAATGGAAGGTCGGCGAGTTCGACTGGGGTGTCAAGAAGCCCCAGGAAGGCGACACCGACGGCACCACCAAGAAGTGATCCCGTGATCGCGCACCTCGCCACGCGGTGACGGTGCGCCATCGCCAGCGATCAAGCGCATCACCCGGCCGCACTGCGCGGCCGGTTCAGGAACAGGAAGGACGGCGCAACTGCCCTCCCCCTCGCGCAGCGGCCGGACCTGCCGGCAGCGCGCCCCAGCCAGCATCCTCTATTCATTTTCGTCATGGCAGTCTTTACACCGGTCAGTCTGGAACAACTCTCGGACTGGATTGAACAATTCCCGCTCGGCCGCGCCACCTCGATCAAGGGCATCTCCTCGGGCATCGAAAACAGCAACTTCTTCATCGGCACGGAGCAAGGCGAATATGTGCTGACCCTGTTCGAAAAGCTGCATATCGAACAACTGCCCTTCTACCTGGAACTGATGCGCCACTTGGCGCAGCGCGGCATCCCCGTGCCGGCGCCGGTACCCAACGACAAGGGCGCCATCGTCAACCTGCTCAACGACAAGCCGGCGGCCATCGTCAGCAAGCTCGAAGGCCAGTCGCAGCTCGATCCGCAACCGGTGCACTGCGCCGCGCTGGGCGACATGCTGGCGCGCATGCACCTGGCGGCCAAGGACTTCAAGATCCTGCAGCCCAACCTGCGCGGCCTGGCCTGGTGGCTGGAAACCACCCCGGCGGTACTGCCCTTCCTGCCGGCCGAGCTGGGCCAACTGCTGGCCAGCGAAGTGCAATACCAGAAGGACTTCGCCGCCACCCCCGACTACCGCGCCTTGCCGCGCGGACCGGTGCATGCCGACCTGTTCCGCAACAATGCGATGTTCGTGGGCGAACAGCTCTCGGGCATCTTCGATTTCTATTTCGCCGGTTGCGATACCTGGCTCTTCGACCTGGCCGTCACCGTCAATGACTGGTGCGTGGACCTGGAGACAGGCGTGCTCGATACCGCCCGCAGCCAAGCCATGCTGGCCGCCTACCGTGCCGTGCGTCCGTTCTCGGAGGCCGAAGGCATCGCCTGGCAGCCCATGCTGCGTGCCGCCGCGCTGCGCTTCTGGCTCTCGCGCCTGTACGATTTCTACCTGCCGCGCGAAGCCGAAATGCTCACGCCGCACGACCCCACGCACTTCGAACGCATCCTGCGCCTGCGCATCAAGGATGCGCCACCGGCGCTGTAACCACTGGAGCTATGGAAAAGATCCCCGCACACATCGGCTGGTCCTGGGTCAAACAGGGCTTTACCCTGTTCAGAAAACAACCGGCCGAAATCTCCACGCTGTTCCTGGCCTACATGTTCCTGATGCTGGCCCTGGGCATCATCCCGGTGCTCGGCCAGATGCTGCCGCTGATCCTGATCCCGCTGTTCTCGATGTCCTTCATGCAGGCCTGCGCGCAGATCGAGCGGGGTGAACGGGTCTTCCCCAACCTGCTGTTGATCGCCTTCCGCAGTCCGGCACGCAATACCTTGCTCAAGCTCGGCTTGCTCTACCTGCTGGTGGCCACGCTGGTGGTGGCGGCCTCAGCCCTGGCCGATGGCGGCACCTTCTGGAAAGCCATGATGGGCGGCGGCCTGTCGACCCAGGAACTGGAAAGCGCCGCCGGCAGCATGCGCATCGCCATGCTGGTGGCGGCCGCCCTCTACGTGCCGGCGGCCATGGCCTTCTGGTATGCGGCGCCGTTGATCATGTGGCAGCAGATGCCTCTGGGGAAGGCGCTGTTCTACAGCTTCTTCACCGTGCGCCGCGCCGGCCGGGCCTTCCTGGTCTACGGCCTGGCCTGGATCGTGATCGCCATCGTGGTGCCCACGGTCATCAGCATGGCCATCACGCTGCTGACCGGCAGCATCGCGGTGGTGTTCTTCATCCTGCTGCCGATCTCGATAATATTGACGGTCATCATGTACTGTTCCTTCTATCCGACCTACACTAGCGTCTTCGGAAAGCCCCGCAGAGGGTCCGACAGCCCGCACAACGGAGACAATCCCATCCTCTGACGCGTCATTCCCGTCAGGCAGGACCTTGCGCCAGGCTGTCGCTGCCTGGCACGCCTGGTCCGACGTGTTCGCAAGGGAGAGGCGAACACCTTCGGTTCCACCGCCCGCCCCCGCCAGCTGGACTTTCCATTACTACGGCTTCTTACACGGGGGTATCAGATGCGCATGAACATGCCGGTCACAGGGCAGGAACGCCTGCTCATCGATGGCAAGGCCATCGTTTCCAAGACCGATCTCCAGGGCAACATCACCTACGTCAATCCCTACTTCATCGAGATCAGCGGTTTCGAGGAAGAGGAATTGCTGGGCGCGCCGCAAAACCTGATCCGCCATCCCGACATGCCGCCCGAGGCTTTCGCCGACATGTGGGCCACCATCAAGGGCGGCATGCCCTGGACCGGGCTGGTCAAGAACCGCAGCAAGAGCGGCGATCATTACTGGGTGCGCGCCAACGTGACGCCCATCCGTGAGAGCGGCCAGGTAGTCGGCTACATGTCGGTGCGTACCAAGCCCGAACGCGCGGCGGTGGAAGGGGCCGAGAAGCTCTACGCAAGCATGCGCCGTGGCCAGGCCAAGGGCATTGCCTTGCATCGTGGTGAAGTCGTGCGCACGGGGCTGGCGGGATGGATCGGCAAGCTCGGCCGCATGCAATTGAACACCCGCCTGAACTGGTCGATGGGCGTGATGCTGGCGATCCAGGTCGCTGTCGTCCTGGCCGGCATGCTGACGCTGCACCAGTGGTGGATCAGCGCGCTGGCGGCGGCGTCAGCACTGCTGTCGATCGTGCAGTGGATCGCCCTGCGTGCCGCGCTCATCAAGCCGCTGCAGCAGGCACTCGATATCACCCACGCCATCACGGGGGGCGACCTCTCGGTACGCATCGAGACCGGCCGCCATGATGAACTGGGCCGCCTGCTGGCCTCGCTGCGCCAGATGAACGTGAACCTGACCGCCATCATCGGCGACGTGCGTTCCAACGTCGAGACCATCAACCTGGCCACCCGCGAAATCGCCACCGGCAACATGGACCTCTCGCGCCGCACCGAACAGCAGGCAGCCAATCTGGAAGAAACGGCATCGAGCATGCACCAGCTGGCCGGCACCGTGCGCCAGAATGCGGATCACGCGGGCCAGGCCAATGAACTGGCCGGTACCGCATCGTCCATCGCCATGCGCGGCGGCGATGCCGTGGCCAGTACCGGCACGACGATGAACGAGATCAGCGAATCCTCCAACAAGATCGTGGACATCATTGGCCTGATCGACAGCATCGCCTTCCAGACCAACATCCTGGCCCTCAACGCCGCAGTGGAAGCAGCGCGCGCAGGCGAGCAGGGACGCGGCTTTGCCGTGGTGGCCTCGGAAGTGCGCATGCTGGCGCAGCGGTCGGCCGCGGCGGCCAAGGAGATCAAGCTGTTGATCGACGACTCGGTGGCCAAGGTAGAGGTGGGCAATCGCCAGGTCGAGCAGGCCAGCAGCACCATGCGCGACATCGTGGCCTCGGTGCAGCGGGTCTCGGGCATCATGAGCGAGATCAACGAAGCGACCCAGCAGCAGAGTGCGGGCATCAACCAGGTGCATGAAGCCATCACGCAGATGGATGCCAGCACCCAGCAGAATGCCTCGCTGGTGGAGGAAGCCGCAGCAGCGGCCACCAGCCTGGAAGAGCAGACGATGCGCTTGCTGCAGGCGATTTCGGTGTTCAAGTTCCAGCGCAAGTAAGCGCCGCGCTCAGGCACTCTCTCCCTGCAAGGGCGCAAACGGCGCATAGATCGCCCGATAGCGTTGCAACCGCACCTGCAGGGCCGCATGCCTTGCCGCATCGGGCTGGTACAGCGCCTGCTGTGCCGGCTTGCGGCACACCTCGGCTTCATCGCCGCCATCGGCCAGCCAGGCCAGGCGCGCCGCACCCAGCGCACCACCGGCCTCGCTGCCCACATGGGTGACGATGCGCACCTGCAGCGCGTCGGCCAGCAACTGTGCCCAATAAACACTGCGCGCGCCACCGCCAACCAGCGACAATTCGGCCACATCGGTGCCCGCTGCACGCAGCGCATCGAGCCCATCCACCATGCCGAAGGCCACGCCTTCGAGTACCGCATAGCCGAGTGCGGCGCGCTGGTGTTCCGGTGTCAGCCCGTGGAAGACGCCGGTGGCGTAGGGATCGTTGTGCGGTGTGCGTTCACCCGAGAGGTAAGGCAGGAACAGCGGCGCATTGTTGCGCGCTTCCTCATCGAGTTGTTCGATCTCGGCCAGCAGGCTCTTCTCATCGACTGAACACAAGCGGCAGAACCAGCGCAGGCAACTGGCCGCCGAGAGCATCACGCTCATCTGGTGCCAGCGCTGCGGCAGGGTATGGCAGAAGGCGTGAATGGCGCGCCCCGGATTCGGGCGGAAGCGGTCATTGACCACGAACAGCACACCGGAAGTGCCCAGCGAAAGGAAGCCATCCCCGGGCTTGACCGCACCGATGCCTACCGCACTGGCCGCACCATCACCGGCACCACCGGCCACGATCACGTCCGCACGCAAGCCCCAGGCCTGCGCCACCTCGGGCAGCAGCGTGCCGGAGACCGCACTGCCGTCGACCAGCGCCGGCATCTGATCGCGCCGCATGCCGGAGGCGGCCAGCAGTTCGTCGGACCAGTTGCGGCCTTCCACATCCAGCCACAGCGTACCGGCCGCGTCCGAGGGATCGCACACCTTGCGCCCGGTCATCATGAAGCGCAACCAATCCTTGGGTAGCAGGACCGTCGCGATGCGCGCAAACAGTTGCGGTTCATGGCGCGCCACCCACAGCAGCTTGGGCGCGGTGAAGCCCGGCATGGCCAGGTTGCCGGCGATGCCATGCAGGCGCGGTGCGCGGCGTTCCAGCTCGGCGCATTCGGGAGCACTGCGCGAATCGCTCCAGAGGATGGCCGGACGCAGCACGGCATCCTGTGCATCCATCAGCACGGCACCATGCATCTGGCCGGACAAGCCGATGGCGCGGATGCGGCCGAAGCGCTCACTGCCGAGCTGCTCGCGCAGCTTGTCCACGGTGGCACAGGTCGCCTGCCACCAGTGGTCCGGGCTTTGCTCGGACCAGCGCGGATGCGGACGCGAGACCGTCAGCGTACTGCCGGCCAATGCCAGCAGCGCGCCCGTCTCGTCGATCACCACCGCCTTGACCTCGGACGTACCCAGGTCGATCCCAAGATACATGGTGCTCCTCGTTATTCGTTATTGAACGGCAATTCTATGACGCCTTGGGCACAAAAGGCAGCGTCAGTGCGCCTGCCCCAGCCACTGCTGCACACGTCCATAGGCCGAGCGCACCAGTGCGACCAGACGCGCATCCCCGGCCAGTTCGCCCCACAGCACGGCATCCGCGCAGAAGGCCTGGACCACATCCTCGGCGCCCAGCATGCGGCGCGCGGCGGCGGCGTCGAAGATGCCGTCCTGGTATTCGTAGGGCAGCGCTCCGGCCGCCCAGCGCTGCAGGAACACCAGGAACAAGGCTGGCAGCATGGCAGTGGCCTGCGGATCGCGCCCGGCGGCCAGGCTCTCCTGCAGGGTCGGGCGAATGAAGCCGGGGATCTTGGAATAGCCATCGGCGGCCACGCGCTGGTTGGTATCCTGGATGGCCGGGTTGGAGAAGCGGGCCAGGGTCGTATCGCGGTATGCCGCCAGGTCGATCGGGCTGGGCGTGAGGCAGGGGATCACATCCTGCGTCACGTAGTCATGGGCCATCTGGCGGATGTCCTCGCGCAGCGTGCCTTCGTGGATGTATTGCAGCCCGGCCAGCGTACCGGCCCAGGCGATGCAGCTGTGGCTGGCGTTGAGGATGCGGATCTTGGCTTCCTCGTAGGGGAGCACCGATTGCACCATCTCCACGCCGGCCGCTTCCAGGCGCGGACGACCGGCCTTGAAGTCGTCTTCGATCACCCATTGGATGAAGGACTCGCCCATCAGGGCGCAGGGATCGTCGACCCCGGTATTTTCTTTCACCCGGGCCGCAACCGCCGGTGTGGGGCGTGGGGTGATGCGGTCCACCATGGCATTGGGGCTGGTGGTCTGGGCATCCATCCAGGCCACCAGTGCGGATTCGCCGCGCAGGCTCAGGAACTGGCGCAGGCCGTCGCGGAAGCGCTCGCCGTTGTGGCGCAGGTTGTCACAGTTCAGCAGGGTCAGCGCCGCCTGCGGATGGGCCTGGCTGCGCGCACGCAGGATGGCCGCGATCGCACCGTAGATGGTGCGCGGTGCACCGCTGCCATCGAGGGCGCAGCGCAGGTCATCGGCCAGGTCGGGGTTGCCCGTGTCGAGCTGGTAGTGATGGTCGAGGTAGTAGCCCCCCTCGGTCACGGTGAAGGAGATGATGCGGGTACGTTCTTCGGCACCGGCGGCGATCAGCTGCGTGAGCCGTTCATCCCACGGCAGGATGCGGCCGATGGCGGCAATGCGCTGGTAGCTGCGCTCGCCCTGGGGGGTGACGGTCTCCAGCGTGTACTGGCCCTGCTGGCGGGCCAGCGCTTCCAGCAGCGGGCTCATGTCGGCGCGGATATTGGCTAGCGCCAGTTGCCAGCGGCGGTCGGCGCCACTCTCGCGCAGCGCATTCAGGTAGACCGCCTGGTGGGCGCGATGGAAGGAACCGGCGCCGATGTGCAGCCAGGTCAGGCTGTCGGCGGCGTCCTGGTCGAGGGAAGTGGCGGTACGGGTCATGCCTGGTCCTTGTCGAGGAAGTGAATGTGCAAAGGGATCAATGCTGGCGCGGCGTAGCCACGCTCGATGCCAGGCGCGGCAAGGCCTGGCCGTCGGCACCGAACAGATGGCAGCGCGCCGGATCGGCAGCCAGCTGCAGGACGCTGCCATGTGGCGCATCGAGGCTGTCGGGCACGCGCAGGATCAGCGCATCGTCGCTGCCTTCATAGGCTGCATAGAGGTAAGAGAAATCGCCCAGCAGCTCCAGCGCCGTGCAGCGTGCCTGCAGCGCGGCCTGGCCCTGCGCGATGTTGAGATGCTCGGGACGCACGCCCAGCGTGACCTTCTGCCCCGCTTGCAGCGTGCTGCCGTCAACCGCAGCCCATTGCAGCCCGCCCCCGGGCAATTGCACCTGCACGCCATCGGCCTGCACGGCGGCCACGGTGCCCTCGATGAAGTTCATCTTGGGCGAACCGATGAAGCCGGCCACGAAGCGATTGGCCGGATGGTGATACAGCTGCTGGGGCGAACCGACCTGTTCGATGCGGCCTTCGGAGAGCACCACGATCTTGTCGGCCAGGGTCATGGCCTCGATCTGGTCGTGGGTGACGTAGATCATGGTGGTCTTCAAGTCATCATGCAGCTTGGCGAATTCCAGGCGCATCTTCACGCGCAGCGCGGCATCGAGGTTCGACAGCGGCTCATCGAAGAGGAACACGCTGGGCTGGCGCGTGATAGCGCGGCCAATGGCAACACGCTGGCGCTGGCCGCCGGAGAGCGCACGCGGCTTGCGGTCCAGCAGGTGATCGATGTGCAGGATCTTGGCCGCATGCTGGACGGCGGCATCGATCTCGGCCTTGGACTTGCCGGCGATCTTGAGGCCAAAGGCCATGTTGTCGTACAGGCTCATGTGCGGATACAGCGCATAGGACTGGAACACCATGGCCACCCCGCGCTTGGACGCAGGCACGTCGTTCATGCGGCGCGTGCCGATATCGAGGTCGCCATCGCTGATCTCTTCCAGGCCGGCGATCATGCGCAGCAAGGTCGACTTGCCGCAGCCAGAGGGGCCGACGAAGACGACGAATTCGCCATCCTCGATTTCCAGATTGATGTCGCGCATGACTTCGTTGTCGTCGTAGCGCTTGGCCAGGTTCCTGATGCTCACGGCTGCCATGGGGTTCTCCTCGTTCTCTTGTAGGGGGACTGCGCGCTCTTTGCTCAGCGCAGCCAGATCAATTCACTCACCAGTTGCGGAAACTGCTTCATGTCCTCGAATACCTGATGCGCGCCGGCATCCTTCAGCTTGCGGGCCATTGCCTTGCGGTCGTGCGCCACGCCGGTAAAGCCCAGCACGTGCATGCCGGCCGCCACTGCCGCGCGCACGCCGGTGACGCTGTCATCGACCGCCACACAGCGCGCCGGGTCAACGTTGAAGCCTGCCGCTGCCGCCAGATACACATCCGGTGCCGGTTTGGGATGGGCCACGTCATGGCCGCTGTAGATGCGGCCGGCAAATTGCGGATACAGGCCGCAGCGGCGCAAGCCTGCTTCGATGCGCGGCGCATCGCTGTTGCTGGCCACCGCACGCGGCAAACGGATGGCCTGCAAGGCCTCCACCACGCCCGGCACCGGCTGCGCTTGTTCGCCGCAGGCCACGGCCACGGCCTGGTGGATGCGCTCGGCAGCGGCGGCATCCAGGCCCAGTTCGAATTCCACATCGACTTCGCCCAGCAGGATGTCGGTGTACATGCCCAGGCGATGCGCGATGGCGGTGTGCAGGGCCTGGCTGCGCTGCTCTTCCTGCTCGCCATCGTCGTCGGCACCGCTCCAGGCCGGCAGCAGCGGCAGCAATTCGCGATGCAGCACACGCAGGGCAATGCTCTCGCTGTCGAGCAGCACGCCGTCGCAGTCGCAGACCAGATGGGTGATCGCCTGGCGCGCCATCATCACTTCACCGCCCCGAAGGTCAGGCCGCGCACCAGCTGCTTCTGCGCCAGCCAGCCCAGCGCCATGATCGGGGCGATCGCCAGCAGCGAGGCGGCCGACAGCTTGGCCCAGAACAGGCCTTCCGGATTGGAATAGGAGGCGATGAACACCGTCAGCGGCGCCGCGTTGACGCTGGTGAGGTTCAGGCTCCAGAAGGCTTCATTCCACGACAGGATGATCAGCAGCAAGGCCGTGGAAGCCAGGCCCGGCATGGCCGTCGGCAGGAGCAGGTAAATCATTTCCTGCCAGGCGTTGGCACCATCGATACGGGCCGCTTCGAGGATTTCCTTGGGCACGTCATTGAAGTAGGTGAAGGCCATCCACACCGCGATGGGCAGGTTGATGAGCGTATAGATGAGGGTCAACCCCGTTACCGTATCAAGCAGGCCCGTGTTCTTGGCCAGCAGATAGATGGGGATCAGTACGCCCACGGCCGGCATCATCTTGGTCGACAGCATCCACAGCAGCAGCTTCTGGGTGCGGCCGGTCGGGAAGAAGGCCATCGAATACGCCGCCGGCACCGCCAGCAGCAGCGACAGCAGCGTCGACCCCAGCGAGACGATCAGAGAATTCTGCACATAGCCCAGGTAGTGGCTGCGGCTGAAGACTTCGCGGAAGGTCTCCAGCGTTGGCAGGAAGACCAGCGAGGGCGTATAGGCCTGGGACTCGGTCTTGAAGGCCGTGACCGCCACCCAGAAGATGGGGAAGAACAGCACGATGGCGCAGGCCCAGCCCAGCACCGCCACCCACAGGGGGCTTTTCTTTGGATCGCTCATTTTTCGTTGACTCCCTTGAGGTTCCTGGCCAGCATGCGCACCAGGAAGAACGAGACGATGTTGGCCAGCACGACTGCGAAGATGCCGCCCGCCGAAGCGATGCCGATGTCGAACTGCTGCAGGCCGATCGAATAGACCAGGAAGGTCAGGTTGGTGGTGGCCGTGCCCGGGCCGCCTGCCGTGGTGGTGAAGATTTCCGCGAAGACCGAGAGCAGGAAAATGGTCTCGATCATGATGACCACCGTGATGGCGCGCTTGAGGTGCGGCAGGACGATGTAGAAGAAGATGCGTACCGGCCCCGCGCCGTCGAGCTGGGCCGCTTCCTTCTGGTCAGTATCGAGCGACTGCAGCGCGGTGAGCAGGATCAGGAAGGCAAACGGAATCCACTGCCAGGCCACAATGATGATGACCGACAGCATGGGGTACTCGGCCAGCCAGTCGATGGGCTCCAGCCCCAGGTGCCGCATCACATAGGCCAGGATGCCGTAGACCGGATGCATGATCATGTTCTTCCAGATCAGCGCGGCCACGGTGGGCATGACGAAGAAGGGGCCGATCACCAGGAGGCGCGCAATGCCGCGCCCGCGGAACGGCTGGTCGAACAGCACCGCCAGCAGGGTGCCGCCGATGACACTGATGGCCAGTACCGAACCGATCAGCAGTGCGGTGTTGCCGATGGAAGGCCAGAAGGCCGGATCCTGCAACAGGAAGATATAGTTTTCCAGACCCACGAAACCGGTTTGGTCCGGGGCCATCAGGTTGTAGCGATTGACCGAAAAATAGATGGTCATCACCAGCGGAACGATCATCCACGCCAGCAGGATCAGCACCGACGGCGTCTGCATCAGGCGGATGGGATTGAAGCGCTCCTTGCGCGGCGGACTGCTCTGCTGCCGGCGCGCGGCAGGCTGGGAAGAACTCTGCATCATCGGTGAGGTGGACGACACCTGGGTGGAGTGGATCGTGGACATGAGGGCCTCGGCATTTCAATCCGGGCGGCGCACGCAAGGTGCAGACAGCCGGGGAGAACGGCGCGATGCGGTCGTCATGCAGGCATGACGGTCACATCGCGCGCGGAGCATGCAGCACGGGCTGCATGCCGGCGGAACCACAAGCGGCCGGGCTTACTTGATGTAGCGGCCCTGGCGCATCATCCGCACCGCCTGCGCCTGCGCGGCATCCAGGGCGGCATCCGCGCTGGTCTTGCCGGCCAGTGCACCGGCAATGGCCTGGCCGGTCACGGTGCCGATCGACTGGAACTCGGGGATGGTGGCGAACTGCACGCCGGTATAAGGCACCGGTTTCAAGGTCGGCTTGTTGGCGTCGGCCGTCTGGATCGCATCGAGCACGAAGTCGGAGAAGGGCGAGACCTTCTTGTACTCAGCCGACGCGTAGGTCGAATTGCGCGTACCCGGCGGCACCAGCGCCCAGCCGGAATCCTTGGCCACCAGGTTGATGTATTCCTTGGAGGTGGCCCAGGCGGCGAACTTCTTGGCGGCGTCCTGCGACTTGGAGGACTTCGGCACGGCCAGCGACCAGATCCACAACCAGTGCGAACCCTTGTCGGTCACCTGCTGCGGCGAGGGAGCGAAGGCGGTCTTGTCGGCCACCTTGGAATCCTTGCCGTGATAGAGCATGCCGGCCGCCACCGTGGCATCGACCCACATGCCGCACTTGCCGCTGGAGAACAGCACCAGGTTTTCATTGAAACCGTTGGAGCTGGCGCCCGGGGGCCCGTACTTGCGCATCAGGTCGACGTAGAAGTTGACCGATTTCTTCCATTCCGGCGAAGACAGCTGCGGCTGCCATTGCTCGTCGAACCAGCGGCCACCCCAGGCATTGGCCATGGTGGTGATGATGGCCATGTTCTCGCCCCAGCCGGCACGGCCGCGCAGGCAGATGCCGTAGACGCCCTTGGCCGGGTCATGCAATTGCGCGGCCAGCTTGGCGACTTCGTCCCAGGTCGGATGCTGCGGCATGGTCAGCTTCTTCTGCTCGAAGAGATCCTTGCGGTAGTAGGTCATCGAGCTTTCGGCGTAGAAGGGCAGCGCATAGAGCTTGCCATCGACGGTCAGGCCCTCGCGCACCGGCTTGATGAGATCGGCCTCATCGTAGTCTGCCGGCAGGCCGCTCATCGGTGCCAGCCAGCCCTTCTTGGCCCAGATCGGCGCTTCATACGCACCGATGGTCATCAGGTCGAACTGGCCGCTGTTGGTGGCGATGTCGGTGGTCAGGCGCTGGCGCAGCACGCTTTCTTCCATCGTGACCCAGCGCAGCTTGATGTCGGGATTGGCCTTCTCGAACGCCGGTGCCAGCTTCTGCAGTTCGATCATGTCGGGGTTGTTGATGGACGCAATGTTCAACGTCACCGGCTCGGCTTGCGCCAGGCCGGTGGCAAACAGGGCCGAGACGGCCGCAGCGGCCAGGGTGAAGCGAATGCGGGTAGCGCCGGACGCACGGGTGCGCACGAGTTTGGACATGCTGGTCTCCGAATGTTATGTGCCCTCCTGCACGTCTTCCTGGGTGGCAGCGGCCGGTGAGGCCCGTGCACACATGCAGGGGAAGGCGGTTTTCGTGAACGACTTTTTGAGCAAATATTATTTTTATGGGCAAATATTCATCGATTCTCGAAGTCGTGTCAAGCATTTGCTTTTCGATTGAGCATTTGCCCAAGCTTGGCAATAATGGAGGCGCCAAGTCGCCGTAAAATGGCGACCCAACAGGGAGTTCAGCGCGAACTCCCGCGCAACCAACATCACAGCAACAGCACACGCCCGCCTGCACCTGCAGGGCCGGGCCGGCTGGCGAGGAGAACATGTCTAGCAGCGCATCCAAACTGGACCTGGCGGCGCGTGCCGCGTGGATGTACTACGTGGCCGGCAACACCCAGAATGAAATTGCCGAGCGGCTCGGTATCTCGCGCCAAATGGCGCAGCGCATGGTGGCCTATGCGGCCGATGCCAACCTGGTGAAAGTGCAGATCACGCATCCGGTCTCTTCCTGCCTGGAACTGGCGCAGGGCCTGCAGGAGCGCTACGGGCTGGAGGTGTGCCGCGTGGTGCCCGGCGCAGGCGGCGCGGGCAATCCCAACGAATCGCAGGAAGTGCAGCAGATGCTGGCGGTAGCCGGGGCCGAGGTGATGGAGCAATACCTCAGTTCGGAAGCACCGCTGGTGGTCAACGTCGGCTCGGGCCGCACGCTCAAGGCGGCCATCGAGCGCCTGTCGGAACTGGAGCGCCCGCAGCACCAGATCGTCTCGATGATTGGTGCTTTCGCCTCCGACGGTTCGGCCAACCGCTACGACGTGGCCCTGCAGGCCGCAGAAAAACTGGGCGCGCGCTTCTACCTGCTGCCCGCCCCGCGCGTGGCCGAAAGTGAACGCGACCGCCAGCAATGGTGCAACCACCGCGCCTACAAGATCGTGACCGGCCTGGCCGAGCGCGCCGATGTGACTTTCCTGGGCATCGGCACCATCGCCTTGCAGGGCGCGATGCACGAAGACGGTTTCATCGACGATGAAGAAGTGGCCGACCTGCAGCGCCAGGGGGCGGTAGGCGAGATGATCTGCCACGCTTTCGACATCGACGGCGTCATGCTGCCCTCTTCGCTGGCTGCGCGCGTGACCACGCCGCCGCTGGCACAGGCACCGCAGCGGCCGGTGATCGCGCTCTCCGGCGGCAGCAAGAAAGCCGACGCCGTGCGTGCGGCCCTGCGCGGCGGTTGGCTCACCGGCCTGGTGACCGATGAGACCTGCGCGCGCCACGCCTTGCAAGATTGAATCGACAAGCCATTCCTGACCCACATAACGACTAGCCCACGGAGACCAGCATGACCCAGAGCGCCGCATTCGTCGTCTTCGGCGAAGCCCTCACCGATTTCATCCGCCAGCCTGACGGCCAGTGGCGCGCCATTCCTGGTGGCGCCTGCTGGAACGTGGCACGCGCCGCCGCCCGCCTGGGTGTGGCCACCGGATATGCCGGCAGCGTCAGTACCGACGTCTTCGGCGCCGAGCTGTATGCGCTCACCGAAGCGGCCGGACTGGACATGCGTTTCACCCAGCAGCACGCCAAGGCACCGCTGCTGGCCATGGTGACCTCGACCACGCCGCCTGATTACTTCTTCATCGGCGACGACAGCGCCGACCTGCATTTTGATCCGCAACGCCTGCCCGCCGGCTGGATGGACGAGGCCCGCGTGCTGCACTTCGGCTGCATCAGCCTGACCCGCGAACCGCTGGCCTCGCGCCTGCTGCAGATCGCCCAGGAAGCGGCGCTGCGCAACAAGAAGATCGCCTTCGATCCCAACTGGCGCAAGCTCATGGACAGCCCTTCGTATCGCATCCTGTTGCAGCAACTGCTGTCGCTGTCGCATTACGTGAAGGTGTCCGACGAAGACCTGGAGCGCCTCTTCCCCGGCGACGGCAATGCGCTGGCCACGCTGCAAGCGCTGGCGCCGCAGGCGGAAATCCTCTACACGCTGGGTGCCAAGGGCATGCAGTGGATCAAGGGCGGGCAGGTCATCGACCAGCCCGCCTATCGCGTCGAGGTGGTCGACACGGTGGGCTGCGGCGACGCCTCCATGGGTGGCTGGATCGCCAGCCAGTTGCGCCAGCCTGCGGCCCCCGCGCAGGTCCACCTGCAATGTGCGGCGGCCGGTGCGGCCATTGCCGCTTCCAAGGCCGGGGCCTATGCGGCGACCTGGGATGAAGTGCAAGCCATGATCGAGCGCGGCTGAGGCAAATTTACAGAAAACTTCACCCCGGCCGGGAGGCCTGTCCTCCCGGCCGCACCTGGTCTGGGCCCTTGCCAGTTCCTTCACCAACGCCCGCCCAGTGCACAAGGCGCCAGCCCCAAGGTACGCATCTGGCTTGTCGCGGACCCGGTTAAAATTCTGGTTTCCAAGTCAGTCCCCTACCCCATGACCAAGCCACACCTGCGCGCCATCAGTATTGACGACACCGAACAGGAAGTCCCCCTGTCGCCCGCCCAGAAGAAGTTCAATGACCTCATCAAGCAGATTGGCAAGCGGCGCGCTGGCCTGGCGGAATGGGAGAATGCCATGGCCGACTTCCAAAAAAAATATGTCGATCAATTCGTGCCGCTGGACCGGGAGCTACAAGAACTCAATGGCAAGCTGGTCCGGCGCCTGCATGAAGCATGGCCACAAAAGGGATTGACCAAGGGTGAGCGCACCATGCTCTCGGAAATGATTGCCGACATGGCGCATCGCCTGCTTGGAAAGCAGGACGATCCTGAACTCAAGCTCATCTACAACCAGCACAGTGCGTCTGACTATGATCGTGAGGCCGAAGAGGAACTCCACGAGGTCAAGCAGGTGATCGAAGAGATGCTGGACATCGATCTCGGCGACGATCTTGGCAGTGCGACGCCGGAAGAGATCATGCAGAAAATGGAGGCCATGCTCGAACAGAAGGAGCGGGAGGAAATGGCGGCGGCGCAAGCGCGCGAGGAGCGCCGCGCGAGCCGCAAGAAATCACCGCGGCAGCGGGCAGCGGAAGTAAAACTTGAGTCGGAGCGCATCGAACTGAGCCAATCCATCCGTGCGGTCTACCGCAAGCTCGCCAGCGCCTTGCATCCCGACCGCGAACCCGACGCCGCCGAGCGTGACCGCAAGACCCAGCTGATGCAGCAGGTCAACCAGGCCTACGAAAAGAACGACCTGCTGAGACTGCTTGAACTCCAACTGGAACTGGAGCATATCGACCAGGATGCGTTGAACGGCATCAGCGCGGAACGATTGAAGCATTACAACCAGATCCTCAAGGAACAACTGGTGGAGCTGGATCAGGAACTATCTCACGTAGAACAGCATTTCAAGCAGAGCTATGGCATGCCACCCTATGCGCGCGTCTCACCCAAAGGCATCGTGCGCGACCTGAACAAGGAAATGACCTGGATGCGGGAAGACGGCAAAGCGCTGCGGGCGGCGTTGGCGTCATTTGCGGATGTGCAGCAGATCAAGGCTTGGCTGAAGCAGGAGCGCCAACGGGGGTTTTGATCTGATGGCTTCAGGGATGACATCGTCGGCGCGAAAGTGTAAGTTGCCCCCAGGTTTCATCGATTCCCTTGGCCACCATCGATCGAAGAGGATAATCTTGCGAGCAAATCTAGCCCTTGCGGCCAGGCACCCAGGTTGCTTTCAGCATTCAGATGTCCCTTCGCTCCGACCACGACGAACTCGCTGCCCCAGGCATTGGCGCATTCTCGGCCATGGTCAACGCTACCGTAGGGATCGTCGGTGCTGCAGACGACCAGCGTCGGAAACCTCAATGGTTGTGAAGGCAGTGGCGAGAATCCACGCGCCGCGCTACGTGGAAATGAAGCAGAGGCAGGATCGGGAACGGCCACCAGCAAGGCGCCACCGAGCTTCTTCTGCGTTTGTGCAGCCCAATGTGCCACCGCCAGACATCCCAGGCTATGGGCTACCAGCAGGGTGTCTTCAGGAGCATTGACAAGTTGTCGCTCCAGTGCGGATACCCAGTCTTCGCATTCAACGTTGTCCCAATTGTCGACCATGAGGCGCCGCCAATTCGGATGTGAAGACTGCCACAAGCTCTGCCAGTGCGAAGGGCCGGAGTTGCCGATACCAGGAACCAGAAGGACGGAAGGATGCATTTGCGAAGTCTCCATTGATGAAACAGCGCTCATTGTATGAAGAACGGAATTCAGGCACCATGAACCTTCGAATGAATTGAAGGCCTCAGCTGAATGAATCAACAAAAGATGAGTGAGTCTACGAATGAAATCAAAGGGGATGCGCTGGACCGCCTGGATTGGCGCATCTTGGAGGCGCTTCAACACAATGCGCGCATCAGCAATACGGAACTGGGAAAGCAGATCGGTTTATCTCAACCTGCCGTCACCGCACGTATCAAGAAATTGGAAGACCGGGGTGTCATCGAAGGCTACGCGGCAAAAATAAATCCGGGCTTGGTGGGACACCATATCTCCGCATTGGTGCGGATTCGCACGACCCACGCGGAGATCAAACGCTGCTTGCTCGCCTTCGCGTCAATGCCAGAGGTGATTGATGCAGACCGCATCACGGGGGAAGACTGCTTTATCGTGCGCGTCGTGGTGGAGGAGATGGCGCAACTGGAAGCCGCGATCGATGCACTGGCGAGGTTCGGGGCTGTTACCACTTCAGTCATTCTGGCAAGTTACCCGTCGAAACCCATCGTTGCAAGGGCCTGAATCTCTATTACGATTTTACGATTGCAGTCCGTGGTCACGCCGTGCATCCAGCAGCACAATGGAGAATTCAGTCGCCTGAGCAGACATGGAAAACGCCCCGTCGCACTCCAGAAGGCAACGGGGCGTTTCACTGTTCCAACCCAATTCAACGGCAACGTAAAAACTTAGATTTTCTCCAGCTTCGCCACCGACAGATCCAGCAACTTCATCCCGAACTTGCCGAAGTTGATCTGCGCCCGCGCCGCTCCACCACCGCCTTCAATGTTGACGATGACACCCTCGCCGAATTTGGCATGGGACACGTTCTGCCCAATACGCCAGCCGGAATCGGTCTGGCGCGAGAAGTTCTGGGCGATCCGGTTGTTGCCCGCTTCCGGTACTTCATCCCAAGCTGCCTTGGGATTGGCGAACCAGTGATGTTGCGCGATCTTGGGCGAGAGCCACTTGATCGACTGCTCGGGCATTTCGTCAAAGAAGCGTGAACGCATGTTGTAACGCGTCTGGCCGTGCAGCATGCGGGTCTGCGAGAAGGTCATGAAGAGACGCTTCCTGGCCCGCGTGATGGCCACGTACATCAGGCGGCGCTCTTCTTCCACGCCCCCCTCTTCCTTGGCGCTGTTCTCGTGCGGGAACAATCCCTCTTCCATGCCGGTGATGAAGACCGCATCGAACTCCAGGCCCTTGGCCGAGTGCACCGTCATCAACTGCAGGGCATCCTGGCCGGCCTGCGCCTGGTTGTCGCCGGCTTCCAGCGAGGCATGCGAGAGGAAGGCCGACAGCGGCGACATGATGGTCACCAGCGGCGCATCGGCATCGAGCACTTCCACGCCATCGGCGGTGGTGATGGCCGTGCCGGCCGTGGCCTGTGCCTGCGGGCCGAGGAAGGCCGGGGCGTCCAGCCCATAGCCCTCTTCCGAGACGAACAGCGTGGCCGCACTGACCAGCTGTTCCAGGTTCTCGATGCGGTCTGCGCCTTCCTTTTCGTTGCGGTAGTGGGTCATCAGGCCGGACAGGTCCAGCACCACCTTGACCATTTCAGGTAGGGGCAGATGCTGGGTCTCGAAACGCGCGCCTTCGATCAGCTTGATGAAGGCATTCAACGAGGAACCCGCCTTGCCCGCCACGTAAGGCACGGCCGCATAGAGCGAGCAGCCATACTGGCGCGCCGCATCCTGCAAGGACTCCATGGCCTTGGCACCGATGCCGCGGGTGGGGAAGTTGACCACGCGCAGGAAGGCCGAATCATTGTGCAGGTTGTCCATCAACTGCAGGTAGGCAATCGCGTGCTTGATTTCGGCGCGCTCGAAGAAGCGCTGGCCGCCATAGACGCGATAGGGAATGGCCGAGCTGAACAGCGCATGTTCCAGCACCCGCGACTGCGCATTGGAACGATAGAGGATGGCGATCTCGCTGCGCGCCCAGCCTTCGGCGATCAGGTCCTTGACCTGTTCGATGATCCACTGCGCTTCCTGCAGGTCGCTGGTGGCTTCATAGACGCGCACCTGCTCGCCGTGGCCGGCATCGGTGCGCAGGTTCTTGCCCAGGCGCTTGCTGTTGTTGGCGATCAGTTCGTTGGCGGTATCCAGGATGTGGCCGTGAGAGCGATAGTTCTGCTCCAGCTTGATCAGGTTCTCCACATGGAATTCCTGCTCGAAGGCCGACATGTTGCCCACGTTCGCACCACGGAAGGCATAGATGCTCTGGTCATCATCACCCACCGCGAAGACCGCGCCGTGCTGGCCGGCCATGAGCTTCAACCATTTGTATTGCAGGTCGTTGGTGTCCTGGAACTCGTCGACCAGGATGTGGCGGAAGCGGCCCTGGTAATGCTCGCGCAGCGGCTGGTTGCGCGAGAGCAATTCGTAGGTGCGCAACAGCAGCTCGGCGAAATCGACCACGCCTTCGCGCTGGCATTGCTGGTCGTAGAGTTCGTAGAGCTCCACGAACTTGCGGTTGTAGTCGTCGTAGGCATCCACATCCTTGGCGCGCAGGCCCTGGTCCTTGGCGCTGTTGATGAAGTACATCAGGTTGCGCGGCGGATACTTCTCGTCGTCCACGTTCATCTGCTTCAACAAACGCTTGATGGCCGAGAGCTGGTCCTGCGTATCGAGGATCTGGAAGGTCTGCGGCAGGCCGGCATCCTTGTGATGCGCGCGCAGCAGGCGATTGCACAGCCCGTGGAAAGTCCCGATCCACATGCCGCGCGTATTGATGGGCAGCATGCCCGACAGGCGCGCGGTCATTTCCTTGGCGGCCTTGTTGGTGAAGGTCACCGCCAGGATGCCCGAGGGCGAGACCTGCCCGGTCTGGATCAGCCAGGCGATGCGGGTGGTGAGCACCCGGGTCTTGCCGGAACCGGCACCGGCCAGGATCAGCGCCGATTGCGCGGGCAGCGTCACGGCGGCGAGCTGCTCTTCATTGAGGTTGTGGAGAAGATTTTGCATCCCGCGATTATAAAGGGCGCGTGCCATGACCGGGCGGGCAGGCGCGGCGCTATACTGCCGCACAGTTGATTTATCCACAGCCTTTCCCGGCACTCACCTCAGCAATCGACTCTTCCGACCATGCGCCGCCTGTCTTCCCGCTGCTTCGCCGTCCTTCCCCTGATCGCCACCCTGCTGCTCACCGCCTGCGCCACCTCGCCGCCCCCGGCCGCGCGCAGCGATGTCGAACAATTGCTGAGCCTGCAGAAAACCCGGCTCGACGTGGCCGCGCCGGTAGCGCGCAGCAAATGGAATTCGCATGCGCCCATCGACGATCCGGCGCGCGAGGCGGTGATCCTCGACGACGTCGCTGCCCGCGCACAGAAACTGGGACTGGATGCCGCATGGACGCGGCGCTTCTTCCAGGACCAGTTCGAAGCCGGCAAGATCGTGCAACGCGACCTGCACCGCCAGTGGCGCGTGGAGCAGCGTGCGCCTTTCGCCAATCCGCCTGACCTGGCCTTGCAGGTGCGCCCGGTGCTGGACCGCCTCACGCCCGACCTGCTGGCGGCGCTGGCCCGCCTCAACGGCCACTGGTGCGAACCGGCCGTGCAGCGCGACCTGGCCGAGCTCGATGCGGAAATCCTGGGCGCCGACTACGCCCCCGCCGTGCGCGAACGCGCCACCGAAGCACTGCGTTGCCAGCGTTGAATTGCAGCCTTTGTGTGCCATGACGTCGCACAAAAACGACTAAGTTGCTGAATTGACAGGCAAAAATCTTTTGCTGTCCTGCAGCATTTTTAGGGCGGGAGTAAAATTCGGTCTGGCTGTTCACGCGCACACCGGCGCGCGCGGCCTGCTCATTCCGGTTTGCAGTTCCGGATTCACATTCCGACTTCCCCGCCATGTCCGACGATTCCTGTAGTCCCAGTTCCACCGGCACGCCCGTGCCCGCCGCCGCGCCGCGTCCGCTGACGCCGGCCAAGGTCACCCGGCGGATCATTGCCACCGCCTTCTTCACCTTCCTGGTTTATCTGGCCATCGGCATCCCGATGGCGGTGCTGCCGGGTTACATCCACCTCGACCTGGGCTACAGCTCGGTGATCGCGGGCCTGGGCATCAGCGTGCAGTATTTCGCCACCTTCGTGAGCCGCGCCAATGCCGGCCGCATGATCGACACCATGGGCGCCAAGCACACCGTCATGCGCGGCATGCTGCTGTGTTCGGCCAGCGGCGGCCTGTTGCTGCTCTCGGCGCTGGCGCAGCCGCTGCCCTTCCTGTCGCTGGTGCTGCTGTTTGCCAGCCGCGCCTTCCTGGGCCTGGGCGAAAGCCTGGTCGGCACCGGCGCCATCATGTGGGGCGTGGGCCGCGTAGGTGCCGAGAACACCGCCAAGATGATCTCCTGGAATGGCATCGCCACCTATGCCGCCTTGGCCATCGGTGCGCCGCTGGGCGTGGTGCTGGACCGCTCGCTGGGCTTTGCCATGATCGGCCTGACTGGCATGCTGCTCACCGTGCTGGGCTATGTGCTGGCGCGCGGTGGTCCGGCAACGCCCGTGGTACAAGGCGAACAGCTGTCCTTCAAGCTGGTGCTGCGCAAGGTCTTTGCGTATGGCATGGGCCTGGCCTTCGGCACCATCGGCTTTGGCTCGATCGCCACCTTCATCACCCTGTATTACGCCGATCAGCACTGGAGCGGCGCGGCCTTTGCGCTGACCGCCTTCTCCTCTGCCTTCGTTGGTGCGCGCCTGCTGTTTGCCAATGTCATCACCCGCTTCGGCGGATATCGCGTGGCGGTGGTGTGCTTCCTGACTGAATCGGTCGGCCTGCTGCTGCTGTGGAGCGCCACCACGCCCGCGCTGGCATTGCTGGGGGCGGCACTGGCCGGCTTCGGCTTTGCACTGGTGTTCCCTTCGCTGGGGGTGGAAGCGGTCAACCTGGTGTCGCCCGCCAATCGGGGGGCGGCACTGGCGGCGTATTCGGTGTTCCTCGACCTGGCGCTGGGCATCACTGGTCCGCTGGCCGGGGCCATTGCCGGACAGCTGGGATATCCCCAGGTCTTCCTCTTCGCTGCCATCGCGGCCATTGGTGGCGTGGCCTTGTCGCTGTCCCTGTATCGCAGTGCGCAGCAGGGCGCAAAATCCTGATCTGATTGCCGTTGCAGTTGATGGGACGTCGGGCCGATAGATTTTGATTTATCGGCCCGATTGATTTATAGGCGTGCATTTATCTCCAAAATCGATTGAAATGGGGAACGTCGCCCCCATCCTTTCATCAATACTTGTGTAGTCGCAGTTTGTCCGTTTGCGATTTGCAATAGAATCGCGGTGTTGCGCAATGTGATGTACCCGCTTACGAAAAACCGAACAGCTAAGGAGCGAATGATGGCAAAGAAGAATGTGGCAGCCCCCTCGATCAACATCGGCATCAACGACAAGGACCGCAAGAAGATTGCTGACGGCCTGTCCAAGCTGCTGGCAGACACCTACACGCTGTACCTGAAGACCCACAACTTCCACTGGAACGTGACCGGTCCGATGTTCAACACGCTGCACCTGATGTTCGAAGGCCAGTACAACGAACTGGCACTGGCAGTGGACCTGATCGCTGAACGCATCCGCGCGCTGGGTTATCCGGCACCGGGTTCGTACAAGGAATTCGCCAAGCTGTCTTCGATCCCCGAAGCCGAAGGCGTGCCCAATGCGCAAGAGATGATCGCCCAGCTGGTGGCCGGCCAGGAAGCCGTGACCCGCACCGCACGTTCGATCTTCCCGACCGTCGATGCCGCCGCTGACGAACCGACCGCCGACCTGCTGACCCAGCGCATGCAGCTGCATGAAAAGAATGCGTGGATGCTGCGCAGCCTGCTGGAAGGCTGATGACCTGCTGGCGTTAGCCCAAGAAAAATGCCGTTCAATTGTTGAACGGCATTTTTTTCATTCACTTACCGTTCGGACTGAGTAGCCGCCCTGCCGCGTATCGAAGGCGCAGCTGCGCTGATGTGTCTTCGGTGCGTCTTCGATACGACCCTGCGGGTCTACTCAGTCCGAACGGTCAGAGAGTATGAAAGATGCGCCTCAGCGATACAGATCAACCAACTGCCGCGTCTTGCGCTCCTCCAACGGCACCAGATAGACGCTGCTGATGACGGCCACCATGTCAGCCCCCTGGGCCACCAGCGGCGGCGCGTTCTCCAGCGTGATGCCGCCGATCACCACCACCGGCAAGGGGATCTCGCGCTTGGATTGCGCAATGATTTCCGGCGCGGTCCGGAAATCATATTTTTTCACGCGCGACGGATAGAAGCCGCCGAAGGCGACATAACTGGCACCATCGCGATACGCCGCATGGGCCAGCTCCAGCGTACCGTAACACGAGGCCCCGACGATGCGCTCCGGCCCCACGGCCTTGCGCACCTCAGCAATGGAGGCATCGGTACCACCGACGTGGATGCCATCGGCATCGATCTCCAGGCATAGGTCCACATGATCATTGATGATGAGAGGCACATCATATTGCCGGCACAGCGCCAGCAATGCCGACGCTTGCGCGCGGCGCTGCTCCGCACCGGCAGTCTTGTGGCGGTACTGCACCAGCGCGGCGCCGTTCTGCAAGGCCAGTTCGGTAGCGGCCAGCAATTGGGCGGTGTCATCCCAATCGGGTGTGACGATGTAGAGGCCACGCAGATGCGTTGCGTACTCGGGTTTCATGTCAGGCTCCTGCCGCGACGGCGGCATCAATAACAGGTTCAAAGGCAGGCACGCGATTGGGGATGCGCTGCCCGTCAGCAATCGCATAGGACGTCGACAGCGCCTGCTGCGTGTACTGCTGCGCCAGGTCGATGGCCTCACGCATGGGCAGGCCGCGCGCCAGGCAGGCCGACAGGGCGGCCGCAAGGGTGCAGCCGCTGCCGTGGAATTCATCGGGCAGGCGGGTCCAGCGCCAGCGCGCGCTCTCGATGGCCTCTTCGGCAAACCCGGAACGCAACGATTGTCCGTACCAGCGATTGATCACATCCTGCTCCTGCGGACCATGGCCACCCTTGAGCAGCACATGCGCACAGCCACGCTCCATCAGCAGGGCCGCCTGCCGCGCCGGGTCGACATCCCCGCACAGGCGCCGCGCCTCGTTGAGGTTGGGGGTGATGACGGTGGCCAATTCATACAAGGGTTCGATTACCCGCGCAGCATCGTCGCGCGAGAGCTGGTCGCCCTTGCCGTTGGCCAGTACCGGATCGAGCACCACCGGCAAGTGCGGATTGCGTGCGCGCAATTGGCGGATCAGGCCGGCGATCACTTCGGCATTCTCATGGCTGCCTGCAATGCCCAACTTGACTGCAGCGATGTCGAAACGATTGATCAGCACCTGCGCCTGGTAGCGCACCAGGTCAGGATCGAGCGCATGCACGGCAAAGACGCTGACGTTGTCCTGCACGGTCAATGCGGTCGGCACCGACAAGGGATGCGCACCCAGTGCCGTGATGGCCGGGATATCGGCCTGCATGCCGGCCCCGCCGCTGGGGTCGGAGCCGGAGAAGACCAGCACGCAGGGCGGCGTGGAACGATAAGCTGCCTGCATGCTCACGCCACGCGGCCGGCCATCGGCGAGGAGGGCGAGGCGGCAAACTTGCGCGGGATGCGTCCCGCGAGGAAGGCTTCGCGGCCCGCTTCCACGGCCAGCTTCATGGCATGCGCCATGCGAATCGGATCGCGTGCACCGGCAATGGCGGTATTCATCAGCACGCCATCACAGCCCAGCTCCATCGCAATCGCCGCATCGGAGGCCGTGCCCACGCCGGCATCGACCAGCACCGGCACACGCGCCTGTTCGATGATGAGCGAGAGATTCCAGGGATTCAGGATGCCCATGCCCGAACCGATCAGCGAGGCCAGCGGCATGACGGCGGCTACGCCAAGGTCTTCCAGCATGCGTGCCTGGATCGGATCGTCGCTGCAATAGACCATCACGTCGAAGCCATCCTTGACCAGGGTCTCGGCGGCCTTCAGCGTTTCGGGCATGTTGGGGAAGAGCGTCTTCTCGTCGCCCAGCACTTCCAGCTTGACCAGCTTGTGGCCTCCCAGCAGTTCGCGCGCCAGTTGCAGCGTGTAGACCGCATCGGCAGCGTTGTAGCAGCCGGCCGTATTGGGCAGGATGGTGAATTCGGAGGGCGGCACGGCGTCCAGCAGGCTGGGCGCATTCGGGTCCTGGCCGATGTTGACGCGGCGGATCGCCACCGTGATGATCTCGGCACCGCTGGCGACAGTCGCCGCGCGGGTTTCGTCGAGGTCCTTGTATTTGCCGCTGCCCACCAGGAGGCGTGAGCGATAGGTCTTGCCGGCGATGGTCAGGCCCTTGTCCTCGGTGAGGTGGGGGGCGTCGTTCATGTTCATGTCGATTCCTTGTCTGTAAGAGCTGCGTGCCACGGGAGGCGGCGCCTGGAGGCTCCAGCGCGCCGCCGCGGAACAATCGTTCATCCGCCCCCGATGGCGCGCACTACGTCTACCTTGTCGGCCTCGGCCAGCGCGCGCTCAGGCCATTGCGCGCTGGGCACCACCTGGCGGTTCACCGCCACGGCCACCGCCTTGCCGGCCAGGGAGAGCCCGGCAATGAGCTGGTCCAGCGTGGCGCCCTCAGGCAGCGAGTGCGGCTTGCCGTTCAGTTCGATCTGCATGGCGCTTACTGCTTCGAATAGATCTCTGCGCCCATCTTGACGAACTCCACCGATTTCACCTGCATGCCTTGCTTCAAGGCGTCGATCTCGGAGATGCCTTCCTTGGCGGCGTAATCACGCACTTCCTGGGTGATCTTCATGGAGCAGAAATGCGGGCCGCACATGGAGCAGAAGTGCGCCACCTTGGCCGAATCCTTGGGCAGGGTTTCGTCGTGGAATTCGCGCGCCTTGTCGGGGTCCAGGCCGATGTTGAACTGGTCTTCCCAGCGGAACTCGAAGCGCGCCTTGGACAGCGCGTTGTCACGGATCTGCGCGCCCGGATGGCCCTTGGCCAGGTCGGCGGCGTGCGCGGCGATCTTGTAGGTGATGATGCCGTCCTTGACGTCGGTCTTGTTGGGCAGGCCCAGGTGTTCCTTGGGGGTGACGTAGCACAGCATGGCCGTGCCGTACCAGCCGATCTGCGCGGCACCGATGCCGGAGGTGATGTGGTCGTAGCCGGGAGCGATGTCGGTGGTCAAGGGGCCCAGGGTATAGAACGGGGCTTCGTGGCACTGCTCCAGCTGCAGGTCCATGTTCTCCTTGATGAGATGCATGGGCACGTGGCCGGGGCCTTCGATCATCACCTGCACGTCGTGCTTCCAGGCAATCTGGGTCAGTTCGCCGAGGGTGCGCAGCTCGCCCAGCTGGGCTTCGTCGTTGGCGTCGTAGATCGAGCCGGGACGCAGGCCATCGCCCAGGCTGAAGCTGACGTCATAGGCTTTCATGATTTCGCAGATCTCTTCGAAGTGTTCGTAGAGGAAAGATTCGCGGTGATGCGCCAGGCACCACTTGGCCATGATGGAGCCGCCACGCGAGACGATGCCGGTCATGCGCTTGGCCGTCAGCGGCACGTATTGCAGGCGTACGCCGGCGTGGATGGTGAAGTAGTCCACGCCCTGCTCGGCTTGCTCGATCAAGGTGTCGCGGAAGATTTCCCAGGTCAGGTCCTCGGCCTTGCCGTTGACCTTTTCCAGTGCCTGGTAGATCGGCACGGTGCCGATGGGCACCGGCGAATTGCGGATGATCCATTCACGGGTCTCGTGGATGTTCTTGCCGGTGGAGAGGTCCATGACGTTGTCGCCACCCCAGCGGATGGCCCAGGTCATCTTTTCCACTTCCTCACCGATGGAAGAAGTGACCGCCGAGTTGCCGATGTTGGCGTTGATCTTCACCAGGAAATTGCGGCCGATGATCATCGGTTCGACTTCCGGGTGGTTGATGTTGGCGGGGATGATGGCGCGGCCGCGTGCGACTTCGTCACGCACGAATTCCGCGGTGATCTCGGCGGGAATCGATGCACCGAAGGATTGGCCCGGATGCTGGCGGCCCATCAGGTCGGCCAGCTTGTTGCCCATGGGGCCGGAGGCCTTCAATTGCTCCAGGTATTCCTTGCGGCGCAGGTTTTCGCGGATGGCGATGAATTCCATTTCCGGCGTGATGATGCCGCGGCGCGCGTAGTGCATCTGGGTGACGTTGGCGCCCGATTTGGCGCGGCGCGGCTTGCGGTGCAGGTTGAAGCGCAGCTCGGCCAGGGCCGGGTCGTTCAGGCGCTGCTGGCCGTATTCGGAAGTCGGGCCGGGCAGTTCCTCGGTGTCGTTGCGTTCCAGGATCCAGGGCAGGCGCGGGGTGGACAGGCCGGCGCGGATGTCGATCTTCACGTCCGGGTCGGTGTAGGGGCCGGAGGTGTCGTAGACATAGATCGGCGGGTTCTTTTCCGAGCCGAACATGGCGGGGGTGTCGGCCTGGCTGATCTCGCGCATGGGCACGCGGATATCCGGGCGCGAGCCGGTCACGTAGATCTTGCGGGAATTCGGCAGAGGCTGGACGGCTGCCTCGTCGACGGTTGCCGTCGCGGACAGGAATTTCGGGTTGGCATTCATTTCGGCTCCTTTGCTTGATGACTCTTGGCTCGGAGCCAGCAAAGGAGGTTGCGGAAGAGGACGGACGGCGTGGAGGTGATACAGGGCCGTGGGTGCGTCATGCTGCCGGTTGCTTCCCTTCGCTGGCATTATCCAGATCAGGTTCAAGGGTATTTCTCACCCGGCTGCCAGAGCATGTGCTCCGGTGCCAGGACCCCTAGCGATGCGACGCGGGCTGCTTGCGCAGTCCGTGTCGTGGGCCGGATTCTACTCCAATCGGCGCAAGGAACAAGGTTTCATTTCAGATGGGCTGGGTGTGCAGCGCAGCATTTTCACTCAGCCCAAGGATCGATCACTTGCAGACCCGGGAACTGAAAATCTTTGCGATTGCGGGTCACCATGGTCAGTCCGTGCACGAGTGCAGTGGCGGCCAAGAGGCTGTCAACCGCTGCAACCGGACGCCCCGCTGCTGCCTGAATGCGCCCCCATCGGTCTGCCACGACAACATCAATCGGCAAGATTCTTCCGGCAAAATAGGCGGGCAACTCAGTTTCCAGCCAATCTATCAAGCGCAACTTTGCAGGCCCCGGCGGCTTGTTATCGGCACCTTTTCGAATTTCGCCCATGGTGAGGACGCTCAGGTACAAGGTAGCTGGAGGCCTGCGCGCAAACCATTCCACGACCCGGGGATTGGGCTCACGGCGACGCAGTTCTGACAGGACATTGGTGTCGAGCAGATAACTCAAAGGTCAACCTCCCTCGTCAGGCTGGTATCACGCTCGAATTCAACATCATCTGCATCGTAAAGCGGCGAACGCCGCATAAATTCGACCAAGGTCAAATCTGCGCCGCTGAGCCGCTCATAGTCTGCTTTCGACATGACTACCGCTACTGAGCGACCGTGCCAGGTGATTTCCTGCGGACCCGAGCGCTCCGTATCCCGCACCAGTTCCGAAAACTGAGCCTTGGCTTCTTGTATTTGCCATGTACGCATGAATACCTCCAATCTGACCAGACAGGTCAGATCATAGCAGCATTCCTTTGCAAATACCGCTGGTACCGGAATTCTTCGCCGGCTCGCGGCGACGTTTTGGGGGCTTTGTACTATCCGTCCCTTATAATGTTGGGTTTCGCAAAAACACACGTCAAATCATGGAATTAGCCAAGTCGTTCGAGCCCGCCGAGATTGAGAAATTCTGGCGCGAGGAATGGGAAAAGCGCGGTTACTTCGCCGCCACCACCGACGCGGAGAAGCCCTCGTTTTCCATCCAGCTGCCGCCGCCCAATGTGACCGGCACCCTGCACATGGGTCACGCGTTCAACCAGACCATCATGGATGGCCTGACGCGCTACCACCGCATGCGCGGCTACAACACCGCCTGGATCCCCGGCACCGACCACGCCGGCATCGCCACCCAGATCGTGGTGGAACGCCAGCTGGATGCGCAGAAGGTCTCGCGCCACGACCTGGGCCGTGAAAAATTCGTCGAGAAGGTGTGGGAGTGGAAGGAAAAATCCGGCTCCACCATCACCGGCCAGATGCGCCGCATGGGCGCCTCCACCGACTGGGCCCGTGAATACTTCACGATGGACCCGAAGATGTCCAAGGCCGTTACCGAAGTCTTCGTGCGCCTCTACGAGCAAGGCCTGATCTACCGTGGCAAACGCCTGGTGAACTGGGACCCGGTGCTGGGCACCGCCGTCTCCGACCTGGAAGTGGTGTCGGAGGAGGAAGACGGCTCCATGTGGCACATCAAGTACCCGCTGGCCGATGGCAGCGGCCATATCGTGGTGGCCACCACCCGTCCGGAAACCATGCTGGGCGACGTCGCCGTGGCCGTGGACCCGACTGACGAACGCTACGCCGCGCTGGTAGGCAAGATGATCAAGCTGCCGTTGGTGGGCCGCGAGATCCCCATCATCAAGGATGAATACGTCGACAAGGAATTCGGCACCGGCTGCGTGAAGATCACCCCGGCCCACGACTTCAACGACTACCAGGTCGGCGCACGCCACAACCTGGAAATGATCAGCGTCTTCACCTTGAAGGCCACCATCAACGAGAACTCGCCCGAGAAGTACCAGGGCCTGGACCGCTTCGAGGCGCGCAAGCAGATCGTGGCCGACCTGGACGCGCTGGGCCTGCTGGAACTGGTCAAGCCGCACAAGCTGATGGTGCCGCGTGGCGACCGTACCGGCGTAGTGATCGAGCCGATGCTGACCGACCAATGGTTCGTCGCCATGAGCAAGCCGGCACCGGAAGGGACCTTCTTCCCCGGCAAGTCGATTGCCGAGACCGCGCTGGAAAAGGTTTCTTCGGGCGAGATCAAGTTCGTGCCCGAGAACTGGACCAACACCTACAACCAGTGGCTCAACAACATCCAGGACTGGTGCATCTCGCGCCAACTGTGGTGGGGCCACCAGATCCCGGCCTGGTACGATGAGGACGGCGGCATCTACGTTGCCCGCACCGAAGAAGAAGCAAAGAAGCAAGCCGGCGGCAAGGCCGTCAAGCGCGATGAAGACGTGCTCGACACCTGGTTCTCCTCGGCGCTGGTGCCCTTCTCCACCCTGGGCTGGCCGGAAGAAACCCCGGACTACAAGCTGTTCCTGCCCTCCTCGGTGCTGGTGACGGGCTTCGACATCATCTTCTTCTGGGTGGCGCGCATGGTCATGATGACCACGCACTTCACCGGCAAGGTGCCGTTTGACACTGTCTACGTCCACGGCCTGGTGCGCGATGCCTCGGGCCAGAAGATGTCGAAGTCCAAGGGCAACACCCTGGACCCGATCGACCTGATCGATGGCATCGGCGTGGACGAGCTGGTGGCCAAGCGTACGGTCGGCCTGATGAATCCCAAGCAGGCCGCCAGCATCGAGAAGGCCACCCGCAAGGAATTTGCCGATGGCATCCCGGCCTTCGGCACCGATGCGCTGCGCTTCACCTTCGCCTCGCTGGCGACCCTGGGCCGCAACATCAACTTCGACCTGAACCGCTGCGAAGGCTATCGCAACTTCTGCAACAAGCTGTGGAACGCCACCCGCTTCGTGCTGATGAATACCGAAGGCCAGGACTGCGGTTTCGACGGCCACGAGAAGGGTGTCTGCGACAAGGAGAAGCTGCAATTCTCCAAGGCTGACCGCTGGATCGTGTCGCTGCTGCAGCGTACCGAAGCGGAAGTCGAAAAGGGCTTTGCCGACTACCGCTTCGACAACATCGCCACCGCGATCTACAAGTTCGTCTGGGACGAGTACTGCGACTGGTACCTGGAAATGGCCAAGGCCCAGATCCAGAGCGGCAATGAAGCACAACAGCGCGCCACCCGCCGCACGCTCTTGCGCGTGCTGGAAAGCGTGCTGCGCCTGGCCCATCCGGTGCTGCCCTTCATCACCGAGCAGCTGTGGCAGAGCGTGGCGCCGCTGACCGATCGCAAGCCGGATCCGGCGGGCGACTCCATCATGCGCCAAGCCTATCCGCGCCCCGACCTGGAAAAGATCGACACCGATGCCGAGGCCTGGGTCGCCCAGTTCAAAGCCTACACCGATGCCTGCCGCAACCTGCGCGGCGAGATGCAGCTGGCGCCGTCGCTGCGTGTGCCGCTGATCGTGGAAGCCGCCGATGCGTCGGCCGTGGAATCCTTCCTGCCTTACCTGCAAGGGCTGGTGCGCCTGTCGGAAGCCACGATCGTGCCGCAACTGCCGGAGTCGCCGGCACCGGTGGCCATCGTCGGCGAAGTCAAGCTGATGCTGAAGGTGGAAATCGACGTGGCCGCCGAACGTGAACGCCTCGGCAAGGAAGTCACTCGCCTGACCGGCGAGATCGCCAAGGCCAACGGCAAGCTGTCCAATGAGAGCTTCGTGGCGCGTGCTCCCGAGGCCGTGGTGGCACAGGAGAAGGAACGTGTTGCCAACTTCAGCGCTACGCTGGAAAAGGTGAAGGAACAGCTGGCCAAGCTCAAGTAAGCCGGTCTGTTTCTTCATGAAGCCGTCGTCCCCTTGCGGGGCGGCGGCTTTTGTTTTTTTGTGCTTGCCTTGCGGCGCGGGCTTGTCTAGACTGGATCGAAAAAATTAGAACAATCGTGCTTTTTTATCGCATTCGACTTGATAACAGGAGACAAGCATGACCCGTATTTCCTCCCCTTCCCGCCTGGCCACGCTGTCGCTGCTGGCCGCTACCCTGCTCTCCAGTGCTGCCGCCTGGGCCGATGGCTCGCCGGTGGGCTTGTGGAAGAGCATCGACGACGCCACCGGCAAACCCAAGGCACTCATCCGCATCAGCGAGAACAATGGCGAGTTGAGCGGCAAGATCGAGAAGCTCTTCCGTGCACCGGAAGAAGACCAGAACCCGGTCTGCCAGAAGTGCGAAGGCGAGCTCAAGGACAAGCCGGTCATCGGCATGACCATCCTGTCTGGCCTGAAGAAAGACGGTGAGGAATACAACGGCGGCCAGATCATCGATCCGGCCAATGGCAAGGTCTACAAGAGCAAGCTGTCAGTCGTCGATGACGGGCAAAAGCTCAATGTGCGCGGTTTTGTCGGCATGCCCATGCTGGGCCGCACCCAGACCTGGCTGCGGGAGCAGTAATGCCGACGCGTCAGGCCGGACGTGAAGCTTTGAGCACGTAACGGTCCAACTCGCGGGCGAAGGCGCGGCCGTCGCTGGCACTGAAGGCGGCCGGGCCGCCGGTCTCGACGCCGCTGCTGCGCAGCTCTTCCATGAAATTGCGGGTGCTGAGGTGATGGCCGATGTTCTGGGCCGTATAGAGCTCGCCGCGTGGATTGAGTGCCAGCGCGCCCTTGGCCACCACGTCGGCGGCCAGCGGGATGTCGGCGGTGATGACCAGGTCGCCGGGTTCACACTGGCGGGCGATTTCCTTGTCGGCCACGTCGAAGCCGGCCGGCACCACCATGGATTTGATGTAACGCGAAGGCGGCGTGCGCAAGGGGCGGTTGGCCACCAGCGTCACGATGATCGTGGTGCGGTCGGCCACCCGGAACAGCATGTCCTTGATGACGCCCGGACAGGCGTCGGCATCCACCCAGATCGCCATCAGTGTGCGTTCGCCCGCTTCAGACGAAAGACACGGTCAGGCCCGGCAGGGTCACGCCCGAGAAGGCCGTGGTCCAGGTCTGGCCGGGTTCGATGGGACAGGCATCGGTCCAGGTGCCGGTACTGATGATCTCGCCGGCCTGCAACTGGCGGAACCGGGACTGCTTCTGCAGGAGCTGGTGCAGGTGCCACAGGGCGTGTAGCGGGCTGTCCATCTCGTCATTGCAGAAGCCGGCCGCGCGCAGCACGCTGGACGATTCCGTATTGCAGGACAGGGAGACGCTGGCGCTGGCCAGGATCTGCGGCAAGTGATGCTTGGTCGCCGAAGAGAGCACGTGCGGCTCGCCCACGATCAGGGTGCCGTGCAAGCCGAAAGCGGCAATCGAATCGGCCACCGTGAATTCCCAATTGGGGAAGGGGCAGACCACGATCTCGAAGCCATGCGCCATCCATTCCAGGCAATCGGCCAGCTCGATGAGCGAGGCGCCGGGTGCCGGGGTCTTGCCAAGCTTGAAGACGATCTCCGGTTCGATGCGCGGCTGCACTGCACCGGTGAGCGACTGCGCGCCGTGATTGTCTTCGGCGAAGCGTACCGTGGTATCGTACATCGGCGCCCAGGTCGGGATGCGGGCATCGTCGATGATGCCGTAGCGCTCCCAGTTCTTGCGCACCACGAACCCGATCTTGCGGCCGATGGGCTGCTCGCCCTGGGCGACACGGATGTTGCGGATGTTGTGGGCGATTTCGTAGGCGTCTTCCACCGACAGCGGCTCGGACTCGGAAATGCGCGGGATGATGCGGGACTGGGCGCGGGCATCCAGCAGCTGATGCGCGTATCGAAGGGCTTGGCTCGACATTAGCATGGAGGGCTCACATCGAAAGATAGTGAATAGCTATCCATTGTCGATGACGATTAATTTTTGCACAAGCAAAAACTCGCTTTTATACGAGATCTGACAAAAATTTCATCAGATTGTGCTGCTGCGCGTCATGCTGTTTTCCACTGGCTGCAACAGTCCTGTCCAGCTTGGGAATGGCCGAGCTCAGCCGCCCCAGAGTTCGCCGTTCAGGCCGCTTTGCGGTGCAGTCACGCCAAAGTGCTGATAGGCCGCACCGGTGGCGATGCGCCCGCGCGGGGTGCGCTGCAGGTAGCCTTGCTGGATCAGGTAAGGTTCCAGCACGTCTTCGATGGTGTCGCGTTCTTCACCGATGGCTGCCGCCAGGTTGTCCAGCCCGACCGGGCCGCCGCCGAACTTGAAGAGCACGGCCTCCAGCAGCTTGCGGTCCATCAGGTCGAAACCGACCGGGTCCACGTCCAGCATCACCAGGGCGGCATCGGCCATCTCGCGGGTGATGCGGCCTTCGCCCTTGACCTCGGCATAGTCACGCACGCGGCGCAGCAGGCGGTTGGCGATACGCGGCGTACCACGGCTGCGGCGGGCGATTTCCAGCGCGCCCTCCTCGACGATGGGAGCATTGAGCAACCCGGCACTGCGGGTCACGATGCGAGCCAACTCGGGTGGCGTATAAAACTCCAGCCGGGCGACGATGCCGAAGCGGTCGCGCAGCGGATTGGTCAGCATGCCGGCACGGGTGGTGGCACCCACCAGCGTGAAAGGCTGCAGGTCCAGGCGCACCGATCGGGCGGCCGGGCCTTCGCCGATCATGATGTCGATCTGATAATCTTCCAGCGCCGGGTAGAGGATTTCCTCCACCACCGGCGACATGCGGTGGATCTCGTCAATGAAGAGCACGTCATTGGCTTCGAGATTGGTGAGCAAGGCCGCCAGGTCGCCGGCGCGCTCGAGCACGGGGCCTGAGGTCTGGCGCAGGTTCACGCCCATTTCGCGGGCGATGATGTGGGCCATGGTGGTCTTGCCCAGGCCGGGCGGGCCGAACAGCAGGGTGTGGTCGAGCGGCTCGCCGCGCTTGCGGGCGGCCGAGATGAAGATTTCGAGCTGGGCACGCACCTTTTCCTGGCCGACGTATTCGTCCAGTTGCTTGGGCCGCAGCGCACGCTCGATGGCTTCCTCGTTGGCCGAGGCCGGGGTGGCGGAGATGATGCGCTGTTCGGAGAAATCGTCGGTCTGGATGCTCATGCTCTAATCCTTGTCTGCCTTTTGCCTGTGCATCAGCCCTTGGAGAGCGCCTTCAAGGCCAGCTTGATGCCGTCCGAGACGCTGCTGTCCTTGGGCACCTGCTTCATGGCCAGGGTCGCTTCCTTGTCCGAATAGCCCAGGGCCAGCAGGGCATTGAGGATGTCGGCCGAGGCATCGCTATGGACCACGCCGGCCACCGCGCCCAGATCGGCGCCGAGCTTGCCCTTCAGTTCCAGCAGCAGGCGTTCGGCGGTCTTCTTGCCGATACCGGGCACCCGGGTCAGGCGGCCGGCTTCCTGCAGGGTCACGGCCTGGGCCAGGTCGGCCACCGACATGCCGGAAAGGATGGACAGCGCCGTGCGCGCGCCCACGCCGGAAATCTTGATGAGCTCCTTGAACGTATTGCGTTCTTCGGCGGTCCCAAACCCGAACAGGATGTGCGCATCCTCGCGGATGGCCAGGTGGGTCAGCAGCGTGACCTGCTCGCCCAGGCCCGGCAGGTTGTAGTAGGTGCTCATGGGCACGGCCACTTCGTAACCGACGCCCTGGCAGTCGACCAGCAGGTTCGGGGGGATTTTTTCTAGAAGAATTCCGGAGAGGCGACCGATCATGGCGTCAGGGATGTGCGTGGGAGGCAGCTTCTGTGATAATCCCGCGATGATACAGCACTGTTCGGATAAACAGTATCCAAGCCTCCTCCCCTTAGATGAAGACAAAGGAAAAACATGGCCGGTAGCGCCTTCTTCGCATTGATTGACGACATCGCCACCGTGCTCGATGACGTTTCCCTGATGACCAAGGTGGCCGCCAAGAAGACGGCCGGCGTGCTGGGCGACGACCTGGCCCTCAACGCCCAGCAGGTGGCGGGCGTACGCGCCGAGCGGGAGCTGCCGGTGGTCTGGGCGGTGGCCAAGGGTTCGTTGAAGAACAAGGCCATCCTGGTACCGGCGGCGCTGGCCATCAGTGCCTTCATCCCCTGGGCGGTGACGCCGCTGCTGATGCTGGGCGGCGCGTTCCTTTGCTTCGAGGGCTTCGAGAAACTGGCGCACAAGTATCTTCCGCATGATGACGAACATCATGAAGTCGCCGCCAAGACGGCCGACGACGTCGATCCGCTGGTCTACGAGCAGGAAAAGATCAAGGATGCCGTGCGCACCGACTTCATCCTCTCGGCCGAAATCATCGCCATCACCCTGGGTACGGTCGCCGGTGCGCCCCTGCAGCAGCAGATCACGGTGCTGGTGGGCATCGCCCTGATCATGACGGCGGGCGTGTATGGACTGGTGGCCGGCATCGTCAAGCTCGATGATGGTGGCCTCTACCTGGTGCAGCATGCGGGCGCGAGCGCCTGGGGGCGCTTCAAGGCCGGTATCGGACGGGCCGTCCTGGCGGCCGCACCGAAGATGATGCGCAGCCTGTCGGTGATCGGGACGATTGCCATGTTCATGGTCGGCGGCGGCATCCTGACCCACGGCCTGCCCTTCGCGCATCACGCCATCGAGGCAGCAGCGCAAGCCGTAGAGGGGATCGCGGTGGTCGGACCAGTCCTCGGGGCAATCACCCCGGCGGTCCTCAATGCTCTCTTCGGGGTAGTCGCAGGGGCAGTGGTGCTGGTAGTGGTGAAGCTGGCGCAGCGCGTGCTGTCGCTCTTCAAGAAAAAAAACTAACCGACCAGACGCCCGCCGCGCATGCGGATGCCCTTGCGCGCCAGCGCCGGGGCCAGCGCGCCGAGGTCCGACAAGACGCCTCCCCCATGCGCATGGCAGATCGCCACGCCCAGCGCATCGGCGGCGTCGGTGCCCGGCAGGCCGGGCAGCTTCAGCAGCCGCGCCACCATCTCCTGCACCTGCGCCTTCTGGGCGCGTCCATGGCCGGCTACGGCTTGCTTGACCTGCAGGGCCGTGTATTCGGCGACCGCCAGGTCGGCGGCCACCAGCGCGCAAATGGCCGCGCCGCGCGCCTGCCCCAGCAGCAAGGTAGATTGCGGATTGACGTTGACGAACACTTTTTCGATGGCCGCGCAGTCCGGCGCATAGGACTTCACCACTTCACCGACACTGGCCAGGATCACCTTCAGGCGTGACGGCAGGTCGCCGTCCGGCGTCTTGATGGTGCCGGAGGCGATATAGGACAGCGTGTTGCCCTGCTTGTGGATGACCCCGAAACCGGTGGTGCGCAAGCCAGGGTCGATACCGAGGATTTTCATGCCCGCCAGTCTAACCGATCAGGCGGGCATCTCGCGTCAGAACAGGACGCCCTGCCCCGGATCCGGCATTTTCTGGCGCGGGCGGCGCTGGGTGGTCGAGGGCAGGCCGCTCTTGCGCGAGCCATGCTTGTCCTGGATGGCATCGGCTTCCGCGCGCGCGGTACTGCTGCTGCGCTGGCCGTAGAGGGCATCCTTGGCGTGCTGGAGCGCCGTCTTCTCATCCACGATGGGATCGGGATAAGCCGCCGTGCCGAATTCCGGCACCCAGCGCCGCACGTACTCGCCCATCGGATCATGATCGCGCGCCTGCTTGGCCGGCGAATAGATGCGCAGGGTGTTGATGCCGGTGGTGCCGGATTGCATCTGCATCTGGCTCCAGTGGATGCCCGGCTCAAAATCCAGGAACTGCCGCGCCAGGAACAGCCCCGGAGCGCGCCAGTGCAGCCACAGGTGATAGGCGGCAAAGCTGACCAGCATGGCGCGCATGCGGAAGTTGAGCCAACCGGTGGCGCACAGCTGGCGCATGCAGGCATCGATCATGGGATAGCCGGTACGGCCTTCGCACCAGGCATCGAAACGCGCCTGCGCCTCCACGCCCCACGGACCGCCATCGCCCGGACGCAAGCCATCCAGCGAACGCGCCACGTTGCGCCATTCGATATCAGGCTGGTCTTCCAGCTTCTGCATGAAGTGGCAATGCCAGCGCAGGCGGCTGGAGAAGCCGCGCAGGCCGTAGGCCAGCTCGCGGTCGGCCGTGTGTTCGATGGCCAGCTCGGTGGCCTGATGCACGCTGCGCATGGAAATGGTGCCGAAGGCCAGATGCGCACTGAGCCGGCTGCAGGCTTCGGGTGCGCTCAGCGGACTGGACATGCCACGCCGGTAATCGCGCCCGCCGCCGCCGAGGAAGGCGCGCAGCGTATCCCACGCTGCCGCCTCGCCGGCGGGTGGTTGCAGGCGCACCCCGGGCAAACCCAGTTCGCTCAATGTGGGCAGCCTGTCGGGCTGCATCCCTTGCGGTGCCAGGAAGCCGACAGGATTGGCAACCTGCGTTGCCTCCATGCGCTGTACCCAGCGCGCGGCACAGCCGTCGCGGCTGCGCAGGCGGCGCACCACGCCGGTTTGCGCAAACTCCTGCCACCGCACGCCCTGGATGCGGCTCCAGCGGTTGACCGAAATATCGCGGGCATAGCTCCAGGCCGGGCCGGTTTCTTCATGACTGAAAAGATGGGTCACGCCCCACTGCCGGCGCAGCGATTCCAATACCTGCACCGCCTCGCCAATGCGTACCAGCAAAGGCAGGCCGCGCTGCTTCAATTCGATCTGCAAGGGGGCAAGGGAACGCAACAGGAAGTCCACATGCCGTGGATCGCATTCAAAACTCTGCAGCCAGGCTGGCTCGATGATGAAGACCGCAAACGCACGCTCGCATCGCGCAGCCTCAGCCAGCGCCGCATGATCGCGCAAGCGCAGGTCGCGCTTGAACCAGACCAGACCCACGCTCATCTCAGCCTCGGTCCTGGCGGCGTTCGAGCCGCACCACCAGGCGTTGCACGGCCGGACGCACGCGCAGGAAGCCGCGATAGCTGCGCTCCATCAGCCACAGCATGCCGGGCAAACGTGCCAGCCGGGCCAGCCAGCGCCACCCCGGCAAGCTCGCCCACAGCTGCACGAAGGCTTCGGCACCGCTGAAGACCACGCCATCCGCGCGACGCACATGAAAGCGCGCCAGCAGCTGCTGGCGCGTGAGCCCCGCCGGAAGCTCCATGGCGGGCATATCCGGGCGGCTGATGTCGCAAAAGCGCAGCGGGGCATCCCCCGCACCGCGCTGGTACACGCCAATCTCGCGCCGGCACAGCGGGCAGGCGCCGTCGTACAGCACGGTAATCTCATGCTGTGGTGGGCGAGCGTCAGGATCCGCCATCGCGCCGCTCCTTGCGTTCGGTGCGCGCCAGCAACTCGGCTGCCGTCTGCAGGCCTTGCGTGCTGCGACGCCACCATTGGGTGAACAGGTCGCTGGGCTTGTCCACCACCGGGAACAACTCGGGCGGTGCCACGCACTGCGCCCACAGCGGCAACCAGGGGGCGAGATGCGGATCAGCCACGCAACGTACGCTGCGGGCAGACTTGAGCGCACGGCCGACGGTGGCGGCGTCACCGTGCCAGCACAGCGGAGTCAGCTCGCGCATGCGCGCACCGACGAAATCCCAACGGCGCTGGTCCCAAGGCCAGAGCAGATGGAAGTCCGAGAGATACAGACCCACCACCACGGTGTCGGCCGACAGGTCGGACGGCAACTCGCCCAGGCTCCACGGATGGACCAGCCAGACATCGCGTCCGGCCACGGCCTGCGCCTCCGGGCCCACACTGCCCAAATGTTCAGGTGGCACCGGCAGCAGGGCCGGCTCCTTGCAGCGCTCGCGCGTGCGCTGGGCGGGTTCGGCCGCCACCGGGTCGGGATGGAGGGCGATTTCGCCCAACGCTTCATAGGAGGTGTCGACCACGGTCCCCGGGCTATGCCACTCGGCCGGGGCGTACTTGGCGACGTTCTCGGCATTGAACAGGTAAGGCTTGTGGCTGCCAGTGCCCGCCACCCATTGCCAGCTCAGGTGATTGCTGGCGAGGTCGCCATCGAGCAGATGGCCGACCATCCAGTCCGCCCCCGCGCGCCAGTGCACCTTGCGCAGATGCACCACATAACTGGCCAGCCACATGCGCGCGTGATTGTGCAGGGTACCGGTGGCATACAGGGTACGCACGGCCTGGTCGATCACCGGCAGGCCGGTGGCGGCTTCGCGGATATCGGCCGGCAGTTCGCGCGCATAGGCCGCCTCCGGGAGCGGACCGGCATGCAGCGAATCGAAGATGCGCGCCCCGCGCCTGGCCCAGACGTAGCGGTAGAAGGCGCGCCAGCCGAGCTCGTAGACAAACTTGTGCTGCACATCCAGCGCCTGGCGGCTGCACACGCCCGCCAGCACTTCGCGCAGGCTGACCAGGCCGTGCGTGAGATAGGGCGACAGGCCGGTCACCGCGCCATCCAGGCTGTTGCGGGTGCGGGCATAGGCACCGGGACGCACGGCGGCGATACGCTCGCGCGCAGCGGCCAGGGTCGGCAGCAAGGGCAGCAATGCCAGCGGTCGCGGCGCAGGGACGGCCGCGACCGTGGCAGCGGCGGGTGCAACGGGTGCATCTTCCGGGGAAGGTGTATCCAGCACCAGGTCGAATTGATGTTTGCGATACATGGCTCGACTCCTCAAAGGCCAGGGTGGGCGCGCTTGCGGCGGCAGGCTTCGGAACAGTATTTGACCTCGTCCCAGTTCTTCGCCCAGGCACGCCGCCAGGTCATGGGCAGGCCGCACACGGCGCAGGGCTTGCTGGGCAAGTGCGCCTTGTTGCCGCGATGTCCGTTGACTTGGCTTTTCGGTTTCATGACTCAGGATTGTACTGAATAAATGCGTCACACTTGACTCATGACGCCAAATTCGCGTCTATAATCTGTGTCAAACATGATTCACCGGAGACCATCATGAGCCTTGCGCAATCGACCTCTTCCCCTGCCCTTGCGGCCGACAAACCCGCTGGCGAAGCCTTGCGCCGTACTGGCGCGGTGGCGCGCATGCTGCGCATGCCGGTGGCCACGCTACGCGTGTGGGAGCGCCGCTACGCGCTGACGCAGGGCAAGCTTTCGCCCAGCGGCCAGCGTCTTTATTCGGAAGCCGACGTACGGCGTTTGGCGCTGATCCGGCAATTGACCGAACTGGGCCATGCCATCGGCAGCCTGGCCGGGCTGGACATGGACCAGTTGCAGCAAGTCGCAGCCACCCACGCCGAACTGCATGCAGCCCGCCCGACACCACCGGATGCAGTGCAGGGTCAGTGGCGGCTGGCCGTGATCGGCTCCACCCTGGCGCAGCGCCTGGACAAGCCCGGCCTGCTGCAGCGCCTGGGGCGTCCGCTGCAGTTGCTGGGCCCGTTCGAGAGCATCGAACAGGCGGCCATGGCCTTGAAGCGGGAAGAAGTGGATGCCCTGCTGCTGCACGAACCGCAGTTGCACGCCGGCTGGCTGGGTGCGCTGGAAAGTTCGGCACCGGCACTGAGCGGGCTGCCAATGGCGGTGCTGTATGGATTTGCCAGCGAGGCGGTGTGCGAGACGCTGGCAGCGGTGGGCATCAGCCTGCTGCGTGCGCCGCAGCCCGATGTGGTGATCCTGCAATGGTTGCGCGGGCTGGCCGCACTGTCCTCACCGGCGCGCGACGACGAGGCAGGTGACAAGGCGCTACCGCCGCGCCGCTGGAATGACAACGAGTTGATCGCCTTTGCCAACCAGTCCACCACGGTGGCCTGCGAGTGCCCGCGCCACGTGGCGGAATTGCTGATGCAGCTGTCGCAGTTCGAGCACTACAGCGCGCAATGCGCCAACCGCAACGTGGCTGACGCGCAATTGCATCAATACCTGCAGCAGTTGACCTCGGAATCGCGCCAGCGGTTTGAAGCGGCCTTGACGCGCATTGCCGTGCATGAAGGATTGATCAGCGAAAACAGCTGAGCCCAGCGTGCCGCGGCACACGAAGCACAGACAAAAACGCCCGGCATGAAGCCAGGCGTTTTCGTTACAGCAAGCGCTGTTGATCAGTGACGGAAGTGACGCGTCCCCGTCAGCAGCATCACGACATCGCGCTCATTGGCTGCATCGATGACTTCCTGGTCGCGCATGGAGCCACCCGGGTGGATGACGCAGGTGGCACCGGCATCGACCACCACATCCAGGCCATCGCGGAACGGGAAGAAGGCATCCGACGCCACGGCCGAACCGGCCAGGGTCAGGCCGGCATTCTGCGCCTTGATGGAGGCGATACGGGCGGAATCGATACGGCTCATCTGGCCGGCACCGACACCAAGCGTCATGCCATTGCCGCAGAACACGATGGCATTGGACTTGACGAACTTGGCCACGCGCCAGGCGAACATCAGGTCCTGCAGTTGCTGCTGGGTCGGCTGCTTCTTGCTGACCACCTTCACATCGGCCAGCAGGACGTTCTTGGCGTCCGGCGACTGCACCAGCAGGCCACCGCCGACGCGCTTGAAGTCATAGCCGTTCAGGCCGGTACCCAGCGGGATTTCCAGCAAGCGCACGTTCTGCTTGGCAGCGAAGATCTGCTTGGCTTCGGCGCTGAAGGACGGGGCGATCAGCACTTCCAGGAATTGCTTGGCCACGGCTTCGGCCGCTGCGGCGTCCACTTCGCGGTTGAAGGCGATGATGCCGCCGAAGGCCGAGGTCGGGTCGGTCTGCAGGGCCTTGCTGTAGGCTTCCAGCGGGTTGGCGCCGATGGCCACGCCGCAGGGGTTGGCGTGCTTGATGATGACGCAGGCTGCTTCCGTGGCCGGGTCGAAGCTCTTGACGCATTCCCAGGCGGCATCGGCGTCGGCGATGTTGTTGAAGGACAGTTCCTTGCCCTGCAGCTGGGTGTAGTTGGCCAGGGCGCCATCGACCTTCTTGATGTCGCGGTAGAAGGCGGCGCTCTGGTGCGGGTTCTCGCCGTAGCGCATGTCCTGGACCTTCTCGAAGTGAAGATTCAGGGTCGCCGGGTAGGCGCTGCGGGTGCTGTGCTGCTTGTCTTCACCCAGCGAGGTGAAGTAATTGGTGATGGCGCCATCGTATTGCGCGGTGTGGGCGAAGACCTTCTTGGCCAGCGCGAAACGCTTTTCGTAGGGCAGGTCGCCACCGGACTTCAGCTCGGCCAGCACGCCTTCATAGTCGGTCGGATCGCAGATGACGATGACGTCCTTGTGGTTCTTGGCCGAGGAACGCAGCATGGCCGGGCCGCCGATGTCGATGTTCTCGATCGCGTCTTCCAGCGCGCATTCTTCCTTGGCCACGGTCTGCTGGAACGGGTACAGGTTCACCACCACCATGTCGATGGTGGGGATGCCGTGCTGCTCCAAGGCGGCGACGTGCTCGGGGAAATCGCGACGGGCCAGGATGCCGCCATGGACCTTGGGATGCAGCGTCTTCACGCGGCCATCCAGCATTTCCGGGAAACCGGTGTAGTCGGCCACTTCGGTGACCGGCACGCCATTGTCGGCCAGCAGCTTGGCGGTGCCGCCGGTGGACAGGATGTTGACGCCCATGGCGGACAGCGCGCGCGCGAAATCGAGCACGCCTGCCTTGTCGGATACGGAAATGAGTGCTTGTTTGATCATGGTAGGCAAGACTGGTAAGGAAAAGGAAACCTGAAAAACCGTGGAAGGAAGCTGCACCCGCGCACCCGCCCGACGCCCTCACTGGCGCGCCGGCAAGGATGGTGGCGGCTACAGCAGGCCGTGCTGCTGCAGTTTCTTGCGCAGCGTGTTGCGGTTGATGCCAAGGATCTCGGCGGCCTGGGACTGGTTGCCCTCGGCGCGCGCCATCACGGTCTCGAAGACCGGTTTTTCGACCGTGGCCAGCACCATGTCGTAGACATTGGTCGGTAGCTGTTCACCCAGATCCCGGAAATATTTTTCCAGGCTCTTCTTGACGACATCCTCAATACTTTCTTTGCTCATTGCTCTGCTGCTTCTGTTCTTGTCGGCGCCACCCCGCAAGCCTGAATGCGCCGTATTCCCCCGGGCGCGATGGTGCGTGGCGATGCCGTGTTGTTGATCAATTGCGCCCGCTGTTGCCGCTCGCGCCAGCGCATCCGAACCCCTTGGCCCTGTCGTGCTGTCCTGCCATCCTGCGGTGTTGCTTCAGGCGGCCAGGGCTACCTCGTCGGCCAGTCCGTATTGCAGGCGATCGCCGTGCACGGCCTGGTCAGCAAAGAACTGCCGTACCGCCTGCAACTGCTGGCCGCAGTCTTCGATGCGGTTCATGCTGCGGCGGAAAGTCTCGCCGCCCGGCAGGTCGCGCACATACCAGCCGATGTGCTTGCGTGCCGTGCGCACGCCCAGGTAGTCGCCATAGAAGGCGTAATGGGCTTGCAGGTGTTCATCCATCAGATGCGCCACCTCGGTCACCAGCGGTGCCGGCAGGTGCTCGCCGGTGCGCAGGAAGTGATCGATCTCGCGGAAGATCCAGGGACGCCCCTGGGCGGCGCGGCCGACCATGACCGCGTCGGCCCCGGTGATGCGCAGGACTTCGCGCGCCTTCTCGGGCGTGGTGATGTCGCCATTGGCCACCACCGGGATCTTCACGGCGGCCTTCACGGCCGCGATGGTTTCGTACTCAGCTTCACCGCTGTAGCCGTCGGCGCGGGTGCGGCCGTGCAGGGTCAGCATGGCGATACCGGCGGCCTCGGCGCGCTCAGCAATCTTGAGGGCGTTCTTGTTGGCGCGGTTCCAGCCGGTGCGGAATTTCAGGGTCACCGGCACATCTACCGCCGACACCACCGCGTCCAGGATGCGCGCCACCAGTTCCTCGTCCTGCAGCAGGGCCGAACCGCACCAGCTGTTGCAGACTTTCTTGACCGGGCAGCCCATGTTGATGTCGATGATCTGCGCACCGCGCTCGACGTTGTACTTCGCGCAATCGGCCAGCATGACGGGATCGGCCCCGGCGATCTGCACCGCCTTGGGTTCCATCTCGCCATCGTGGTTGATGCGGCGCGAGGTCTTCTCGCTCTGCCACAGGCGCGGGTCGGACGCAGCCATTTCCGAGACGGCATAACCCGCCCCCAGCTGCTTGCACAACTGGCGGAACGGACGGTCTGTCACACCCGCCATGGGGGCGACGAACACGTTGTTGCGCAGGGAATAGGGCCCAATGTTCACGACGTGGATAGGGGGAGATACGGGGAAGGGCGCTATTTTAGCGCGATTGCCTGCCTCGCCCAACAAGAATCGGGCGCGGTTACATCTTTGCGGGTGATTATTTATTGGGCAGCGGAGATTGTTGGTGAAATGCTAATTCGAAGTATCACTTGACGGGAATCTCACGCCGATTTCACAAAGGCCAGCAAGCTGTCTGCCGACTGGCGCAAACCTTTCAGAATCGCTGCGGCGACTTTGGACGGGAATCCGTCCGGCAGATCGGCTTGCACCGCGGCAATGACTTGCTCGGTACGCTCGCCCAGTTCACGCAGCAGCGCCAGCGGCCCTTCACCGCTCTCGGCCACGACCCCGAAGTGCGTGCCGAGGGCCGCCCAGTGACGTGGCAGGATATCTTTCATCCTGCGATGCACGTTGCGGGACCGCACCGCCATCGCCATGGCAGCCCGATGCGGCGACAACTTGCCGGGCCCTTCGCCGATCATGGGCAAGACAGACAGCACGTCATACAGCGGCGTCGGTTCATATCGGCCACCGGGCTTGAGGAAGAGCGAGAAATTCTTGGCATGGCCGTCGGTCGCCCACAGCATCCAGAACAACACCTGCGCCTGGAAGAAGTAGCGACGCGCCGCCACCGGATCGATGGCACCGCCCAGAAGCGCCATGATCTCCTTCATGCCCGGACCGCCATCGGCTTCATATTTGAGCCAGGGGGAAATCCCGCTGGCCTGGCACAGGTCTTCCTGCGGCAAACGCAGCAGTACGGTCTGCCCGCTGACCGGATCGCGGCTCCAGCGGCGGTCGAAGCGCTCCACCGACAATACCCGCTGCGCTCCAAAACGCAAGAGTTCGCAGGTGGCCACCGGCATGCCATAGGCCGCCAGGATGCGTGAGCACAGCCATTCATTCTCGATCGAATGGCGCAGATCAAGCTTGAGGCCACCGACCACGCCCATGGGCAATTTCAGGATGTGCGTAGTGGGAGTGCTACCGTGAGGCAGGCACCATTGATCCTGGTACCACAACAGGGCGGTCTTCTCCTGGGCTCCTGCCAATGAGAGGCGCAGCTCTCCATCGTCCTTCAGGCCCAAGGGCATGGGCTCCGTAATCTGATGCAGCAACTCTGCGACTTCGTTGTCACTCAAGGGCCGGGACTGGATCACCGTTCTGGCTGAGAGCACCACGCCCCTCGGCAGGATCTGGAGTGCACCCACGCAATCCCGGCCCGCTTCGGCCAACAGTGCAAAGGCATCGGTGTCGGCGGCCTGGTAGCGGCGTGCAAGGCGTTCGCGGATGAGCTTGCTGTCGGGAAGCAGGTTGTCGAAATAGTGGTGGACGATCTCGCCACGATGGGGCGGATTGCCGGGCTTGAAAGGCAGCGACAGCGACAAGGGACGGCCGCCGGGCGATGCCACCCACTGCGGATCGTAGTGCAGGCTGTCGCCTTGCGCCGTGATGGCCCAAGTGCCAACGAAACTGCCATTCATCCACAGGCCCAACTCCCTGGGCTTGCGACGCTGCGCGGTCACCATGAAGCGTCGTCGGAAGGGGGCGTATCACTCTTCGAGAGCGCATCGTCCGCTTTGCGCAGCACCAGCTCGACGCCCAGGATGTTGAGCAGTTCCACCAGCCGGTCGGCACTGACCTTGTCAGCATTGCGCTCCAGCGAAGACAGGCTCTGCTGGGTCACGCCCAGCCGACGGGCAACCTCAGTCTGGGTCATGCCGGATTGCTTGCGGTAGGCCTGCAGCAGCTGGGGCAGCTGGTGGCCAGTACGAACAGGAAATTCACTCATACAACCCCGCTACGAAGTGATGTGAAACAAATCATACGTTGTTTCGCAACTTTACGCATTGTGATTTGTATTCAGCCAATACAAATTTAAATTTGTATTTCCAATTACAAACCAAAGGTTGTGAAAAGGAAAGGAATCAGCGATCCACCTCATCCAGCGTCTCCCGCTGGAGATGCCCGATCTCGCCCCAGGAGCGGATGTGGGCACGTTCGCCATCCCAGTGCAGGCGATTGACGCTGGCATTGAAGATGTCAAACGTGCGTGGCTGGGCAAAGGAAGTCTGGCTGGCCCAGTGGTGCACGCACTCCAGCACGCCGCCATGGGTGACGATGGCCACCTTGCGATAGCGGCCCGAGGCCAGCACGCGCTGCACGGCTGCCACCGAACGCTCATAGAATTCGCGCATGGTTTCGGCGATGCGCTCGCCGGCGGGATAGCGGAAGTCCGGCTCGCGCGCCTTCCACTGGCGATACGCCTCCGGATAGCGCGCCTCGATCTCGGTATGGCGCAAGCCCTCGAAGCCGCCATAGCAGCGCTCGCGCAAACCCGCATCGATCTGCACCGTCACTCCCGCCGCACCGGCCACGGCCTGGGCCGTATCACGTGCGCGCTGCAGGTCGCTTGCGAAGACGGCATCGATGCCCTCCCCCGCCAGCGCCTCGCCTAGCGCCAGGACCTGGCGCTGGCCGGCCTCGTTCAGGCCGATGTCGATATGCCCTTGCAGGCGCTTGTCTACGTTCCAGTCGGTTTCGCCGTGGCGGATCAGCAGGATGTCGGTCATGCAGTCAAGTCAGGTCAGGTCAGCTACGCGGTACCGCGTTGGGGTTGAGGGTGTAAAGGCCCGTGATGGCAGCCTGATCCAGCACATGGTCGCGCAGCGCAGTGACCACCACCGAGCCTTCCAGGTTGCCGGACACCGGCAGCTGCTGCACGTCCAGTGCGTAGAGGGTGAAGATGTAGCGGTGCACCAGCGCATCATTCCACGGCGGGCAGGGGCCGTCGTAGCCGAAGTAGTCGCCGCGCATGTCGCCGTCGCCGGCGAACCAGCCGGTGTAGTCATTGATGCCCTGGCGCGCGCCCGGCATGACCTCGCCCAGCACGGCCGGGCCCGGCTTGCCGCGTGCGGTCACGCCGTTGCTGAACTGGCCGGCCTTGATTTCGCTCACGCCCGCCGGAATGTCGACCAGCGTCCAGTGATAGAAATCCACACGCGGCAGCTCCAGCGGCACGGTCTTGCCTTCCTGGTTCACATCGTCGCCGCGCGAGGGCACGTCGGGATCATGCACCACCAGCGCCAGCGACTTGGTGCCGGCCGGCAGGTCGCTCCAGCCGAAGTGCGGATTGCGATTGGCAGAGAGGGCCACGTGGGTCTTGGGATCCATCACCGCAAAGGCGAATTCGCCGGGGATGTTGGCACCGTCCTTGAAAGAATCGCTCCAGAATTTCATATCACCTCCTAAAAGTAAGGCCACATGCAACACGCATTACGAATTCATTTGGGGACGCGCCGCCGGGCTTCAATGCCGGGCTGGCTATTATCCGGTAGCGTTCATATCGGCAGCCGGGGCCTTGGGCTTGACCTGCAGCCAGAAGGTCACCGGACCGTCGTTGGTGAGCGACACCTTCATATCGGCCCCGAAGCGCCCTGTTCCCACGCGTTGCTCGCCATGGCGCGCACGCGCCTGCGCCACGAAGTGGTCGAACAGTTGCCGTCCCAGTTCCGGTGCCGCAGCAGGCGTGAAGGAGGGGCGCGTGCCTGAATTGGTATCGGCCGCCAGCGTGAATTGCGGGATCAGCAGCAGGCCGCCTTGCACGTCGGCAACGCTGCGGTTCATCTTGCCGGCCTCGTCGCTGAAGACGCGATAGGCCAGCAGCTTCTTCAGGAGGGCATCGGCTTCGGCCGGGGTGTCGTTGCGCTCGGCGCAGACCAGCACCATGAGCCCGGTGCCGATGCTGCCCAGCGTCTGTCCATCCACCACCACCGAGGCCTGGCTGACCCGCTGCAAGAGAGCGATCATGCGCGCTCCAGCTTACGCCAGGGTGACGCGGGCGAACTTGCGCTTGCCCACTTGCACCACGCACTGGCCGGCCTCGACCTTCAGGCCCTTGTCGCTGATGACGGTGCCGTCGATGCGCACACCGCCCTGCTCCACCATGCGCAGCGCTTCCGAGGTGGAGGCGCACAGGTTGGCCTGCTTCAACAACTGGCCGATGCCCAGCGGCGCGCCCGACAGCGAAACCTCCGGGATATCGTCCGGGATGCCGCCCTTGGAGCGGTTCACGAAGTCGGCCAGCGCATCTTCGGCGGCCTGCTGCGAGTGGAAGCGGGCGACGATTTCCTGGGCCAGCGCCACCTTGATGTCACGCGGGTTCTTGCCGGCGTCGACCTCGGCCTTGTAGCCGGCGATCTCGGCCATCGAACGGAACGACAGCAGGTCGTAGTAGCGCCACATCATCACGTCGGAAATGCTCATCACCTTGGCGAACATGGTGTTGGCCGGCTCGGTGATGCCGATGTAGTTGCCCTTGGACTTGGACATCTTTTCCACGCCGTCCAGGCCTTCCAGCAGCGGCATGGTCAGGATGCACTGGGGCTCCTGGCCGAAGTCCTTCTGCAGTTCGCGGCCCACCAGCAGATTGAATTTCTGGTCGGTGCCGCCCAGTTCCAGGTCCGACTTCAGGGCCACCGAGTCATAACCTTGCATCAACGGGTAGAGGAATTCATGCACCGAAATCGGCGTGCCTTCCTTGAAGCGCTTGGTGAAGTCATCGCGCTCCATCATGCGTGCCACCGTGTAGCGCGAGGCCAGCTGGATCATGCCGCGGCTGCCCAGGGCGTCGCACCATTCGGAGTTGTAGCGGATCTCGGTCTTGCTCGGATCCAGCACCAGGCTGGCCTGGGCGAAATAGGTCTTGGCGTTGATCTCGATCTGCTCGCGCGACAGCGGCGGACGGGTGGCATTGCGGCCGGACGGGTCGCCGATCATGGAGGTGAAGTCGCCGATCAGGAAGATCACCTGGTGGCCCAGGTTCTGCAGCTGGCGCATCTTGTTCAAGACCACGGTGTGGCCCAGGTGCAGGTCAGGCGCGGTCGGGTCCAGGCCCAGCTTGATGCGCAGCGGCTGGCCGCTTTGCTCGGCGCGCGCCAGCTTTTGCGCGAATTCGCTTTCGATGAGCAGCTCATCGATGCCGCGCTTGGTGATGGCCAGCGCCTCCTGCACCTTGTCGGTGAGGGGCAGGCGGGAGGGGGCTGCAGGGGCAGGCGCAGCGGCGGCGGAGGTGGACTGGTCGGCGTTCATCGATATAACTAAAAAATTGGCTTTTGTAGGACAGGACCGCTAAATCGTGTTGCTATAATTCCGACTTTCGTTTTTTCTGCCCAGCGCCAGGACGCGGCCCCAGAAGCTCAGCAGCAGGAAAACGTTCTCGACCCGTAAGCGATGTTACGCGGGCGCAACACGGCGGGGGGACAGGAAACGCCGCATTGCAGCCATCACCCGCCATCCGCCACGGAAACGTCAGATTTTAACGTATTCGGTTTGCATGTTCCCACAAGATAAACTCAAGCACGTCTCGTCCCTGTGCTTCTCCGCGTTGCAGTCCTGCCACCACAAAGTCGCCGCTTCCTCGCCCAAGACCCGCATCATCGGCGCCAGCGCCCTGTTCCTGGCCGCCTTCACCATCGGTGCGGCCGGTTTCGCGCCGGCCGAGCCGGACCTGCGCGATGCCCCGGTGAATCCGATTTCCAAGGAACTGGCCCTGCCCGACCTGCAACAGCAGGTCAGTGCACTGGAAGAGCGTTCGCAGTATTACGTCAACGAAGAGAAGGTCCGCAGCGGCGACACCCTGGCCACCCTGCTCAACCGCCTGGGCGTGGATGATGACGAGGCCACCGCCTTCATCAAGTCCGATACCCTGGCGCGCGCGGTGATGCAGCTGCGCGCCGGCAAGCGTGTGGTCGCCCAGACCGACGACAACGGCGAGCTCATCAAGCTCTCCGCCACCCTGGACGATGGCAGCGATACCCCCAAGAACCTGGTGATCGCGCGCCATGACGGCAAGCTCAGCGCCGAAGCCCAGCCGGCCGTGCTGGAGCGCCGCGTGGAAATGCGCGCCGGCACCATCTTCTCCTCGCTCTTTGCCGCCACCGACACGGCGCAGATCCCCGATGCGGTGGCCATGCAGCTGGTGGACATGTTTGCCACCAACATCAACTTCGCCTCCGACCTGCGCCGCGGCGACCGTTTCAATGTGGTCTACGAGACCTACTACCAGAACGGCGACCTGGTACGCACCGGGCGCGTGCTGGCCGGTGAATTCGACAATGCCGGCAACCGCTACCAGGCCGTGTGGTTCAGCGATCCGGCCAGCAAGACCGGCGGTGGCGGTTATTACGCCTTCGATGGCAAGTCGCTCAAGAAGGCTTTCCTGAAGTCGCCCCTGGCCTTCACCCGTATCTCTTCCGGTTTCTCGATGCGCCTGCACCCGATCCTGGGCCAGTGGAAGCAGCACACCGGCGTGGACTTCGCCGCACCGACCGGCACGCCCATCCATGCAGCAGCCGATGGCGTGGTTGATTTCGTGGGCCAGCAGAATGGCTACGGCAACATCGTCGTCATCAAGCACTGGAGCGGCTACTCCACCGCCTACGGCCACATGAGCCGCTTCGCGCCCAACATCAAGAAGGGCATGAAGGTCAGCCAGAACGACGTGATCGGCTTCGTCGGCATGACCGGCTGGGCCACCGGGCCGCACCTGCATTACGAGTTCCGCGTCAACAACCAGCCGCGCAACCCGCTGTCGGTGGAGGTGCCCAACAACCAGGCCCTGACCGGCCCGCAGTTGCAGCGCTTCCGTACCGTGGCCGCGGACATGCAGCATCGCATGGCCATGCTGCGCGTGCCGGGTGCGCCCGATGTGAAGCTGGCGGCAGCCAAGTAAGGGACGGGTGTCCCGACTCCCCGACCAGGGCGGCGCTGTAGAATCAGCGGCCGCCCTTTTCTTTTTCCGACTTGCCTGCCATGAACGATTCCTCCCATTTGACCATCGGCCTGATGTCGGGTACCAGCCTCGACGGCGTCGACGGTGTCCTGGCCGCCTTCGACGGCCAGGCGATCTCCGCCACGCTGGCGGCGGCTTACGTGCCCTTCCCCGCCCACCTGCGCGCGGACCTGATGGCCCTGCAGGCCGCTGGCCCCAACGAGATCGAACGCGAAGCCCTGGCCGCCAATGCGCTGGCCGTGCATTACGCCGACTGCGTGGCGCAACTGCTGCTGCAGGCCGGCAAGACGGCCGCGGACGTGCGCCTGGTAGGCGTGCATGGGCAGACCATCCGCCATCGCCCCGAACTCGGCTTCACCCGCCAGACCAACAACCCGGCGCTGCTGGCCGAACTGTGCAACATCGACGTGGTCGCCGACTTCCGCAGCCGCGACGTGGCTGCGGGCGGCCAGGGCGCACCGCTGGTGCCGGCCTTCCATCGCGCCATCTTCGGGGATGCGGCGCAGTCGCGGGTGGTGGTCAACATCGGCGGCATCGCCAACATCAGCATCCTGCCGGCAGGGGAAGACGGCGCTTACGGCTTCGATACCGGCCCCGGCAATGCACTCATGGATGGCTGGATCCACCTGCACCAGCAACGCGCCTATGACGCCAACGGCGACTGGGGTGCATCGGGACAGGTGCACGCAGGGCTGCTGGCGCAATTGCGTGACGAGCCCTTCTTCCGCGCGCCGCCGCCCAAGAGTTCGGGGCGCGACCTGTTCCACCTCGACTGGCTGCAAGCGGCCCTGCTGCGCACCGGCTCCGCACTTGCACCGGAAGACATCCAGGCCACGCTGGCCATGCTCACGGCCAGCACGATTGCCGACGCCATCGTGGCGCACGCACCGACGGCCCGCCAGGTCTACGTCTGTGGAGGTGGGGCCGAGAATGCCTTCCTGATGCGACTGTTGCAGCAGCAACTGCAAGGTCGTGCCAGCGTGCAGTCGACGGCCGTGCTCGGCGTGGCCCCGCAGCATGTGGAGGCGCTGGCCTTTGCATGGCTGGCGCGGCGCTTTGACCTGCGCCTGCCGGGCAACCTGCCTGCAGTCACGGGGGCACGTGGCCTGCGCGTGCTGGGCGCGCTCTACCCTGCATAAGGCCCGGCCCGCACCAGCAAAGAAAAAGCCGTCCGGTATTGAGCCGGACGGCTTTTTTCATGTCATGTCGATAGCGAACGGTGCCGTATCGAAAAAGAGCTTGGTAAAGCTGATAAGGGAACTGGTAACAACCGTGACCAGATTAGTAACGACTGATACGACCGTTATCCAGCCGGACGCGGTCGCCCACGCGGAAATCGGTATTGTCTTCCTGTGCGAAGGTCTGCAAGGACCCATCGCTCATGCGCACGCGGATGTTGTAGACCTGATGGCCCGCAGCGCTGTTGCGCTGGACCTGGTTACCCGCATAAGCACCGCCTGCGGCACCGGCAACGGTCGCCAGCACGCGGCCCGTGCCACCGCCCACGGCGTTACCCAGCAGGCCACCGGCCACGCCGCCCACCACCGCACCGGCCACGCCGTTGCTTTCCTTGTGGGTCACTTCGATGGCTTCCACCACGCCGGTCCCGGAATAGGCGGCCACGCGCTCATAGTTCTGCGAAGTGGGCGCCGCGCCATAGGGCGCCTGCTGCGGGCTGGCACAGCCGATCAGCAGACCGGCGAAGCTGGCGCTGACCACGGCCAGCGAGATGTAGTGATGACGGATGGACATGGAGTTCTCCTCTGCATAAGACACGAATGCGACACGGATGCGCAGCTGTGCGCGCATCTGCCATGGATGATGATTGCAGTGTGCCGCGCAACCCTGGTGCGCGGCATCGGAGAAGCCCGGGAATCGGTGTCGGAGAAATGAGGACGTCGCCGTCAGCAGACAGTCTCAGTTGAGCCAGCCGCGCCGACGGAAATACCAGAAGGGTGCAATGGCCGAACCGACCATCATCAGGATGGCCAGCGGATAACCGACCACCCAATCCAGTTCCGGCATGACCTTGAAGTTCATGCCGTAGATGCTGGCGATCAACGTGGGCGGCAGGAAGGCCACCGAGGCCACCGAGAAGATCTTGATGATCTTGTTCTGGTTGATGTTGATGAAGCCGACGGTGGCATCCATCAGGAAGTTGATCTTGTCGAAGAGGAAGGCGGTGTGGCCATCCAGCGATTCGATGTCGCGCAGGATCTGGCGCGCATCCTCGAACTGCTCCGAACTGAGCAGACGGCCGCGCATCAGGAAACTGACCGCGCGGCGCGTGTCCATCATGTTGCGGCGGATGCGGCCGTTCAGGTCTTCCTCGTGGGCGATGGTGTTGAGCACTTCGGCGGCGGCCTGGTCGGACAGGCTTTTCTTGAGCACGCTGGTGCTCACCGCTTCGAGCTTCTGGTAGATGCCTTCGAGCGCGTCGGCGGAATATTCGGCATCGGTCTCGTAGAGGTCGAGCAGCACGTCACGGTAGTCGCCGATGGAACCCGGCCGCGAGCGTGCGCGCATGCGCACCAGGCGGAACACCGGCAGGTCTTCCGCATGGACCGAGAAGAGGATGTTGCGCGCCAGGATGAAGGCCACCGTCATGGTGGAGGAAGAATCGTCATCGCCTTCGAAGAGGAAATCGGTGCGCAGGTGCAGGTCACCGTTCTCGGCTTCGAAATAACGGGCCGACGCTTCGATGTCGCTGAATTCATCCTCGTCAGGCAGGGTCACGCCGTAGATGCTCTTGACCCAGGCGCGCTCTTCGTCATTGGGTTCGGTCAGGTCCACCCAGACCGGCGCGGCCTGTTCGAGGTCGGTGCGGCTGTCGATGTTGACCTGGCTCAGCCGTCCGTTTTGCAACACGAATACATTGATCATGGGTTCTCGCTCGGTGGAACGCGGGGGAAGAGTCCCGGGTGAAATGCGGCAGCCCGTGGCGACAGGCGCGAAACGTGCGCAAGTGTACGTTCAAGCCCCGTGCCAGGCAAGCGCCAATGCGCCGCATGCCGTACGGCTGTGGCCAATGGCGCGCGCTGTCATACGGCGGTCATGTGGCTGCGGCAGCAGCGGGCGATTACTTGTGCGCCGGCGGCAGCGTGGCCGCGTTCATGCGGCGCAGGATCAGGCTGGTACGGGAGGCCAGGTAGCCGGAACCGCGATTGCGGTCGTAATAGCGCGGACGCGGCAACATCACCGCCAGCCGGGCCGCCTGCTCCGCGCCAAGATTGGCGGCCGTGGTGCGGTAGTAATGCTGGGCCGCAGCCTCGGCGCCGAAGACGCCATTGCCCCACTCCACCACGTTGAGGTAGAGCTCGAAGATGCGCTGCTTGTCCAGCAGGAATTCCAGCATGTAGGTGATGATGAATTCCTGGCCCTTGCGCAGGTAGCTGCGCTCGCCCGAGAGGAACAGGTTCTTGGCCAGCTGCTGGGTGATGGTGGAACCGCCGGCGACCACCTTGCCCTTCTTCTCGTTCTTTTCGTAGGCCTTCTGCAAGGCCTCCCAATCGACGCCGGCATGCTCGGAGAAATTGGAATCTTCCGAGGCGATGATGGCGCGCTTGAGATTGTTGGAGATGCGTGCGTAGGGCACCCAACGGAATTGCAGCTGGGCATTCGGGTCCTTCTCGCGCAGGATGGACAACTGCTGGCGCATGAAGCTGGTGGACTCGGGGTTGTGGTCCTTCCACCACCAGATCTGCACGAAGAAGTACAGCTGCAGCAGCAGTACCAGCATGACGGGCAGGACGATGATCCAGAAGAGCAGCTTGCGTAGCGATTTCATGTGCCGGTGGTGGTTCTGTTCCAGGGTTCTAGCGATGCGCGATCAACTCAACATGCAGACCTGCAGAGATGCAGAGATGCAGAGATACAGACATGCTGTCCTGCAGTCCTCTACAGGTGTGACGGACTATGCCCTGCCTTTACTGCGACAACTGCTGGCGCAGGCTGGCAAACACGTCGGCGGTGGCCGGCCGCACGCCGCGCCAGAGCAGGAAGGCTTCGGCCGCCTGCTCGACCAGCATGCCCAGCCCGTCGCGCACGCTGGCGCCATGCTGCTGGGCGCTCTGCATGAAGACGGTGGGCTGGCGGCCATACATCATGTCGTAGGCCAGGGTTTCGCTGCCGTAGACCGAGACTGGCAGTGGCGGCAGGTCGTCCGAGAGGCTGGCCGAGGTGGCATTGATGATGACATCGAACACGCCCTCCAGCTCGGCATAGGCGGCGCTGCGCACCGGACCGTATTCGGCGAACTGCTGCGCCAGCTCTTGCGCCCGCGACTGCGTGCGGTTGACGATCACCAGCTCGGCTGGCTGCTGTTGCAGCAGCGGCAGCAGTGCGCCGCGCGAGGCGCCACCCGCGCCCAGCAGCAGGATGCGGCGTCCCGCCAGCGCCTGGCCGGCATTGGTCACGATGTCGGTGACCAGGCCGGCACCATCGGTGTTGTCGCCAAGGATGCGGCCGCCTTCGAACTTGAGCGTATTGACCGCCCCCGCCAGGCGCGCACGCTCGGTCAGCTGATCGGACAGGGAATGCGCTTCCAGCTTGAAGGGGACGGTCACGTTGGCGCCGCGCCCGCCGCGCCGCTGGAAGACCTGCACCGCGGCCTTGAAGCCGTGCAGCGGCGCCAGCAGGCGATCATAGTGCAGCGACTGGCCGGTCTGGGCAGCGAACTGCGCATGGATCTCGGGCGACTTGCTGTGGGCAATCGGGTTGCCGATGACGACGTATTCATCCATGGTGTTCTAGCTGCTCCCTCGTTCTCTGTTCTTGTCTGTAGCCGGGCCGCCGGCGCTGATGTCAGCTGGCGCCCAGCTGTGCCTGCACGCCCTGGTCGCGGGTAAAACGGAAGGTCACGATGACTTCCCACACGTCATCCTTGCCGCTGGTGCGCATGTTCTCGGGAAAACGGCCAAACGGCGCCGCACGCCGCACGATGGCCACCGCCGCCTGGTCCAGCGCGGCATTGCCGGAGCTTGTGCGCACCACCACGCCGCCATCGCGCTCATAGAGACTGCCATCTTGGAACACCGGGATCACCACCAGCAGTTCACCGTAGAGCTTCTTGCCGTCGCGGGTCGGGAAGTTCAGCGTGCCGACTTTTTCCACCTTGTCCTGCAGTGCCTTGAAGTACTGCGCATACCCCACTTCGCGGGTACTCGGCGTGATCTGGGTCTTCTTCGGGCGCTTGTTGTATTGCTCGATGTCCTTGGCCAGTTCGGCTTCCATGCGCGCCATGGCCTTGGCGGTTTCGGTCAGGTCGCGCGCGTTGGGCTGCGGCGTCTCGGTCGGCTTCTGCAGCTCGCTGCTGGCCACGTGCTGGCGTGCCTCCTGCAGCTGCGCCAGCATCTTGCGCTGCTGCTGCTCCAGCTCGGCCACCTTGCGCTGGGCGGCCTTGACGCTGTCACCGCTCTCCACCCGCTGCATATCCGGCAGCGGCGATCGGGCACGGCCGTCGTCGGCATTGCCGCCGCCATCCAGATTGGCCTGCGCCAGCGCCTGGGCGTTGACTGGTTTCTTGTCATGCTTGGCGTTGACCAGGATGACTTCCAGCTCGGGATCGGACGGCTTGAAACGGAAGGCATCGGGCGCAGCGAAGTGCACGACCAGCAAGAGGCCATGCACCAGCAGCGAGATTCCGAGCGCAACGCTCAGCAGACGATGTTGGGCAAACAGGTTCACAGCAAACGGGAAGCAACGACGATAGACACAGCGCCAATTCTACGCCAGCACCGGCTCATTGGGCCGCTTGCGCGGACGGGTTTTCGCCCGCGTCGGCCGCTGGATCATGTGTATCTTCCTGCGCATCTTCCTGCGCAGCATCCTGTGCAGAATCTTGCGCAGCATCCTGTTCAGCGGCCGCTTCCTCGCCCTGCTCTTCGCTGCCCATGGAGGCCATGCCTTCGAGCAACTCGTCATCATCTTCACCAAGGTCGCTGGCCAGCGCCTGGGCAGCGGCGGCGGGCACTTCGAGCAGGCGCGCTTCCACGGTCAGGTCGACCTCATCCCAGCGCAGCAGGTCCAGCTTGACCTGCAGGCCACGCGCCAGTTGCGGCAGGCCCGGCATGCGCAGCACCAGCGGGATTTCGACCAGGCGCAGGATTTCATCCTTGAGCACCACGGCTTCCACGGTACGGGCGTTTTCCTGCTCCAGCCAGCGCAGGCACCAGTAACGTTCCATGGTGGACTGGAAATCGGCATAGCCGGAGTAGGCCGCATCGAAGCCGGAAACGATAGCGAAGAGATCGGCATCGCGCGGCTTGAAGGGCGCCACCAGCGGCGCGGTCACGCCGTGCTCGATGCAGGCCAGGATCTGCCACTGGTTGACCAGGTCGGTATAGCGGCGCAGCGGCGAGGTGCTCCAGGCATATTGATCCACGCCCAGGCCCTGGTGGGGCGCGGCGTGGGTGACCATGCGCACCTGCATCTTGGCGGCCCAGCCACCGGCCCCGCCACCCTGCGCGCGGTAGATGCCCGGCACGCCGTGATCGGCCATGAGCTTGCCCCAGGTGCTGTTGGCGAAGATCATCAGCTCGGCCACGATCTTGTCCAGCGGTGCGCCACGGCGGCGGCGCACGATGCTCACCACATCGTTCTCGACGTAGAAGTTGAAGTCGACACGGTTGTTCTGCTCCGGGCGCAGGCCGAAGCTCTCGCGCTTGGCCATGCGGCCCTGTTCGAGCAGTTGCACCCACTGCCACAGGAGCGCGATCTCTTCCTTGTGCGGATACTCGCCGCGATTCTCGGCCAGGGCTTCCTCGGTGACCAGCTCGTCGAGGTCGTTGTGGCGCAGGTTGGCGGCAATGGGCACCAGCTCGGCACGGGTCTCGGTGGCCAGCACTTCCCAGCTGGCCGCATCCAGGGTCGCATACAGCGACAGCGCAGGACGGGCAGCACCGGCATCGAGCGTATAGGTGGCCACCAGGTCGTCGGGCAGCATGGTGATCTTCTCGCCCGGCATGTAGACGGTGGACATGCGCGCACGCGCAATCGCATCGATCGCATCGCCGCGCTTGATGGCCAGGCCCGGGGCGGCGATGTGGATACCCACGCGCAGCTTGCCGTCCGGCAGGCGGGTGACGGACAGGGCATCATCGATCTCGGTGGTGGTCACGTCATCGATGGAGAAGGCCTGTACATCGGCCAGCGGCAGGTCGGTGGTGGCCGGCGGGATATCGATGGCCGGGAAACCGGTGCCGCGCGGGAAGAATTCGGAGAGGAAACGCGCGTAATGCAGGTCCTTGGGCGAGGCCACGCCACCGGCGGCCAGCATCAGGCGCTGCGGGGTGGTCTGCATTTCCTTGGCGGCGGCGTCCAGGGCCTTGAATTCGATGCCGTTCTTGTCCGGCTTGAAGAGCAGTTGCAGGGCGATGGGGCGGAAGGCTTCGGGCAGCTTGTGCGCCTTGAGTTCTTCCACGTACACGGCTTGAGCGGCCAATTGCTGCTTCTTCTTTTCCAGCCCGGCCAGTGCCGCCTGCAGCGAAGCCTGCGGGGCCGCCTTGTAGCGGCCGCGGCCCTTCTTGTAGAAATAGATCGGTGCGCGATGCAGGCACAACAGCAGGCCGGCCGCTTCCGGCGGCAGCGGGGCGTGGCCGAAATACTCGGCGGCCAGGTCGGTGAAACCGAACTCTTCTTCGCCGGCCACTTCCCAGAGGAAATCCAGGTCGACGTCGTCAGCGATGGCCTGCGCCTGTTGCATCAGCTCCTGCGGCGCAGGGGCAGCGAATTGCAGCAGCGCATCGCGCGACTTGACCTTGGCGCGCTTGCCGGAGGCCATCTCGACCTGGTAGGACTCGCCCTGCTGGGTCATGATGGAGCCGGCCTTGAAGTCGCCGGATTCTTCGAACAATAAATTCATCTGCTTCTATCGCTTTTCAATCGGTACGTGGGCCGGCAGCGGACGCATCAGCGCCTCCAGTGCCGGCAGGAAAACATCGGTGACCATCAGCACGCCGCCGCGCCGGGTAAACAGGGAGCGGCGCGCCAGCAAACTGGTCGGCAATTCGGACTCGGGCAAGGCCTGCGCGATGCGGCGCATCAGCGGGTGGCCGGCGGACAGCCGAGCATACTGGATGGGACTGCGCCCGACCAGCGGATCAAAGAACAAGTTGGCGCCCAGGGGCGTGATACCGAGCTTGCTGAAAAAAGGCCAGTCGGACTTGACCGAGCCGGTCGACAGCACCGTATGCCCGAACACCACCGGCTGCCCGTCGCCCAGCAGGATGACATCGCGCTCCACCACCCGGCTACGGGGCGATATGCGCAAGGCTTCATGCTCATCGGCCAGGATGCGGCCCGGGCGCTGGCGCAGCAGGCGCACGCTGAAGCTGTCGGTGCGTTTCTTCAGTTTCAGGGTCATGGAACCGGGGTCGGCCAGCCAGGCCCGGGTACGCCGCATCAGGTCGCCATCGGTAGCCAAGAGCGCCGCCAATGCCTGCGGATGCGCCATCCAGCGCGCCTTGCGCACGGCCTGCGGCATCAGCGCACCGCCTTGCCGGGCAGGTCCACGCCGCAGAAGGCCAGCACCTCGTCCAGATGGTCGGCAAACTCGGCCATGCCATGGTCGCTGCCCTCGATGACGGTCTGGCGCGCGCCGGGGTAATGGGCCACCATCTCGCGCCAGTCCAGCACCTCGTCGCCGGTGGCCGCCAGCAGGAAATAGCGCTCGGGGCGCGTGATGGCCGGCACGGCCAGGGCCAGCAGCTCGGCGATGTACTCGCGCTTGAATTCAAAGGGTTCGTCGGAGTGATATTGCGTGGTCACGCCGACATAGGATTCCAGGTCACGCGGCGGCTTGACCGCCGGATTGACCAGCACCGCCCGGCAGCCGGTGTGTTCGGCCAGCCAGGTGGCGTAATAGCCGCCCAGCGACGAGCCGACCACGGTCAGCGCGGCCGGGTCCACCCCCGCCACCAGCGCACCGGCCAGGGCGATGGCCCCGGCGGGCGAGGCCGGCAGTTGCGGACAGGCGTACTGGTCCTGCAGGCCGAGCTCGGCCATGCGCTGTCCCATCACGCGCGCCTTGAAGGACTGCGGCGAAGAACGAAAGCCGTGCAGGTACAGGATCATGCCAGTGCGTCCAGCAGCTTCTGGTGCACGCCGCCGAAGCCGCCATTGCTCATCACCAGCACATGGTCGCCGGGCTGCGCGGCGGCCTTGACGGCCTGCACCAGCGCATCGAGGTCGTGGAAGGCGGCGGCCTTCTGGCCCAGCGGGGCCAGCGCTTCGGCCAGGTCCCAGCCCAGCGCATCACGCCCGGACCGGGCGCCGAAACCGAAGACCAGGTCAGCTTCAGTCAAGCTGCCAGGCAGGGCTTCTTTCATCGTGCCCAGCTTCATGGTGTTGGAACGCGGCTCCAGCACGGCCAGGATACGGGCGGCGCCGACCTTCTTGCGCAGCCCTGCCACCGTGGTGGCAATGGCGGTCGGGTGATGGGCGAAATCGTCATACACGGCCACGCCGTTGGCGCTGCCGCGCAGCTCCATGCGCCGCTTCACGCTCTGGAAAGCGCCCAGTGCCTCGATGGCCTGGGCCGCCGGCACGCCCACGTGACGGGCAGCGGCGATGGCGGCGATGGCGTTCATGCGGTTATGTTCACCGGTCAGCGACCAATCCACCGTGCCTTGCGACTGGCCTTCGAAGAAGACCTCGAAACGGCCATCGTCGTGGGTCTGCAGCGACCAGCCGGGCTGGCCGGCGACCACGCCAAAATCTTCACGTTCGCTCCAGCAGCCACGTGCCAGCACGCGCTGCAATGCCGCTTCGCGGCCATTGACGATGACCCGGCCGATCCCCGGCACGGTGCGCACCAGATGGTGGAATTGCGTCTCGATGGCGGCCAGATCGGGGAAGATGTCGGCGTGATCGTATTCAAGGTTGTTCAGCACGGCAGTCCGGCTGCGGTAGTGCACGAACTTGCTGCGCTTGTCGAAGAAGGCGGTGTCGTACTCGTCGGCTTCGATGACGAAGAAGGGCGACGGCCCACCCTGGCCATCACTGCCCAGGCGCGCCGAGATGCCGAAGTTCATCGGCACCCCGCCGATCAGGAAGCCCGGCTGGTAGCCCGCGTGTTCCAGCACCCAGGCCAGCATGGCCGAGGTGGTGGTCTTGCCATGCGTGCCCGCCACCGACAGGACCCACTTGTCCTGCAGGATGTTTTCGCCCATCCATTGCGGCCCGGACACATAGGGCAGGCCGCGGTTGAGGATCTCTTCCATCAGCGGGTTGCCGCGCGAGACCACGTTGCCGATGACGAACAGGTCCGGCTTGATCTCCACCTGGGACGGCTCGAAACCCTGGGTCAGGGTGATGCCCTGGGCTTCCAGCTGGGTGCTCATCGGGGGATAGACGTTGGCGTCGCAGCCGGTCACGGTATGGCCAGCCTCTTTGGCCAGCACGGCCAGGCCGCCCATGAAGGTGCCGCAGATGCCGAGGATGTGTATATGCATAGCGAATCTTGGGGTGTAATCCCGCGATTTTACCTGAGGCGGCGGGTGCATCCGCTAACGAGTATCATGTCGCCCATGTCTGAATTTGAATTCACCTCCCCCACCGAGCAGCTGCGCGCCGAAATCGCCGCAGCCGCCGCCCGCATGATCGCCGAGGATGGCGCCGACTACGGCAGCGCCAAGCGCAAGGCCGCCAAACAGATCCTGGGCAACCAGAAGGTGCGCGGCGAGATCATGCCGGATAACGAGCAGATCGAAGAAGAAGTCCGCATCTACAACGAACTCTTCTTCGCTGACACCCAGCCGGCGCGCCTGTTGCACCTGCGCCAGGTGGCCCTGCAGCTGATGCAGGACCTGCAGCAGTTCAATCCTTATATTACCGGCGCAGTCTGGAATGGCACTGCCGGTGAACATTCTGACATCCACTTGCAGCTCTTCTCCCCCAGCGCCAAGGATGTGGAGATTTTCCTGCTGAACAAGAATGTGAACTTCGAGGTCGGGGAAACCAGCCACTTCCGCACTGGCCAGGCCGTGGAAACCCTGAGTTTCCTGCTGCCCCAGCGGGGTGCCGACCCCGAACTGGCCCATCTGGCCCTGTATGACGAAGACGACCTGCGCGGCAGCCTGCGCGCGGCCCCGGGCAAACGCCCCGAGCGCGGTGATGCGGCTGCGCTGGCCGCGCTCATTGATGCACCCTCCGAGGACTGATTCATGACGAAGCTGAAAAATGTGATCCTGTTGGCCGTGGTTGCGGTCGTTTGCGTGGGCGTTGGCGTTTATGCCAGCCATCGCGCCAACCCGCCCGCCTCGCCCGAGACCCAGGCGCTCAACAAGCTGCTGTCGCAATCGATGCCGGATGCCAGCGGCCAGACCCAATCGCTGGCGCAATACAAGGGCAAGCCCCTGGTCGTGAACTTCTGGGCCACCTGGTGCGGCCCCTGCGTGGAAGAAATGCCGGAACTGACGGCCTTGCAGCAGGAGATCGCGCCGGTGCAAATCCTCGGAATTGGCGTCGATAGTCAGGAAAATATCGCCAAGTTTGCGCAAAAGTACCAAATCCGCTATCCTCTCTTCGTTGCCGGAACCGGCGCCACCGATTTGCTGCGGCAATTCGGCAATCAGGCGGGCGGTCTTCCGTTCACCGCTCTGGTGGGCAAGGACGGCAACGTCAAGAAGGTCTACCTGGGCCGCATCAAGTTCGATGAACTGCGCGCAGACCTGTCTCAGCTCTGAATCGCAGAGTCTCTTGCAGGGCCACCTCGGCGGCCCGCAAACGCAAATCCGTGAAAAGAAAGTTTTTCTTGCCAAATGATGGCATTTGACGGCAAAATGCGCGCATCGTCGTCAAACGGAGCTCAATCTCCATGGCAAAACAGCTTCTCCTGCTCAATGGACCGAACCTCAATCTGCTCGGAACCCGGGAGCCGGAAGTCTACGGATCCACCACGCTGGCCGATATCGAACAGCGTGCACAAGAACAGGCCCGCGCCGCCGGCGCGACCCTGGCGACCTTCCAGAGCAACCACGAAGGCGCCCTGATCGACCGCATCCACCAGGCGCGCCTGGAGGGGGTCGATGGCATCATCATCAATCCGGGTGGGCTGACCCACACCAGCGTGGCATTGCGCGATGCGCTGGCCGGGGTGGCGATTCCCTTCGTGGAATTGCATATCTCCAATGTGCACCAGCGCGAGGAGTTCCGGCATTTTTCCTACCTGTCCGGCATCGCCCGGGCAGTCCTGTGCGGCTTCGGGGTCGATGGCTATCGCATGGCCGTTGATTTCTGGCTGCGTCAATCCTGAGGGCGGACACGCCGCTTCGAACGGATCGCTTCACGTACTGCAAGACCCAGACTGAACCCGCCGGGCGCGACAGAGCGCCGGCGTTTCGTTTAACACTACTCATCTACATTCCGAGGGATTCAAATGGATTTACGAAAACTCAAGACGCTGATCGACCTGGTTGCTGAATCGGCCATCGAAGAGCTGGAAGTCACCGAAGGCGAAAGCAAGGTCCGCATCGTCAAGTCGTCCCCGAATGCCCAGAACCAGGTCGTGATGGTGCCGCAACAGCAAGCCTACGCTCCCGCCGCCGCCCCCGTGGCCGCGCCCGCCCCGGCAGCTGCGGCTCCCGCTGCCGCACCGGCGGCGCCGGCCGTGCCGGAAGGCTACATCGTCAAGTCGCCCATGGTCGGTACCTTCTACCGCTCCTCGGCACCGGGCGCACCGGCCTTCGTCGAAGTGGGCAAGGAAGTCAAGGAAGGCGATACCCTGTGCATCATCGAAGCCATGAAGCTGCTCAACGAAATCGACGCCGACAAGGGTGGCGTGGTCAAGCAGATCCTGGTGGAAAACGGCCAGGCCGTCGAGTTCGGCCAACCGCTGTTCGTGCTGGGCTGATTCCCGCCGCAGCAGTCCCTGGCCTGGCAGCAACGGCCGCCGCGCGGCGCATGCCGGCTGCCGCGGCCTGGCTCCGGAACCTATAACGCTTGAACCTGGCGACGCCTCATTCCTGTTATGTTTGAAAAAATCCTCATCGCCAACCGTGGCGAAATTGCCCTGCGTATCCAGCGCGCCTGCCGCGAACTGGGTATCAAGACCGTGGTCGTGCACTCCGAGGCCGACCGCGAGGCCAAGTACGTGAAGCTGGCCGATGAGTCGGTCTGCATCGGCCCGGCCCCGTCGGCCCTGTCCTACCTGAACATGCCGGCCATCATCAGCGCCGCTGAAGTGACGGACGCCCAGGCGATCCACCCCGGCTACGGCTTCCTCTCGGAAAACGCCGATTTCGCCGAGCGCGTGGAACAGTCCGGCTTCGTCTTCATCGGCCCGCGCGCGGAAAACATCCGCATGATGGGCGACAAGGTCTCGGCCAAGCAGGCCATGATCCGTGCCGGCGTGCCTTGCGTGCCAGGTTCGGAAGGGGCGTTGCCGGACAACCCCAAGGAAATCGTCCAGATCGCCCGCAAGATCGGCTATCCGGTCATCATCAAGGCCGCTGGCGGCGGCGGTGGACGTGGCATGCGCGTGGTGCATACCGAAGCCGCGCTGATCAATGCCGTGACCATGACCAAGACCGAAGCGGGTGCTGCCTTCGGCAATCCGGAAGTCTATATGGAGAAGTATCTGGAAAATCCGCGTCACGTGGAAATCCAGGTCCTGGCCGACGAGCACAAGCAAGCCATCTGGCTGGGCGAGCGCGACTGCTCCATGCAGCGCCGCCACCAGAAGGTGATCGAGGAAGCGCCAGCACCGGGCATCCCGCGCAAGATCATCGAGAAGATCGGCGAACGCTGCGCCGAAGCCTGCCGCAAGATGAACTATCGTGGCGCCGGTACCTTCGAGTTCCTGTACGAAAATGAAGAGTTCTACTTCATCGAGATGAACACCCGCGTGCAGGTGGAACACCCGGTCACTGAAATGATTACCGGTGTGGACATCGTGCAGGAACAGATCCGCATCGCCGCTGGCGAAAAGCTGCGTTACCGCCAGCGCGACATCGAACTGAAGGGTCACGCCATCGAGTGCCGCATCAACGCCGAAGATCCGTTCAAGTTCATCCCCTCGCCGGGCCGCATCACGGCGTGGCACGTACCGGGCGGTCCTGGCATCCGCGTCGATTCGCACGCCTACTCGGGTTATTTCGTGCCGCCCAACTATGATTCCATGGTTGGCAAGGTGATTTCCTATGGTGCGACCCGCGAACAGGCCATCCGCCGCATGCAGATCGCCCTGTCGGAGATGGTGGTGGAAGGCATTTCGACCAATATCCCGCTGCACCGCGAGCTGATGGTGGATGCGCGTTTCTTCGAAGGCGGAACCAATATCCATTATCTGGAACATAAGTTGTCGGAACGCCCGACAGCGCCGGAAGCGGACAAGTCCCTCAAGAAGTAAATCGCAGTTCAGCAGCAAAAGCAGCAGCAACAGTACTAACAGTAACGACAGCAAAGGCAGGCAAGCATGGCTTGGGTAGAAATCGTCATCGAAGTGGCGCGCGAACAGGCGGAGGCATTGTCCGACGCCCTGATGGACTCTGGCGCCCTTTCGGTGTCGGTGGAAGATGCCGATGAAGGGACGGACGCCGAGCGTCCGCTCTTCGGCGAACCCGGCATGGAGCCGGAAGAAGCCGCCTGGGACCGCAGCCGTGTGGTGGCGCTGGCCGGCAAGGATGCCGATCACGCGACCATCGTCATGGATGCCGCCAAGGCCATCGGCCTGGACTATGCCCTGCCCTTTGCCACGCGCAATGTGGAAGAGCAGGACTGGGTGCGCCTGACGCAATCCCAGTTCGAGCCCATCCACATTGGCCAGCGTATCTGGGTCGTGCCCAGCTGGCACGAGGCACCGTCCGATCCGGACGCCCTGGTGCTGGAACTGGATCCGGGCCTGGCCTTCGGCACCGGCAGCCATCCGACTACCCGGCTGTGCATGGAGTGGCTGGAAACCAATGCCACCCAGGCCCAAACCCTGCTGGACTACGGCTGCGGCTCGGGCATCCTGGCCCTGGTGGCCGCCAAGATCGGCGTGCCGCAGGTGATCGGGGTGGACATCGATCCGCAGGCACTGGAGTCGGCCCAGCATAATACTGAACGCAACCACTGCAGCGCCACCTATTACCTGCCGGAACCCTTCGCCGCCGCCCACCCGGAAGGTGAACGATTCGACGTGGTGGTGGCCAACATCCTGGCCGGCCCCCTGCAACTGATGGCGCCCATGCTGGCTGGCCGCGTGCGCGCCGGCGGCGCGCTGGTGCTCTCGGGCGTGCTGGATCGCCAGGCCCAGGAAGTCATCAACGCCTACGCGCCCTGGATCGCCCTGACCGTCTGGGCAGAACATGAAGGCTGGGTGGCCCTGGCAGGCCGCCTGCCGGAGTAATCCATGGCGTTGGCGACCCAGTGTCCGCACTGCCTGACCATCTTCAGGGTCGCCAGCGACCAGCTCAAACTGCGCGGCGGACTGGTCCGCTGCGGCAATTGCCGCCAGGTCTTCAACGGTAACGAATTCCTGGTCGAGCCCAGCGTGGCCGACGGCCACTACCAGCCGGCAGCGGGCAGCAAGGCCCAGGCCGGGATGGCCACACCGGCGTTTGCGCCGGCATCTTCGCCTTCATCCGTCCCGACCGCCCCCGCAAATAGCCCCTATGAACAAGCTGGCGCACCGCTGGCCACGCAACGGCCTGCTTTCGTTCCCCCTGCGCAAGCGCCCGTCCCTGAGGTGAACATTCCTGCGCCGCAGCCGACTGCGGTCGCCGCGCCTGCCCCTGCAGCGCCATCCGCCCCCTTGCCTGCTGCCATCCCGGTCATTGCCGAGCCCAAGGTGTTCCGCTCGCCGGCCAGTCCGGGTTATCTCCCCGACCTCGGCGCGAACTTCAAAGCGGCTGCGCCTGTGGACAAGACAAGTCCGGAAGAAGAGGCCCGCCCTCCGATGACACCGGAAGAGGATGCCCCCGACAGCGGCGCGCTGCTGCGCCGCTCGTCGGCCGAGTCCGACGAGATCGCCGCGCCGCCGGAGGTGGCTGCCGTCTTCCGCATGGACGACGAGCCGGTATTGCATGATGTGGCCGGGGACAAGGACAGTATCGGCGCCGATGACCAGGAGGCCGGCACGCAAGAGGCGCAGGACGACGACGATCCCGCCGACGAGCCCGGCTTCGTCAAGCGCGCCGAGCGCCGCGCGCGCATCAGCCAGGTCATGAAGATGGTGATGATGGTGCTGGCCGGTGTGATGGTGCCGGTGCTGCTGCTGCAATCGCTGTATTACTGGCGCAATCCGCTGGCGGCCTCCGCACCGCAGCTGCGACCCATGCTCAACGGCATGTGTGTGGCCTTGCATTGCACCGTGGGCCTGCCCACCGACATCGAACGCCTCTCGCTGGAATCCAACGAGCTGCAGGTGGTGCCGCCCAACCAGAACGTCTATGCGCTCTCGCTGGTGATGCGCAATCGCGCTGCCAGCGCCCAGGCCTGGCCGCATATCGAGCTCACGCTCAACAACGACGACGAGAAGGCGGTGGTACGCCGCGTCTTCCGCCCGCGCGACTACCTGGCCGACCCGGCCCAGGTCGACCGCGGTATCGCACCCGAGAGCGAGCAGCAGATCAAGCTCAACTTCGAGCTCAAGGATGCGCTGGTCTCGGGGTATCGCATCTATCTCTTCTATCCGTGAGACGGACTCATCACGACTGATCGTCACCGATCATCACTTCCCGGCCTGACCACGAAACGACTTGCACCAGGTTCGGACTGCACACCGCTTTTCTTCTACAATGCGGCATCGTCCACTCATTTGTCACGACCACGCCATGAGCTCCCTGATCTGCGGTTCCCTCGCTTACGACAACATCATGCAATACGAGGGCCGCTTCGCTGAAGCCCTGCTGGCCGACCAGCTGCACAAGGTCAATGTCTCCTTCCTGGTGCCCACCATGCGCCGCGAGTTCGGCGGCTGCGCGGGCAACATCGCCTACAACCTCAAGCTGCTGGGCGGCGAACCCATCGTGATGGCCACCGTCGGCCTGGACAGCGCACCCTACATGGAGCGTTTTGCAGCACTGGACATCTCGACCAGATGCGTGCGCCAGATCGAGTCCTCGTTCACCGCGCAGTGCTTCATCACCACCGATGCCGACAGCAACCAGATCACCGCCTTCCACCCCGGTGCCATGACCTGGTCGCACGAGAACAAGGTCGCTGACGCCGGCGCGGTCAAGTTCGCCATCGTCGCCCCCGATGGCCGTGACGGCATGCTGCAGCACGCGCAGCAGGCGGCTGAATTGAATATCCCGCTGATCTTCGATCCGGGCCAGGGCATGCCGATGTTCGATGGCAATGACCTCAAGAACTTCATCGACTTGGCCACCTATGTGGCCGTCAATGATTACGAAGCCGAGCTGCTGACCGCGCGCACTGGTCTGTCGCTGGCGCAAATCGCCGAGCGCGTCACGGCCCTGGTGGTCACGCGCGGCGAGCTGGGTGCCGACATCTTCGTGGGCGGCAAGCACCACGCCATCCCCTGTGTGAAGGCCGACAAGATCGCCGACCCGACCGGCTGCGGCGATGCCTTCCGCGCCGGCATGCTGCATGGCCTGACCGAAGGCTATGACTGGGAAACCACCGGCCGCCTGGCCAGCCTGATGGGCTCCATCAAGATCGCCTCGCAAGGTCCGCAGAACCACGCACCGTCCAAGGCGGAGATCGAGGAGCGCTTCCACAAGGCCTTCGGTTATCGTTTCGGCTGATGTAATCCGGGCTGCCGGTACAGCGCACAGCGCAATGCCGGCAGCAAGACCTGACCAGGAGATGTGCGATGATGAGCCCTTCCAAGTTTGCCTTGCCTGCTGATGTGCGCCTTCGCCTGCGCCGCTGGTCTGCCGCCTCCCTCCTGCTGGGTGCGGCACTGTGTTCGCAGTCCGCGCTGGCGGCCTTGAAACCGGGAGACAAGGCCCCCGAATTCTCGGCCCCGAGTTCACTGGGCGGACAGGTCTCGACCTTTTCACTCTCGCAGGCCCTGAAGAAGGGACCCGTGGTGCTGTACTTCTACCCGGCTGCCTTCACCTCCGGCTGCACCATCGAAGCCCATCTGTTTGCCGAGGCTGTGGATCGCTACAAGGCACTGGGCGCAACCGTCATCGGCGTGTCGGGCGACAATATCGAGACGCTCAACAAATTCTCGGTCAGCGAATGCCGCAGCAAGTTTGCGGTGGCCGCCGACGTCGACAAGAAGATCATGAAGGCCTATGACGCCCAGTTCATGAAGGTCTCCGGCTACGCCAGCCGCACCTCCTACGTCATCACGCCCGACCACGCCATCCTCTACGAATACACCGACATGAATCCGGAAAAGCATGTGGAGAACACCATGCAAGCGCTGGAACAATGGTCGGCCAGACAGAAGCGCTGAGCGATCGCTGCAGAGGCTGCGCAGATGCGAAAAGAGCCGGACGATGTCCGGCTCTTTTTCATTGATGCGACGCTGGCTGGCGGGTCAGAACACCCCGAAGAGCAGCGCACCCACCACCCGCACGGCGATCTGCAACAGGATCAGCAGCACCAGCGGCGACAGGTCCACGCCCCCCAGCGGCGGGATGATACGGCGCAGCGGGCGCAGCAGCGGATCATTCAGGGCGCGTACGAATGGAGCCAGGGGTGCATGCGGGTTGACCCAACTGAAGACGGCTTCGAGGATCAAGGTGGCCATGAAGCCATAGCAGATCCACTCGAAGAAGCGCTCCAGCGACACCAGGAAGATGAGCTTGAAATCGAAGTTGGTCTGCCAGCCCAGGATGGCGATGATGGACAAGAGCACGATCAGGAAAGCCCCCACCAGGCTGGCCCAGTCATGGCGGCCGCCGGGCATGAGCCGGCGCAGGGGCAGCACCAGCCAGTCGGACAGCTGGTAGACGAATTGCCCCACCGATTGCGGCGGACGCACGCGCACTACCTGCATCCAGAAACGCAGCAGCAGGACGCCGGCCAGGATGCTGGCGACGGCGTTGACGATCATCGTGAAAATACTATGCAGCACAGGGATCTCCATCAGTGAGAGGCAGGGCACATACTAGTGGGCAAGCGGCTGCAGCGCAATCGCAAGCTGCACGCGGCATCATGCGCGGCGCGATACGCCGCATCAGGAGCCAGCGCCAGTGCGGGTAGCGCGAGCGAGCATACCTGAGCTTTCATATATTGTGCCATTACGGCGATTTGCCAGAGCCGTGATGCTGCCTGGATCGCCAGGCATGGCAAACCCTCTTTGCGGGCATAAAAAAACCGCTGCATGGCGCAATGCCATACAGCGGCCTTCAGTCTGAGGGGATCAGACTAGACGCGCGCCGATCTTACGGACGGCCAGCGCCGGTCGGGAACGGCCATGCAGCAGCCGGGTTCAGCACGGTCTTGGCGGCCGGTGCTGCGGCGGCTGCCGGCTTGGCGGCTGCCTTCTTCGGAGCGGCGGCCTTCTTGGCGGCGGCCTTCGGAGCTGCTGCTGCCTTGGGCGCGGCGGCCTTCGGAGCGGCTACCTTCTTGGCGGCTGCCTTGGGAGCTGCAACCTTCTTGGCTGCTGCTGCCTTGGGAGCGGCTGCCTTCGGCGCTGCTGCCTTCTTGGCGGCGGCCTTCGGAGCTGCAACCTTCTTTGCTGCGGCGGCCTTCGGCGCTGCTGCCTTCTTGGCGGCGGCCTTCGGAGCTGCAACCTTCTTCGCTGCTGCCTTCGGAGCTGCTGCCTTCTTGGCGGCGGCCTTCGGCGCTGCAACCTTCTTGGCGGCTGCCTTCGGAGCTGCAACCTTCTTCGCTGCGGCTGCCTTCGGAGCTGCAACCTTCTTTGCTGCTGCCTTCGGCGCTGCTGCCTTCTTGGCGGCGGCCTTCGGAGCTGCAACCTTCTTTGCTGCTGCCTTCGGAGCTGCAACCTTCTTCGCTGCGGCTGCCTTCGGCGCTGCGGTCTTCTTTGCGGCTGCCTTCGGAGCTGCAACCTTCTTCGCTGCGGCTGCCTTCGGCGCTGCGGTCTTCTTTGCAGCTGCCTTCGGCGCTGCAACCTTCTTCGCTGCTGCCTTCGGAGCGGCTGCCTTCTTCACGGCTGCCGGCTTGGCGGCGGCCTTGGCCACGGTCTTCTTGGCGGCTGCGGCCTTGGGCGCGGCTACCTTCTTGGTGGTTTCCTTGGCGGCTGCCGCCTTCTTTGCCGCCGGCTTCTTCGCCGCGGTCTTCTTTGCTGCTGTTGCCATTTTGTTTCTCCTTCTTCACGTGAATGGAAAAAATCAAGCTTGATATAAGCAACCCGCACGCGACATCGCGATGACGCGGGCGAGCTATTCATCGGCACAAGCCGCCTGTGGCTTGCGCTAATGAATTCGGCACCAGCTGAACTGCTGCATCCCCTCACCTATGCAGCGCTTCAGCTATCTTGGCGACGCCCCTCCGGTAGTGCCCGCGCAATGGCGCAGGAAGATGCGACTACGGGAGCAGGCGCGACACCAAAAAAAACGCCAGCGTGTTCAAACGCTAGCGTCGGAATCGCGTTCCTGAAAAACCTTGGTGTTTTTCAAAGGAAAAGCCGCCTGACCCGACAAGATGGGGTTAAGCGGCGATAACAGAGAAGATTGATTCGGTCTCTGACTGTTCATTAATTTGGCGTAGGCCTTTTCCGTTTCAGCAGCCGGGCATCTTGCAAGCTACCCGGCTCCTGTTGTGCATCATGTCTCGATGAAGAGAACTTCAAGACTGCACATCATTCCCAACTCAGTGCGCCCCCGGTTTGGTATTCGATGACACGGGTCTCAAAGAAGTTGCGCTCCTTCTTCAAGTCGATCATCTCGCTCATCCAAGGGAACGGATTTTCTTCTTGTGCGAACAGCGGGTCCAATCCGATTTGCTGTGCGCGGCGGTTTGCGATGAATCGCAGGTAGCCCTTGAACATGGTAGCGTTCAACCCGAGCACGCCTCGCGGCATTGTATCCTCTGCGTAACGATATTCCAACTCCACCGCGCGTAAAAACAACGATTTGATTTCGTCGCGGAACGCCGGAGTCCACAGGTGCGGGTTCTCCATCTTCACGGTGTTGATCAGGTCGATGCCGAAGTTGCAGTGCATCGATTCGTCACGCAGGATGTACTGGTACTGCTCGGCCGCACCCATCATCTTGTTCTGGCGACCCAGTGCCAGGATCTGCGTGAAGCCCACGTAGAAGAACAGGCCTTCCATGATGCAGGCGAAGACGATCAAGGACTTCAACAGCTTCTGGTCATTCTCCATCGTGCCGGTCTTGAACTCGGGATCGGTCAGCGTATCGATGAAGGGAATCAGGAACTCGTCCTTGTCGCGGATCGATGCGACCTCGTGATACGCATTGAAGATCTCGGCTTCATCCAGGCCCAGCGACTCGACGATGTACTGGTAGGCGTGGGTGTGGATCGCTTCTTCAAACGCCTGGCGCAGCAGGTACTGGCGGCACTCCGGTGCGGTGATGTGGCGATAGGTGCCCAGCACGATGTTGTTGGCCGCCAGCGAGTCGGCGGTGACGAAGAAGCCCAGGTTGCGCTTGACCAGGCGGCGTTCGTCTTCGGTCAGGCCGTTCGGGTTCTTCCACAGCTCGATGTCGCGCTGCATGTTGATCTCTTGCGGCATCCAGTGGTTGGCGCAGCCGGCCAGGTACTTGTCCCAGGCCCACTTGTACTTGAAGGGCACCAGCTGGTTGACGTCGGTGTGGCCGTTGATGATGCGCTTGTCGGCCGCATTGACGCGACGGGTGGTGTCGACCTGCTCGCCGTTGCCGGCCATCAGTGCCGGGTTCAGCGCAGCGTTGGACTGGCCGAAGGCCGGTTGCAGTTGCGGCTGCAGGTTGGGGGTGCGCGGCGCTTGGGCCGGTTGCTTGACTTCATCATCCCAAGAAAGCATCTCTGGTTCCTCTTTACTTTATCGGTCGCTGCCGGCGAGGTCGCATGACCATGGCGCGGCGGGTGTCTATCAGGTGACAACGGCGCATCCGGTGAAGTTCACCGCGATGCGCCGGCTAGGGTGGGCAGGACTTGGGACAGTGGTGCTGCCGTCATCTCGGATGACCTTGAATCATCCTCATCAGCAGGCCATCCCGGCCCTGCCCGGATTGCTTACTGGCAGGCCTCGCACTCTTCGAAGCCCGCATCGCCCGGACGCATGGTGCAGACCGGACCGTCGGCTTCGATCGAAGCACCCGGGGTCGGCATCACGTAGGCGGCCGAGGCAGCGGCAGCCGAAGCGATCGGTGCGGCCGGCACGGCCGGTGCCGACGCCATGGCACCGGCGCCGCCGTCAACGGCCACGGCGTTCAGTGCACCCGCACGGGAAGTCGACTTCTCGGTGTGGGTCGCGCCGATGGTGCGCAGGTAGTAGGTGGTCTTGAGGCCACGCAGCCATGCCAGCTTGTAGGTCTCGTCCAGGCGCTTGCCGGAAGCACCGGCCATGTAGATGTTCAGCGACTGGGCCTGGTCGATCCACTTCTGGCGACGCGAGGCGGCTTCCACCAACCAGGACGGATCGACTTCGAAGGCGGTGGCGTAGATGTCGCGCAGGTCTTGCGGGATGCGGTCGATCTTGGCCAGGCTGCCGTCGAAATACTTGAGGTCGGCGACCATGACTTCGTCCCACAGGCCACGGGCCTTCAGGTCGCGCACCAGGTACTCGTTGATCTCGGTGAACTCGCCCGACAGGTTCGACTTCACGTACAGGTTCTGGTAGGTCGGCTCGATGCAAGCGGACACGCCGATGATGTTGGAGATGGTCGCCGTCGGGGCGATGGCCACGCAGTTCGAGTTGCGCATGCCGTGTTCGGCGATGCGTGCACGCAGGGCGGCCCAGTCCAGGGTCTCGGTGCTGTCGGTTTCCAGGTAGCCGCCGCGCTCTTGCGCCAGCAGCTTCAGGGAATCCTGCGGCAGGATGCCGCGATCCCACAGCGAACCGCGGTAGGAAGCATAGCGGCCGCGCTCTTCAGCCAGTTCGGTCGAGGCCATGTAGGCGTAGTAGCAGACGGCTTCCATGGAGCGGTCGGCGAATTCGACGGCGTCCATCGAGGCGTACGGCACGCGCTTGATGTGCAGGCAGTCCTGGAAGCCCATGATGCCCATGCCCACCGGACGGTGGCGCAGGTTGGAATCACGTGCCTTCTTGACGGCGTAGTAGTTGATGTCGATGACGTTGTCCAGCATGCGCATGGCGGTGCGGATGGTCTTTTGCAGCTTGGCATGGTCCAGCTCGCCATTGACCAGGTGCGCCGGCAGGTTCACCGAACCCAGGTTGCAGACCGCGATCTCGCTCTCGTTGGTGTTCAGGGTGATCTCGGTGCACAGGTTGGAGCTGTGCACCACGCCCACGTGTTGCTGCGGCGAACGGATGTTGCAGGGATCCTTGAAGGTGATCCACGGGTGGCCGGTTTCGAACAGCATCGACAGCATCTTGCGCCACAGGTCGTTGGCTTGCACCTTCTTGAAGAGCTTCAGCTCGCCACGGGCAGCCTTGGCTTCATAGGCGGTGTAGGCTTCTTCGAAGGCACGGCCGAACTTGTCGTGCAGGTCCGGGGTGTCGGAGGGCGAGAACAGGGTCCACTCGCCCTTTTCCATCACGCGCTTCATGAACAGGTCGGGAATCCAGTTCGCGGTGTTCATGTCGTGGGTGCGGCGGCGGTCGTCGCCGGTGTTCTTGCGCAGCTCGAGGAATTCCTCGATGTCCATGTGCCAGGTTTCCAGGTAGGCGCACACTGCGCCCTTGCGCTTGCCGCCCTGGTTGACCGCCACGGCGGTATCGTTGACCACCTTCAGGAAGGGGACCACGCCTTGCGATTTGCCGTTGGTGCCCTTGATGTGGGCGCCCAGGGCGCGCACCGGGGTCCAGTCATTGCCCAGGCCGCCGGCGAACTTGGCCAGCAGGGCGTTTTCCTTGATGGCTTCGTAGATGCCGTCGAGGTCGTCGGCCACCGTGGTCAGATAGCACGAGGACAGCTGCGAACGCTGGGTACCCGAGTTGAACAGGGTCGGGGTCGAGCTCATGAAGTCGAACGAGGACAGCAGGTCGTAGAACTCGATGGCGCGGGTTTCGCGGTCGATTTCGTTCAGTGCCAGGCCCATGGCCACACGCATGTAGAACGCCTGGGGCATCTCGATGCGGGTACCGCCGATGTGCAGGAAATAACGGTCATACAGGGTCTGCAGGCCGATGTAGCCGAACTGCAGGTCGCGCTCGGGCTTGATGGCGGCAGCCAGCTTGGCCAGGTCGAACTGGGCCAGCTTGGTGTCGAGCAGCTCGGCCTCGATCCCCTTCTTGACGTATTGCGGGAAGTATTCCAGGTACTCGGCCGGGGCGTCTGCCTGGGCCACTTCCTTGCCGAAGACCTCCTTGCGGATGGTGTGCATCAGCAGGCGCGAGGTCACCTGGCTGTAAGCAGGATCCTTTTCCATCAGCGCGCGGGCAGCCAGGATGGCGGACTTGTACAGCTCTTCGACGGGCACGCCGTCGTACAGGTTCTTGACGGTTTCGGACAGGATGGCTTCGGCATCGACGTGCGATTCCAGGCCGACGCAGGCAGCGGCGATCAGGGCGCGGACTTCGTTGATGTCCAGCGGACGGCTCTGGCCGTCTTCGGTCACGTGCAGTTGCGGTGCGGCCACTTCGGTCTTGGTGGCGGCGCCTTGCTGGGCGCGCTCTTCCATGCGCTTGGCGCGGTACAGCACGTAGGCACGGGCCACGTCATGCTCGCCCGAACGCATCAGGGCCAGCTCGACCTGGTCCTGGATATCTTCAATATGGAAAGTGCCACCGGTAGGCTGGCGGCGCACCAGCGCCGACACCACGTTGGTGGTCAGTTGCTCGACCATCTCGCGCACGCGCGCCGAGGCGGCACCCTGGCCACCGTTGACGGCCAGGAAGGCCTTGGTCACGGCGATGGAAATCTTGGAGGGCTCGAAACCGACCACGGCGCCATTGCGGCGGATGATGCGGTATTCGCCCAGGCCAGCGGTCTGGGACACGATGGCCTGGCCTTCAGCGGAACCTTCCAGCTCGGCAGAGGTGCCAAACGGAGCGGGCGATTTGACGGAAATTTCTTGGGTTGAGCGCACTTAGCCTCCTGGGGTACATGGGGCAGATGGCCGGGGGTTGCCAGCTGCGTTGCTAATAACTTCATCCGGGCCCGGAACGACAAAGGGCCCGCGAACGGCGGAAGCGTCCCACAATGACTGTCCCTTGCGTGGACATTCATGCTGACGCAAAACTGCTTGAAACTGATGTGTGGAACGGAATTAAAAGAAGGAGAACCGGGGGCGTTGTCGTACTTGGTTACTGCCTCGCGGGTCTTGCACCTTCTGAAGCACTGCCTGAAACGGGCCGGCCGTGGATGAAGACCCGACACCAACAACAAGTTCAACTGAACACTACATCTAGTATCAAAACATCGAATGGGACTAATTCTAGTAGCGGGTCCGGGCAGATGCAACCGCTATTTAGAGAATTTTTATGCTGCTCAAGCTTGACTTTTGTGAAGGCCAAGAGGGAAGCGCAATTGCGCCGCGTTAACAATTTTCACCATTTTGTTGTGATAGCCGGCCCAGTCGAAGAAGGGTCCGGGGTCGGTCTTGCGCACCGGCGCGATGTGTTCGTGACCGGCCACGGCGGTCAATCCGTAACGCGTTACCAGGGCCTGGGAGAGCTTCGCCAAGGTCGCATACTGGGGCTCGGTGAAGGGTTCGAAGTCGGTTCCTTCCAGCTCGATGCCGATGGAAAAGTCATTGCAGCGCTCGCGCCCCTCGAAGCTGGATACGCCCGCATGCCAGGCGCGGCGATGGGCCGGCACGAACTGCACCACCTCGCCATCACGGCGGATCAGGAAGTGGGCCGAGACGCGCAGGGGACGCAGCTGGTCGAAATAAGGATGCGCGTCAAAGTCGAGCCGGTTGCAGAACAGGTCGGCTATATAAGGGCCGCCAAATTCACCGGGCGGCAGGCTGATGTTGTGGATCACCAGCAGCTCGGCGGCCACGCCTTCAGGGCGTTCGTCGCAATTGGGCGAGGGTTCGCGGCGGGCGTGATCGCACCAGCCGTCGCCATCGATGATCCAGGCGCCGGCGTCAGGGAAGGCCGCATCCATGGTCAGAAGGAAGCCAGCCGGCGATGCTCTTCGCAGCAGTAGTGCGCGCCGGAGGCATGGACCACCGCCTCGGAAGACGGAAAGTGGATGCCGCAATGGGCGCACTGCACCATGGTCTCGACATTGCTGTCGCCACGGCGGCGAAAGCGCGAAGGCTTGGGACGCGGCATGCCCGGCTCGGGCTCCCCGGCCGCCGGATTGCCGTCGGCCGCACGGTCGCTGCCGGCCAGCATGGATTTCTTGGCGCGCTGGAACCACACCACCACGGCCAGCAGGACCACCAGCCAAATCAGATATTTCATGTCAGAACCCGATGCAGCACGACTTCAAGAACGAACCGGCTGCCCACATAAGCCAATAAAAGGATGGCGAACCCGGCCAGCGTGAAGCTCAGCGCGGTCCGCCCCCGCCATCCCTGCCAGCGGCGGCCGGCCAGGAGCAGGCCGAACAGCAGCCAGGACAGCATGGTGAAGACCGTCTTGTGGTCCCACTTGAATGGTGTCCCGAACAACTGCTCGGAGAAGACGACACCCGACAGCACCGTCAGCGTCAGCAAGGTGAAGCCGAAGGCGATCAGGCGGAACAGCAGTTTTTCCATGGTCAGCAGCGCCGGCAGGCGATCCAGCGCCAGCCCGAACCAGCCCGACTGGGCGGCCGGACCGGGCCGGGTATGCAGGCGCGACTCCTGCAGCACCATCAACACCGCATGGAAGGCGGCGATGGTGAGCGTGCTGTAGGCCAGGATGGAGACGGCGATGTGCGCCAGGAACCAGTCGGACTTGCCGGCCAGCGCCACCATGTTGCCGGGGAAGGCGCTGGGCAGGACCACCGCCACCGCCGCCACCGGCAAGACGAGCACGCGCATGCTGTCGAGCGAGAAATTGCGATTTTCCAGCCAGTAGGCCGCCACCGAGATCCACAGCGTGGACGACAGCATGACCGCAAAGCCCACCCGCAGCGCGTCGGGCGCGAACATGTCCGACAGCAGCGCCCCGCCATGCAGCACCCAGCCAGCCACGATGCCCGCCGAAATCGGCACGCGCCGCTCCGAGGGCATGAAGGCGCAGCCCAGATAGAGCAGCGCAGCCAGGATGAAAAAATAAGTTTGCATCACCCGAGTTTACACTATCTCGGCCCCCGGCCTGCTTGCGCCCGGTCATCCGACGCGCGAATCGGGCCCGCCAAATGCGACACGGCAGGGCTTGCCTGCCGTGTCGCACGCTTCACTCCAGAGCGCCGCAGCCGCGTCAGTCGACCGCCGCCGCCTTCATCTCTGCATTGTGATGGCGCTGCTGCTCCTCCATCACCAGCTGGCCCAGTTCGCGTTTCAAGGCATTGAACTCGGGGTCGGCCGGATCGCGCAGGCGCGGCAGGTTCACCAGCATGTCGCGCTTGACCGTGCCCGGACGGTAGGTCATGACCACGATGCGGTCGGCCAGGTAGATGGCCTCCTCGATGCTGTGGGTGACGAAGACGATGGTCTTCCTGAACTCGTCCCAGATGCGCAGCAGCTCATCCTGCAGGTTGCGGCGGGTGAGCGCATCGAGGGCACCGAAGGGCTCGTCCATGAGCATGATCGGCGAATCCAGCGCCAGCACCCGGGCGATGGCCACCCGCTGGCGCATGCCGCCCGAGAGGTCCTTGGGGAAACGGGTGCGGAAGTCGATCAGGCCCAGCTTGTCCAGCAATTGCGTGACCCGCTGGTGGATTTCTGCCTTGGGCGTTCCCTTGATCTCCAGCCCGAAGGCCACGTTCTGTTCCACCGTCATCCAGGGGAAGAGCGCGTATTCCTGGAACACCATGCCGCGATCCGGTCCCGGCTCGGTGACGACCTTGTCGCCGGTGAGGATCTGGCCGGAAGACGGCAGCGCAAACCCGGCGATGGCGTTCAGGAGCGTGGACTTGCCGCAGCCGGAGGGCCCCAGCAGGCAGACGAACTGGCCGTCCGGGATATCGAGCTGGATGTCCTTCAGGGCCACCACCTCGCGGTCATCGGTTTTGAACACCTTGTGCACATCCTGTATACGAATGCGCGGGGAAGCATTGGTCGGGTTCATCTCAGTTCTCCAGCCCGCGATGCCAGCGCAGCATGTAATTGTTGAGGCGGCTCATGCCCAGGTCGATCGCCAGGCCCAAGAGGCCGATGGTGATCATGCCGGCGATGATCTTGTCCGACCAGAAATATTCACGTGCTTCCATGATGCGGAAGCCCAGGCCATTGCTCACCGCAATCATCTCGGCCACGATCACCACGATGAAGGCGGTGCCGATGCCGATGCGCACGCCTGAAAGGATGTAGGGCACCGCCGCCGGCAGCATCACCCGCAGGAACAGCGTGGACTGGCTCGCCCCCAGGTTGCGGGCCGCGCGCAGGTAGATGCTGTCGACCTGGCGCACCCCGGCGATGGTATTCATCAGCACCGGGAAGAAAGCCCCCAGCGAGATCAGGAACAGCGCCGGCGGATTGCCCAGCCCGAACCAGAGGATGGCCAGGGGAATATAGGCAATCGGCGGAATCGGGCGGATCACCTGCACCGTCAGGTTCATCAAGCCGTAGATGCGCTGGCTGGAGCCCATCAGCAAGCCCAGCGGCAGGGCCAGCCCGGCACCGATCAGGAAGCCGGCCACCACCCGGTACAGGCTGCCGATGGCATCCATGATCAGTTCACCCGAGAAGGCCCAGGCCAGCCAGCTGCCGGCCTCGGGTTCATAGGGTTTCAGCGGCGTGGCGTATTCCACCCATTTCTTCAGGACCGCCCAGGGCGAAGGCAGGATCTGCGGATTGATCCAGCCAGCCCGGGAGGCGCCCTCCCACAGTGCGATCACGATGATCGGCACCAGCAGCCCCTGCAGGAAGCTGCTCTTGTTGTTCTTTGCCATCGAGGTTCCCCCGCCTTACTTCAGGTTCATGCTCTTCTTGGCCTGCTCAAGCAGATCGGTCTTCACCCAATCCTTGGCCACAGGCGGCTTGGCCATCTTGCCGGTGCCGTACTTGGCCATGGTGTCGGTGGTGACCTGGATGTGCTCGGTCGTGATGTCGTAGGCGTAGGGCGAGTTGCCGATGGCGTCGTAGAAGTCTTCCTTGGTGATCTGGTTCTTGAAGATCACTTCACGCACGTACTTTTCGGCCACTTCCGGCTTGTCGATGAAGGTCTTGGTCGCCTCCAGGAAGCAGCGCATGAACTTCTCGGCCAGAGGACGCTTCTCCGTATAGAACTTCTCGGTCATCACCATGGTGCGGTAGGGCTCGCCGATGGGGGTGTCATACGGCTTCATGACTTCCACGCCGAAGCCCTTGTTGATGGCCTGCGAGGATTGCGGCTCGCTCTGCATCATGGCGTCGATGTTCTTGCCCAGCAGGGCCTGGTTCAGGTCGGCGAAGGCGAGATAGACGATGGTGACATCCTTGGCGGAGAGACCGTTCTGGCCCAGTTCGGCATCCAGCAGCACTTCATGGATGCCGCCACGGGTAACCCCCACCTTCTTGCCCTTCAAGTCCTTGACCGACTTGATGCCCGAGTCCTTGCCCGCCACCAGGCGCGCGCCGCCCTTGGCGAAACCGGCCACCACATAGATCGGCGCACCGTTGGCACGGCCCGAAATGGCGGCTTCGGAGGCAGTCGTGCCCACATCGAGCTCACCGGCCAGGATGCCCTGCATCACGTCCGGGCCCTTGGCGAAGACTTTTTCATCGACCTTGATGCCACACTTGGGGGCGATCTCCTTGATGTAGGACACGGCGCCATAGTGGGCGAACTTCAGGTTGCCCAGGCGGATGACATCGTCGGCCGCGTGGCTGGCGCCCGAGAAACCGGCACAGGCCAGCAGGGCCAGCGCGATCCATTGTTTTGGTTTTTGCTGTTGCATTTCCACTCTCCTCTTGTGTGTATCGTTGTTGATACGGCGCGCCGGCGGCAGTCGTGCAGCCCGGCAGTCTCGATGGCGTTTGGCCCGTGCTGCGTGGCGCGGGCCTTGATTATTCTGTGCGCTTGGAAATTCAGCGCCCATGTATACACAAAGAGCGCAAGCCATACAAGCTGTTAATTTTACGTAGCGCCCCCATCTGGGCCGCACGCGCCGGCAGGGGCGCAGCAGGGCTGATCGGTTAGAATGCAGGATTGCCCGCCGCCCCACCTGCGCACTCCCGGTGCGTCGTCGTCCCGGCCAGCGGCCCTGCGGCCTTTCCGCCCCATTCATTTGCAGATATCACCATGCTAGACAACCTGACCCAACGCCTCGCCAAAGTCGTCAAAACCATGCGCGGCGAGGCGCGACTGACCGAATCCAATACCGCCGAGATGCTGCGCGAAGTGCGCCTGGCCCTGCTGGAGGCCGACGTGGCCCTGCCCGCCGTGCGCGAATTCATCGCCAAGGTGAAGGAAAAAGCCATGGGCGAAGAGGTCATCGGCTCGCTCACCCCCGGCCAGGCGCTGGTGGGCGTGGTCCAGCGCGAGCTGGCCAGCCTGATGGGGGCCGACCTCGGTGCCGAAGCCTCGCAACTGAACTTTGCGACCCAGCCACCCGCCATCATCCTGATGGCCGGCCTGCAGGGTGCCGGTAAAACCACCACCGTCGGCAAACTCGCCAAATACCTGCGCGAGAACAAGAAGAAAAAGGTCCTGACCGTCTCCGCCGACGTCTACCGCCCGGCTGCCATCGGCCAGTTGCAGACCGTGACCGGCCAGGCCGGCGCCGACTTCTTCCCCAGCCAGCCGACCGACAAGCCGGTCGACATCGCCCTGGCCGCACTGGATTACGCCAAGAAGCACCACCACGAAGTCCTGATCGTCGACACTGCCGGCCGCCTGGGCATCGACCAGGCCATGATGGATGAAATCCGTGCCGTGCACGCCGCCATCAAGCCCATCGAAACCCTGTTCGTGGTCGACGCCATGCTGGGCCAGGACGCCATCAACACCGCCAAGGCCTTCAACGACGCCCTGCCGCTGACCGGCGTGGTGCTCACCAAGCTGGACGGCGACTCGCGCGGCGGTGCTGCGCTGTCGGTGCGCCACATCACCGGCAAGCCCATCAAGTTCGCCGGTGTGGCCGAAAAGCTCGATGGCCTGGAAGCCTTCGATCCCTCGCGCATGGCCAACCGCATCCTCGGCATGGGCGACATCCTGGCGCTGGTGGAAGAGGCGCGCAAGGGTGTGGACATGGAAGCCGCACAGGACCTGGCGCACAAGATCAAGGGCGGCGGCAAGTTCGACCTCAATGACTTCAAGGCCCAGCTGTCGCAGATGAAGAAGATGGGCGGCCTCACCAGCCTGCTGGACAAGCTGCCGGCCCAGATGCAGGCCGCCGCCGGCAACGCCAACATGGACCAGGCCGAGAAACAGGTGCGCCGCATGGAAGGCATCATCAACTCCATGACCCCGCAGGAACGCGCCAAGCCGGAACTGATCAAGGCCACCCGCAAGCGCCGCATCGCCGCCGGTGCCGGCGTGCAGGTGCAGGAAGTCAACCGCATGCTCTCGCAGTTCGAGCAGATGCAATCGATGATGAAGAAGCTCAAGGGTGGCGGCATGATGAAGATGATGCGCGGCATGAAGGGCATGCTGCCAGGCGGCATGCGCTGACGGCATCGACCGCAAAGCCTTGCTGGACAAGGCTTTGCGCCCCTCCTGCACGACCTCCGGAGGTCTCTTCAACCGCCGGAAAACTCCCCTCCCCCGCTTTTCCCTTCGGTTTTCCAGGCCTGCTCCGGTCTCTGCGGATGCGTTTTCTGCCCGCGTCACGCGCACGAAAACATGCCCTTCTTTCATCGCTTTTCCTTCACCTCCGAGATCGCCAAAGCAGCCCTTTTCCGGACTTGTGCGATCCGCCGCGATCCCTTTACCGGCGCGGCTTGACGGCGGATCGGGGCGGCTCGTTGTTTCCTGGCGCTTTCACTGGAAAATCCGCTAAAAAATACTTGCGTGGCCGTGCAAAGAGCACCACTATTAGCGGTGCGTAAATGACGCATTCATCTCATTCTTGTGAGGAGTCTTTCCGATGGCCACAGCAAAAAAAGCAGCAGCCGCAGTAAAGAAGCCAGCAGCAAAACCCGCAACCAAACCTGCCGCCAAAGCAGCCGCCAAACCGGCCGCCAAAGCCGCCGCTCCCAAGGCAGCAGCCAAGCCTGCAGCAAAGGCAGCGCCGAAAGCCGCACCGAAGGCAGCTCCCAAGGCAGCCGCTCCCAAGAAGGCCGCAGCAAAACCCGCCGCCAAGCCCGCAGCAAAACGTACTCCCAATGCCGCCTTCATGAAGCCGCTGACGCCGTCGGCTGCCCTTGGCGAAGTGGTCGGCGCCAAGCCGCTGCCGCGCACGGAAGTGACCAAGAAGGTCTGGGAATACATCAAGAAGCACAAGCTGCAAAACGCCGAAAACAAGCGCAACATCGATGCCGACGACAAGCTCAAGGCAATCTTCGGTGGCAAGAAGCAAGTCACGATGTTTGAAATGACCAAGCTGATCTCGGCTCACCTGAGTTGATCGACGCCCGCGGTTTGCAAGCGACTTGCAAACAAAAACGCCCGCAGATGTCATGCGGGCGTTTTTGTTTCCGGATGTTTCAGAGCGGGCCGGCTTGCTCGCCGGCTTTCCTCTTGTCTGACGCCTCTTGCAGCGCTTCTCTGATGGCCAGCAGGCCTGTCACCGCCTACCATGGCGGTTCTGCAGGGTGTGGCACCGGCCGCAAAGGCCGGTTTCAGCGTTCCAGCTCACATCGTCACCGGCAGAACTGAATAAAAGAACCGAAAACCGGAAACCGGGTCTATCCCTGTGCCATCCACTGATGAGCCTGGACGCTCATGACCAAGAGAAAGGAAATGACCATGCCAAACCAATCCGCCACCCTGCGTCACCAACTGCTGCGTTCGGCCAGCGCCCTCGTGATCGGCCTGGCCGCCCTGGGCGGTGCATCGCACGTGTTCGCTGCGGGCAAGGCCGGCAATTCGGAATACCAGCAGCAGATCGCCGCCTGCAAGAGCGGTGCCTCCACCGAAGACCGCGCTACCTGCCTGCGTGAAGCCGGCGCCGCCCAGCAAGCCGCTGCACGCGGCACGCTGACCGATCCTGGTGCCGACCAACTGAAGGAAAACGCCCTGCGCCGCTGTGAGGGCCTGCCGCAATCGGACCGCATCGATTGCGAGAAGCGCGTCAACGGCCAGGGCAACAGCGAGGGCAGCGTCGCCTCGGGCGGCATCCTGCGCGAAACCGTGACCATCGTCCCGGCCAAGTAATTTCGCTCTCCCCAAAAGCAAAGGCGGACGCCCATGGCGCCCGCCTTTGTCATTGCAGCCTGCGCAAAGATCAGGCAGCCAGCTTGCCCTGGATGAAGGCCAGCGCCTCGGCCAGCGGCACCTGGGTGGCTTCGGCATCGCGGCGACCCTGGTACTCGATGTTGCCATCCTTGAGGCCACGGTCACCGACGACGATGCGATGCGGCACGCCGATCAGTTCCCAGTCGGCGAACATGGCGCCCGGACGCTCGCCACGATCATCCAGCACCACATCCACACCGGCTTCGGTCAGTTGCGCGTACAGCTTGTCGATCTCGGTCTTGACGGCTTCGCTGCGGTCATAGCCCATGGGGCAGAGCACCACTTCAAAGGGCGCAATCGAGGTCGGCCAGATGATGCCGCGGTCGTCGAAATTCTGTTCGATGGCCGCGCCCAGGATACGGGTCACGCCGATGCCGTAGCAGCCCATCACCAGCGGTTGCGGCTTGCCGGACTCATCCAGGTAGGTTGCCTTCATGGCTTCGGAATAGGTGGTGCCCAGTTGGAACACGTGGCCCACTTCGATGCCGCGCTGGATCGCCAGCACACCCTTGCCGTCCGGGGAAGCATCGCCTTCGACGACGTTGCGGATATCGGCCACCAGCGGCTCGGGCAGGTCGCGGCCCCAGTTGGCACCGGTGAAGTGGAAATCGGCTTCGTTGGCACCGCAGACGAAATCGGCCATGTTGGCCACCGTGCGGTCGGCCACCACCTTGACCGGCTTCTTGGTCCCGATCGGGCCCAGGTAGCCCGGCGGCGTGCCGAACCACTCGACGATTTCGGCTTCATTGGCGAAGCGGTAGGTGGACAGGCCCGGGATCTTGCTGGCCTTCACTTCGTTGAGCTCATGGTCGCCGCGCAGCAGCAGCAGCCAGATTTCCTTCTTGGCCGGATCTTCGTTGTCCACTGCCAGCACGATGGATTTGACGGTGCGCGCCAGCGGCAGGCCCAGCAGTTCAGCCACGGCCTCGCACTTGGACTTGCCGGGCGTGGCGGTCTTTTCCAGCGCCTGGGTGGCGGCAGCGCGGCTGCTGTCCACGGGCAGCGCTTCGGCCGCTTCCATGTTGGCGGCGTAATCGGAGGTGGGGCAATACACCAGCGCGTCTTCACCGGTGGCGGCGATGACGTGGAATTCGTGCGAACCGGAACCGCCGATGGCACCGTTGTCGGCTGCCACGGCGCGGAACTCCAGGCCGAAGCGGGTGAAGATGCGCACGTAGGCGTCATACATGGCCTGGTAGGACTTCTTCAAGCCATCGACATCGCGGTCGAAGGAGTAGGCATCCTTCATCGTGAATTCACGGCCGCGCATGAGGCCGAAACGCGGGCGGCGCTCGTCGCGGAACTTGGTCTGGATGTGATAGAAGTTGACCGGCAATTGCTTGTAGCTGCGCAGCTCGGTGCGGGCCACGTCGGTGACCACTTCTTCCGAAGTCGGCTGGATGGCGAAGTCGCGGCCATGGCGATCTTTCACGCGCATGAGCTCGGCGCCCATCTTGTTCCAGCGGCCGGTTTCCTGCCACAGCTCGGCCGGCTGCACGACCGGCATCAACAGCTCGACGGCGCCGGCGCGGTTCATTTCCTCGCGCACGATGGCTTCGACCTTGCGAATCACGCGCAGACCCATGGGCATGTAAGTGTAGATGCCAGCCCCCAGACGCTTGATCATGCCGGCACGCATCATCAGCTTGTGGCTCACGATTTCAGCGTCGGACGGGGCTTCTTTCAGGGTGGAAATAAAAAAACGTGAGGCGCGCATGACGGTCGGTTCTTTTTAAAAAGAGGAGGGTTATAATCGTTCCAATTTTAAAGGATTAGCTGGCTGATGCGCCCTTTCTTTGCAGATTTGCTCCTAGTTTCAATGACATCCGTGCATCGATGTGATTGCTCCTGACCGCCTGGCGTACCGGCTTTGCCGCGTACGCCCGCAGTCGCATGAGCCTGCCTGAAAGGGACTTCCAGCCGCAGAAAGTTTGAGGATCACCATGCTGGATCGAGAAGGCTTCCGCCCGAACGTCGGCATCATCCTGCTCAACGCCAATAACGAGGTGTGGTGGGGCAAGCGCGTACGCGAGCACTCCTGGCAATTCCCGCAAGGCGGCATCAAGCACGGCGAGACCCCCGAACAGGCGATGTTCCGGGAACTGGAAGAAGAGATCGGCCTGCGTGCCGAGCACGTCAAGATCATCGGCCGCACCCGTGACTGGCTGCGCTACGAAGTCCCCGATCATTTCATCAAGCGTGAAGTGCGCGGCCATTACCGCGGCCAGAAGCAGATCTGGTTCCTGCTGCGCATGGTCGGGCGCGATTGCGATGTCAACCTGCGCGGCACCTCGCATCCGGAATTCGATGCCTGGCGCTGGCATGACTACTGGGTGCCGCTTGATGTGGTCATCGAGTTCAAGCGCGAGGTCTACCAGCAGGCGCTGCAGGAATTGTCGCGCTTCCTGAATCGTCCGGGCCACGGCCCGCGTCGTGCCGAACAAGCCGGGCGCATTGCGCATCCCCACAAGAATCCGGGCCAGGCTGCACAAGCCCAGCCCTGCAACGGCGCGAGCACGCCGGAAACCAAGTGAGTTCCATGCCCTCTTTCCAGCAACCTGAATCCCCACGCCCCCTGTTTTCCGTGCGCGGCATGCGCCGCGCGGTACTGGCCTGCTCGCTGCTGGCGGCCTGCGCCGGCGCACTGGCGCAGAGCTTCGATGAAGAATTCGACGACGAGGAAAAGCCCTGGCAGGAAATCGCCGTGCAGTTGCCGCCGACTCCCCAGGAGCAGAACCTGGCCGAGTTCTACCTCAGCCCGAATGCCACCATGAAGGCCTACGTCGATACCAACTCGGTCTCGGTCGGCACCGACAAGGTGGTGCGCTACACCGTGGTCACCAAGACCGAAGGCGGTGCGGTCAACGTGATGTACGAAGGCATGCGCTGCGAGACCTGGGAAAAGAAGACCTACGCCTTCGGCCATCCCGATGGCAAATGGTCGCGCTCGCGTCGCGACAAGTGGCAGCCGATCCGCGATATCGGCGTCAATCGCATCGATGGCGCGCTGTTCAAGGATTATTTCTGCGAAGGCAAGATCATTGCCGACAATGAGAACGTCAAGAGCATCGTCAATCGCCTCAAGACGCAGACACGTATTGATCCTGTGCGTCGCTGATCGGTTTGCCGGTCTGAAGCACCCGATAAAAAACGCGGCCTCGGCCGCGTTTTTTGTTACCTACACGAAATAATTTATATCTTATATATCTTATATATCTTATATATCTTATATATCTTATATATCGTATAAATCATTACCATCGCGCAACGTGATGCATCGCCTTCACAGCAGCACCAGGTTATCCCGATGCACCAGTTCCGGCTCCTCGACGAATCCCAGGATGGCCTGGATCTCCGAGGAAGGATGGCGGATGATGCGGCGCGCGTCCGAGCTGTTGTAGTTGCTCATGCCGCGCGCGATGGCGCGGCCGCTCTCGTCCACGCAGGTAATCACGTCGCCCCGGCCGAACTCGCCCGAGACCTCCACCACGCCGATGGGCAGCAGCGACTTGCCTTCCAGGCTCAGCTTCTGCACCGCGCCGGCATCGAGCACCACGCGGCCGGCGGTCTTCAGGTGATCGGCCATCCATTGCTTGCGCGCGGTCAGTTGCGCGGTCTCGGCGTTGAGCTGGGTACCGATGGCTTCTCCCGCAGCCAGGCGCGTGAGGACCTGCTCCTCACGGCCCCAGGCGATCACGGTATGCGCGCCGGAGGTGGCGGCGCGCTTGGCGGCCAGGATCTTGGTCAGCATGCCGCCACGGCCAATGCCGGTACCGGTGCCGCCTGCGATGAGTTCCAGCGAGGCGTCGCCCGCGCGCGCTTCGGAAATGAGGGTGGCCGTCGGATCCTTGCGCGGATCGGCGGTGAACAGGCCCGGCTGGTCGGTGAGGATGATGAGTGCTTCGGCTTCGATCAGGTTGGCCACCAGGGCGCCCAAGGTATCGTTGTCGCCGAACTTGATCTCGTCGGTGACCACCGTGTCGTTCTCGTTGATGACCGGCACCACGCCCAGTTGCAGTAGGGCGAACAGGGTGGAGCGGGCATTGAGGTAGCGTTCGCGGTCAGCCAGGTCGGCGTGGGTCAGCAGCACCTGCGCGGTGTGCAGGTCGTGCTTGCGGAAACTGGTTTCGTAGATCTGCGCCAGGCCCATCTGGCCGACAGCCGCACAAGCCTGCAGGTGATGGATGCCGGTCGGGCGCTTGTCGAAGCCCAGGCGCTGCATGCCTTCGGCCACCGCGCCCGAACTCACCAGCACCACTTCCTTGCCGAGCGCGCGCAGTTGCGCGATCTGTTCTGCCCAGCGGGCGATGGCGTTGGCGTCCAGGCCCTTGCCATCATTGGTGACCAGGGAAGAGCCAACCTTGATGATGAGTCGCTTGGCGCGTTGAATGACCGATTGCATAGTGTTCCGGGTTCTGATTCTTCTGGGAGCGGTCGGAAAATCCGACAGGCAGAGATGATAGCCCGAACCGCCCCCGCGCGCAGCCCCAAGAAGGATCAGGGCCGCGGCGCAATGAATCAGTCCAGGACCTTGAAACGCGGATCGTCCGGATCGATGCTGGAGATGGCGCGGGCTTCCTCGGTCATCTGGGTTTCTTCCGAGCGGTGCTCTTCGGCGCGCTTGGTTTCCAGATACTTGTAGATCTCGTTGATGAGCTCTTCGCAGCCATCACGATTGAGCGCCGAAATCTCGAAGACCGGACCCTTCCAGCCGAAGCGCTTGACGAAATCCTTCACGCGCTTGGCACGCTCGGCCTCGGGCACCACGTCCAGCTTGTTCAGGACCAGCCAGCGCGGCTTGTCGAACAGGGACTGGTCGTACTTCTTCAGTTCCTGCACGATGGCCTTGGCTTCCTTGACCGGATCGACTTCATCATTGAAGGGGGCCAGGTCGACGATGTGCAGCAGCAGGCCGGTGCGCTGCAGGTGGCGCAGGAACTGCACGCCAAGGCCAGCACCATCGGCCGCACCTTCGATGAGGCCGGGGATATCGGCGATCACGAAGCTCTTTTCGTGGCTCACGCGCACCACGCCCAGGTTCGGGTGCAGGGTGGTGAAGGGATAGTCGGCGATCTTCGGACGGGCGTTGGAGACGGCCGTGATGAAGGTCGACTTGCCCGCATTGGGCATGCCCAAGAGGCCCACATCGGCCAGCACCTTCAGTTCCAGGCGCAGCTCGCGGCGCTCGCCTTCCTTGCCTTCGGTCTTCTGACGCGGGGCGCGGTTGGTGGAGGTCTTGAAGTGGATGTTGCCCCAGCCGCCTTCGCCGCCCTTGGCCAGCATCACGGTCTGGCCGTGGAAGGTCAGGTCGGCGATGTGTTCGCCGGTGTTGATGTCGACGATGAGCGTGCCCACCGGCATGCGCAGGTAGACGTCATCGGCACCCTTGCCGTAGCAGTCCGAGCCACGGCCATTTTCGCCGCGACCGGCGCGGTGCAGCTTGGCGTAGCGATAGTCGATCAGGGTGTTGACGTTGCGGTCGGCCACGGCCCAGATGGTGCCGCCCTTGCCGCCGTCGCCGCCGTCGGGACCGCCGAAGGGGCGGAATTTCTCGCGGCAGAAGCTGGCGACGCCGTTGCCGCCATCCCCTGCCACGACTTCAATACGTGCTTCGTCGATGAATTTCATGATTTGGACGCCTCATGGGTCATGGGAGCCGCTAACAAAACGTCGATGCATCCTCGGTCCTGGTCAGGACCCATCCCGGCGCTTCCGACGGAAGGCTGGGCTCGGCGCTTTGTTGACGGCTCTTCAAAAATCAAAAAGGCTCCACCACCGGCAGAGCCTTTTTTATGCCTGGTTTCCGGGCGAACCCGGATGACAGGAACGCTTACGCCGTAACGACGGTAGCGTATTGACGCTGTTGCAGGCCCTTGACAACGAACTTGACCTTGCCGTCCTTCAGGGCGAACAGGGTGTGGTCCTTGCCGACGCCGACGTTTTCGCCAGCGTGGACGCGGGTGCCGCGTTGACGGACGATGATGCCGCCAGCGTTGATCACTTGGCCGCCATAAACCTTGACGCCCAGGCGTTTCGATTCTGAGTCACGGCCGTTGCGCGTAGTGCCGCCGCCTTTTTTGTGTGCCATTTAAAACTCCTTGATGACTTTGGATGAGCAGTTCGTTCAGGTCAACGCTTAGGCGTTGATCGAGACGATTTGCAGTTCGGTGTAGTTCTGACGATGGCCTTGACGCTTTTGGTAGTGCTTGCGACGGCGCATCTTGAAGATGCGGACCTTGTCATGGCGACCTTGTGCTACCACAGTAGCCAGCACCGTAGCACCTGCGACCAGCGGCGCACCGAACTTCACGGTTTCGCCTGCGCCCACTGCGAGCACTTGATCCAAAGTGATTTCGGAGCCAATGTCAGCCGGTATCTGTTCTACTTTGAGTTTTTCGCCAGCAGCAACTTTGTATTGTTTGCCGCCGGTTTTTATGACCGCGTACATGTGAAACCTCACGAATGAATGAATAAGAACGATTTTTCCCTTGCCGCGCCCGTCGAAAACCCATGGCGAAACAGGAAAACCGCAAATTATACAGGCACTTAGCCGCACGGTCAAAAGGCTTGACACTTTGGCCGACCTCTGTACAACACAGTTTCCGGCAGGACAATGCAAGCGAACTTGCTCGCCTGACAACACCCGGCAACACGGCGGCAATGAAAAACCTGCAGTTCCTGCCCGCATGCTCTTTGGCGTGCTGCCTGCTTGTCATCGTATAATCCCGGTAATAACCATTTCCCACAGGTTCCGCCTTGTCTGCCGCCGTACAAAACGCTTCGCAACAAACTATCATGCATCCGATCGTCGCCGACATGGAGGCGGTCAACGCAGTCATCCGCCGGCAGCTGTACTCGGAGGTGCCGCTGGTCAACCAGGTCGCCGAATACATCATCAGTGCGGGCGGCAAGCGCCTGCGCCCGGTGTTGGTGGTGCTCATCGCCAATGCCTTCGGCTACAAGGGCGAGCATCACCACTCGCTGGCGGCCGTGATCGAATTCATTCATACCGCCACCCTGCTGCATGACGACGTGGTCGACGAGTCCTCGTTGCGCCGTGGCAAGCAGACCGCCAATGCCATGTTCGGCAATGCCGCCTCGGTGCTGGTGGGCGACTTCCTGTATTCGCGGGCCTTCCAGATGATGGTGGCGGTGGGCAACCCGCGGGTGATGGAAATCGTGGCCGACGCCACCAACGTCATCGCCGAAGGCGAGGTGTTGCAGCTGCTCAACATGCACAATCCGGATGTGGACGAAGCCGGCTACCTGCAGGTGATCCGCTCCAAGACGGCCAAGCTGTTCGAGGCCGCCAGCCAGATCGGCGCCCTGATTGCGGGCGCTGACGAAGCCGGCATCGAAGCCGCCGGTGAATATGGCCGCTCCATCGGTACCGCCTTCCAGCTGATCGACGACGTGCTGGATTATTCCGGCAACAGCGCCGAGATCGGCAAGAACGTCGGCGACGACCTGCGCGAAGGCAAGCCCACGCTGCCGCTGATCTGGCTGATGCAGCATGGCACTCCGCAACAGCGCGAACTGGTGCGCACCTGCATCGAGAACGGTGACGAACAGCATTTCGACGAAGTGCTGTCGGCCATCACCCATTCGGGCGCCCTGGCTTATACCCGCGAACAGGCGGAAATCGCCGCCCGGCGCGCTGCGGATGCAATTATTTCACTTCCCGATAGCCAATTCAAAAAATCCCTGTTAGAATTATCGGCTTTCGCAGTAGATCGAAATCACTGACTTAGATCTCACTCGACGGGGTGTAGCTTAGCCTGGTAGAGCGCTACGTTCGGGACGTAGAGGCCGGAGGTTCGAATCCTCTCACCCCGACCAGAATTACCTTGTAGATCAAGGACAAAAAAGCCCAGCAGCGATGCTGGGCTTTTTTATTTCCGGATTGCATTTCCGGCCACCACCCAACAAAAAGGCGGAATCCGCGATGTCGCGCATTCCGCCTTTTCATTCACATCGATCTCCGGACCTGCCCGCTCAGCCAGTTTCCTGGCGGGCCTCTTCCGCAAGCTTCATTCAAGTTCCATTTCCCGCCAAACCGGGGCCTTCTCCATGCGGCGGCGCGACTTAGCTGCCCCAATCCCCATCCAGCGTCGGATCAAGATTGTCGATCACCGCCCGCGCCCAGCCCATGCCGCGCTCGACGGCCAGCGCCGCGCTATCAAACCGGCCAGGCAGACGTCGGCGCGGAAACAAGGGCGGCTCCAGCCCGCTGCTGTCGGCGATATGAACTTCGGCAACCTCCCACAGACCACTCGCGCCATGACAGCGCAGCGAAATGTGAAAGCCCTTGTACTGCTCCCGATGAGTGACCGGAGCTTGCATATTGTTTTTCTTTCGCAAAACCGATCATGTGAGCACAGGCCGTCGCCGCAGGCGGGCGGCCGCGAGATGGCAGGCGGCGCACCACGCCCGCAGGCGTGGGAGGGCGCGCCGCGCGTTCTCAGCGGCGGCGGAAACCCGGACGGGGGCCGCTGGGGCCGCGCTGTTCCAGGTGACGGAAGATGATGCGACCCTTGTTCAGGTCGTAGGGAGACAGTTCCAGCGTGACCTTGTCGCCCGCCAGGATCTTGATGAAATTCTTCTTCATGCGACCGGCCGTATAGGCGATCAGCGAATGGCCGTTGTCCAGCGCCACCCGGAAACGGGAGTCGGGGAGGACTTCGGAGACTTGTCCTTGCATTTCGATCAGTTCTTCTTTTGCCATTTTCTCTTTCTTGTGCGTGAGCGCGCGACCTCGACGGAGGAAGGGCTCGGGGATTTGCAATCTCTGGCTTTGACGACTGGCCACGCCAAGGGAGGCCGGGAGCGTTAAGGTCGGAGGACAGTTGAACCCGCTGGCGGCGAGACCGGCAGCGCAGTGTCTTTACTCGGGGAAGCGGATGAAGATGCGAATCACGCGGATTGCAGGGTGCTGGTACGACAAGGCGCGTGGGGATCAGGATTTCCGCTCGGTTCTTGAGCGATCCATACATTATACGCGATTTTTGCCCCTCCCGCCAATGCGGGCCAGAGCGCAGCCTGCTGTGGCTTATCTGCCCCATTGCACAATCGATATCGATTCATCGATGCCACAGATAAACAAAAAACGGCACCGCACGCCTTCAGCGCAAAAAAAACGCCACCGCAAAGGTGGCGCAAAAAACTACCAGAGGTTCTGCAAAGCCGGATAAATCATTGACGCATCCAGTGCTGCAAGCCGTGCAGCGGCATTGCTCAGCGCTCGATGGTGCGGCTCCAGCGGGTATTCCACACGGCGCGATTCTTGTTGATCTCATCCCAGTCCACCGCCCGCGCGGCCTTGACGAAGCCATTCATGCGCGCCTGCTCGGCCGCGGCCGTGCCGCTGACCTGGACCTTGGTATTGGTGGGGTTGTAGTTGCCGTTCTCCAGCGCCAGGGCTTGCGCCTGCGGCGAGAGCAGATAGGCCGCCAGTTCCTGGGCCAGTTGCGGCTCGGTGTTGTTGGCGATCACGCACTGCGCCACCATCAGCACGATGGCGCCTTCCTTGGGCTGCACGTATTCCACGGGCACGCCCTTGCTCTTCAAGAGCGTGGATTGCGTAGGCGTATACGGGAACAGGGCGGCCTCGCCAGTCTGTGCCATCTCGGAAATCTTGGCCGAGTTGGAGATGTACTCCAGCACATTGGGCCCGATGGTCGAGGGCCAGGCCTTGAAGCCGGGATCGACATTGGCGTCGGTGCCGCCCTTGATCTGGTTGAAAGCGAGGAAGGCGTGCAGGCCGAAGGTGGATGAAGGCAGCGACTGGAACACCACGCGCCCCTTGAGCTTGGGGTCCGCCAGGTCGAGCCAGGAGGTCGGCGGCGCCCAGCCCTTCTCGGCATAGACCTTGGTGTTGTAAGCCAGCCCGGTGACGCTGATGGTCACGCCCGTGGCCAGGTCATCCTTGATGTGCGCCACCGGCAGCAGGTTGGCCAGGTTGGGATTGGGCTTCTGCTTCTCGCACAGGCCCATGCCGACGGCGCGATACATCACGCCATCATCCAGGAACATCAGGTGCATCTGCGGCTTGTCCTTGGCGGCCTGGGCCTTGGCCAGGATGTCGGCCGAGCCGCCGGGCACCACGGCGATCTTGACGTTGTACTTCTGCTCGAAGGGGCCGAACACCGCCTGGGAGAAGGTCTTCTCCATGTTGCCGCCATTCATGCCGACGTACAGCGTGCGGGTCTGCGCCTGCACCTGGGTGGCGGTAGCGGCCAGCAACAGTCCGAGGGCAGCGGTGCGGGAAAGCGACATCATGAGATCTTCCTTTCAGGGTGGGAGGACAACAGGTCGACAGCATCAGAACGTGGCGGCAGGAAGCGGCCAATCGAGAAAGCATCCAGCGCAATGGTGCTGCGGCCGTGCAGCACCAGCTCGGCCAGCGCCTCACCGGCCGCCGGTCCGATCTGGAATCCGGCTCCGCAGAACCCGAATCCATGCAGCAGGCCCATCTGCGTGGTGCTGGGGCCGATCACCGGATGCTGGTCCGGCAGGTAGCCTTCCACACCGCTCCAGCTGCGGATGATGTGGACGTGGCGCAGCGCCGGCAGCAAGGCCGCCGCCTGCGGCAGCAGCCCGAGGATGGAATCGTGCGAGGCGCGGGCGCGCAGTTCATCCTGCTCATAGCCGCGACCGCCGCCCAGCACCACGTTGCCGCGCGCCACCTGGCGGCAATAGATGGAGCCGCCCTCCACGCCCAGGCTCCAGGGCAGGAAGTGGGCAATCGGTTCGGTGACCACCATGCTGGGATGGCCGCTGGTCAGGGGCACGGTCTCGCCAAAGGATTGCGCCACCCGATTGGCCCAGGCACCGGCGCAATTGATGAGCACTTCCGCGCGCACCTGCAAGGTGTCGCTACCCTGCCGCGCTTCGGCCACGAAGTCGCGGCCATCGTGGCCTACCTGGAGGACTTCGCAGCGTTCGATGAGGGTAGCGCCCGCCGCTGCGGCTGCGCGCGCAAAGGCCGGCGAGACCAGGCGCGGATTGGCCTGGCCATCTTCCGGACACAGCGAGCCGCCGACCGCCGCGCCCCCCAGCCAGGGACATTGCTGGCGCAGGCGTTCGCCGCTGATGAGTTCGATCCCCAGGCCATAGGGACGGCTCAGTTCGGCATAGGCGATGAGCGACTGCATGTCGGCCTCGCTGCGGGCCAGCTTGAAGTGGCCGCTGCGTTCGTATTCGCCGGTGGTGCCGATCAGTGACTGCAGATCGCCCCAGATCTCATGGGCCCGCTGCGACAGCGGCAGCTGCACTTCGGGCCGCCCCTGGCGACGCACGCCGCCATAGTTGATGCCGCTGGAACGCGCACCGCACAGGTCGCGTTCCAGCAGGGTCACGCGGCGTCCGGCCTTGGCCAGCACCAGGGCAGCCGAGGTACCGACGATGCCGCCACCGATGATGAGGACTTCGGTGTTGAGGCTCTTCATGAGGCATCCTCCTGCGCATGCAGCGCGATCACGCGCGCCGACACCGGCTCGGGCTGGGGCACATGCATGCCCAATGGAATCGGCTTGATCGGAGCCTGGCCGCGCAGGCGTCCGACTTCCTGCACCGGCAGCCCGGCGGCATGTGCCAGGATCTCAGCGGCCGCTGCGCCACACATGCGGCCCTGGCAACGGCCCATGCCAACGCGCGTGAGCGCCTTGAGACGGTTCATTTCGGCCGCGCCTTTCTCGCGCACGGCGGCGCGCAATTCACCGGCGCGGATATTCTCGCAGCGGCAGATCACCAGCTCGTCCGGTGCGGTCGCCGCCCAGCGTTCAGGGAACGGGAAAGCGCGCTCCAGTCCGAGCCGGAAAGCGCCGATGCGCGCCAGCTCGGCTTCGATCTGCGCCACGCGGGCCGCATCGACGGCGATGCCGCGATCCTGCAGCAAGGCCAGCGCGGCGCGTTCACCGGCCAGCTCGGCGGCATCGGCCCCCATGATGCCGGCACCGTCGCCGGCGAGATAGACGCCCGGCACGCTGCTGCGGGTGCTCTTGTCGCGCACCGGCAGGTGCGCGCGCTGCAGGCCGTCGAACTGGAAGCGGCAACCCAGCAGATCAGCCAGTTGCGTTTCAGAACGCAGTGCATAACCGAAGCCGACGGCATCGCATGCAATGCGCTGCTCGGGACCGGGCTTGCCACCCGCGCCTGCCAGGTTCTCGCGGCGCCAGACCAGCGCCTGCACGCGCGCATCGCCTTCCACACGCAGCACCCGCGCGTGCGAATACACCGGCACGCCGTGCAGCTTGAGCCAGGCGAGGTAGTAAATGCCCTTGGCCAGCAGGGCCGGCTGCCCCAGCATGGCGGGCAATGCCGCGATGCGGTCGGCCAGGCTGCTGCTGTCGAGCACCGCCGCCACCCGCGCACCGGCCTTGGCATATTGATAGGCCACCAGATAGAGCAGCGGACCATTGCCGGCCAACACCACCGAGCGTCCGATGGCGCAGCCCTGGAACTTGAGCGCGACCTGCGAGCCGCCCAGCGTGTAGACGCCCGGCGTGGTCCAGCCGGGGAAAGGCAGTACGCGATCAGTCGCACCGGTGGCCACGATGATGTCTTCCCAGGCCAGCGTGGACGCGGATTGCGCGCTGCCATCCATCAGGTCGAGCAAACCCGGCTGGGCATTCCAGACCAGGGTGTTGGGGCGATAGTCGATGGCCTCGCGCAGCGCATGGAAGGTGCTGTGCACCGATTGCGCACGGCTGGCTTCGAAACCATAGAGCGTCTTGCGGCTGCGCAGGAATCCGCGCGGCGGCTGGCGATAGATCTGGCCGCCAGCCTGCGCCGCTTCATCGATGACGATGGGCCGCACGCCGTGGGCCAGCAGCGTCTGCGCCGCACGCACACCGGCCGGGCCGGCACCGACGATGACGGGAGCTGCGCGCGTCATGCGGGTTCCTCCTGGCCGCTGCGCAATTGCATGCCGGCACGGATGAAGGTGGAGCAGGCACGCAGGCGCTCGCCGCTTTCGGTGGCGATCCAGCAATCCTGGCAGGCACCCATCATGCAGAAACCGGCACGCGGCTGGCCGCTGAATTCATTGCGGCGCAGGCTGGCGGTGTTGGTCAGCACGGCGGTCAGTACCGTATCGCCTTCCAGCGCCGTGGCCGGACGGCCGTCCAGGATGAAGCTGACCGCAGCGCGATCGCCTTCGGCCAGCCGCACCAGCTGGGCCTGTGCAGGAGCTGGGGTGTGATTCATGAACGCCCCACCAGTACGCGGTCCAGGCCATAGACCCGGTCCAGGATGATCATGGCCACCGCCGTGATGCCCACCATCAGCGCCGAGACGGCCGCCATCATGGGATCGATGGATTCGGTGGCATACATGTACATGCGCACCGGCAGCGTCACCGTCGAGGGCGAGGTCACGAAGATGGACATGGTGACTTCATCGAAGCTGTTGATGAAAGCCAGCAGCCAGCCACCGGTGATGCCCGGCAGGATCATCGGCAGCGTGATGCGCAGGAATACCTTGGTGCGTGTGGCGCCCAGCGACAGGGCGGCCTGCTCGGCGCTGCGGTCGAAGCCGATGAGCGCGGCCATGATCAGGCGCATCGTATAAGGCGTCACCACCAGCGAATGCGCCAGCACCAGCCAGCCGAAACTGCCGGCGCCGCCGACCACCGAGAACAGGCGCAGCAGCGCCACGCCCAGCACCAGGTGCGGAATGATCAGCGGCGACAGGAACAGGCCCTGCAAGGCGCCGGACCAGCGATGCGGATAACGCACCAGCGCCATGGCCGCCGGAATGGCCAGCGCCGTGGAGATGGTGGCCGCGGCCAGGGCCAGCCAGAGGCTGTTCCAGAAGGAGCTCACGAAATCGGGGAATTCAAACACCGCCTTGAACCAGCGCAGCGAGAATTCCGGCCCGTTCATGGTCAGGGTGTTTTCGGGGGTGAAGGCGATCACGCACACCACCAGGATCGGGGCCAGCGTGAAGAGGATCACCAGCGCATTGAAGCACAATGCAATCGGTCCGTTCTTGTTCATGGTTCAGCCCAGCGCTTTCTTGTAGCGGCGTTCGATCATGCGGTTCCAGCCCAGCATGATGACCAGGTTGGCCACCAGCAGCAGCAGCGCGATGGCAGCGCCCAGCGGCCAGTTCAGTTCGTGCAGGTATTCGTCATAGATGATGGTGGCCATCATCTTCAGGCGGCGTCCGCCCAGGAGTCCCGGAATGGCGAAGGAGCTGGCCGACAGGCCAAAGACGATCAGGCTGCCCGAGAGAATGCCGGGCATGATCTGCGGCAGCACGATACGGCGCAGTACGGTAATGGGCGAGGCGCCCAGCGACAGCGCCGCATTGGCCACGCCACCATCGAGCTTCTGCAGCGAGGTCCAGACCGGAATTACCATGAAGGGCAGCATCACATGCACCAGCGCAATGACGATGGCCGTCTCGGTATAGAGCAGCTTGACCTTGGCAAAACCCAGCGCCACCAGCGTGCCGTTGATGAGACCCTCGGGACCGAGCAGCATGCTCCAGCCGAAGGCGCGCACTACCACCGAGATCATCAGCGGGGCCAGCACCACCAGCAGCATGATGGAGCGCCAGGGCTTGCGCATGCGATTGAGGATGTAGGCCTCAGGCGCGCCGACGACGATGCAGATGAGCGTGACCAGGCCCGAGATCCACAGCGTGCGCCAGAAGATGCCGTAGTAATACGGATCGGTCAGCACGGCCGCGTAATGCTCCAGCGTGAAGGTACCGGCCTTGGGGCCGGTCTCGGCATCATAGGCGTTGAAGGACAGCACGAAGGTCAGCACCAGCGGCACCAGCAGCATCACCGTGCACAGCAGGATGGCCGGGGCCGACATCAGCCAGGGCAGGCTGCGCTGGCCGGGCGCCTTGGCGCCATCGGCGGCACTCACCACGGGCGGTGCCACGGAAGTCGTGCCGGCCGCGCTCATGCCGCCACCCCTTCATCGCTGCGGGCGGTGGAAACCAGGCGCAGGCTGTAGTCGCTCCAGACCAGGCCGACGGCAGCCCCCTGCTCCAGCGCTTCGGCGCCATCGTTGGCCGAGAGCACCGAGAGCAGGCCCAGCGGTGTCTCCACTTCATACATCCATTGGCTGCCGAGGAAGAAGCGGCGCACCACTTCGCCATTGCAGCGGCCCTGGCCGGGGGCAGTACAGCGGATCTTTTCCGGACGCAGGCCCAGCACCACGCGACCACCGCCGCGCAGGCCGGTATCGGTGCTTTCCAGCGACAGCATCATGCCGCCCACGGCGATGTCGGCACGTTCACCTGCGGCACCGACCACCTGGCCTTCGAGCAGGTTGGCCTTGCCCACGAAGGTGGAGATGAAGCGGTTGGCCGGATGTTCATAGACGTTCAGGGGACGGCCGACCTGGGTGATGTGGCCGGCCTCCATCACCACCACGCGGTCGCTGATGGACATGGCTTCGCTCTGGTCGTGCGTGACCATGATGGTGGTGGTACCGACCTTGCGCTGGATGTCGCGCAGCTCGAATTGCATCTCTTCACGCAGCTTGGCGTCGAGGTTGGAGAGCGGCTCATCGAGCAGCAGCACGGGCGGGGCAATCACCAGCGCACGCGCCAGGGCCACGCGCTGGCGCTGGCCGCCGGAGAGTTCGCGCGGGTAACGGGCGCCGTGTTTTTCCAGATGCACGAGCGAGAGGGCCTGCGCCACGCGGTCGCGCTTTTCGGCGGCACCGCACTTGCGCATCTCCAGGCCGAAGGCCACGTTCTGCTCCACCGTCATGTGCGGGAACAGCGCATAGGTCTGGAACACGATGCCCAGGCCGCGCGTGTTGGGCTTGGCGTGCGTGATGTCGCGGCCATCGAGTTCGATGCGGCCGCCGCTGACGGCCTCGAATCCCGCGATCATCTGCAGGGTGGTGGTCTTGCCGCAGCCCGAAGGACCGAGCAGGGAGATGAACTCGCCCTTCTCCACCGTGAGGTTGAATCCCGATACCGCCTGGGTATCGCCATAGAACTTACTGACATTGGTCAGCGTGAGAAATGACATTGCAAGCTCCCTGTCGCAAGGTTCGGGCGCTGCACGGCTGGCGGGCTTGTCGGCCGGCGGGCGCTCCGATGCATACTTTCAATTACGCAACCCCATCGCTTCAGCGATGTGAGCGGCGCGTCTCCTGTTTCGTTATTGATGCAATTTCGGTGCCAATTCTGCTATCGTATTTCGACAGTCGGGAAATTTTTTATATTTATTCCATTCAATGAAATGCATCGGCAAGCGAACCGCCGCCGATTCCACCCAGCAGACAAAGCCCCCCTCATGAGCGAGCACAACGACGAGGCCACGGCCGCCAGCGCCCCCGCCTCCCTGCCGGTCAACGGCATCCAGCGCACCTTCGCGGTGTTGCGCGCCCTGGCCGATGCACCACCGCAAGGCATGCGCGTGACACAAGTGGCCAAGGCCATCGGCCTGACCCAGGGCACCACACACCGCCTGCTGCAATCGCTGGCTGGCGAAGGCGTGGTGGAACAGGATGAGCGCAGCAAGCTCTATCGACTGGGCATGGACCTGTTCGCCCTGGCCGCACGCGCCGGCAATGCGTCGGATGTGCGCAGCCTGTGCCGCCCGGCGCTGCTGCGGCTGTGCGGCAGCCTGGGCGACACGGTCTTCCTGCTGCTGCGCTCGCGCTTCGATGCGGTGTGCGTGGATCGTGTCGATGGCCCCTTCCCGATCCGCGCCTTCACCGGCGACATCGGCGGGCGCGTCGCCTTGGGCGTGGGCCAGGGCGCGCTGGCCATCCTCGCCTTCCTGCCGGAAGAAGAACGCGAGGAAGTGATCCGCTACAACGTGCCGCGCCTGCGCGAGTTCGGGGTCTATGACGAGGTCTACCTGCGCACGGAAATCGAGCGTGTCCGCGAGACCGGCTATGCCGCGCGCCAGGCCGGCCTGCTCGATGGCATGGCCGGGCTGGCCGTGCCGCTCTTCGATACGGGCGGCAACATCGTCGGTGCCTTGAGCGTAGGCACGCTGACCTCGCGCCTGACCGAGGAACGCTTGCCCACCGTGGTGCAGATGCTGCAGCGGGAAGCCACCACCCTGTCGCGCCGGATCAATCCCTTCGACCCGGCCTTGCGTCGCCCCATGCACCAGGCCAATCCCGTGGAGCCACAAGCATGACCGCACCCGCCCCTGCCCTTGCCCCCGTGCTGCTGATCAAGTCCGGCGGCGCTGCCGCGCTGGCCGAGTGGCGCGCCAGCTTCCATGAATTCGCGCCTGAACTGGGCCTTGACGTGCGCGCCTGGGATGATCCGGAAGTCGATCCGGCGCGCGTGCAGTTCGTGCTGGTGTGGCAGCCCGAACCAGGACGGCTGGCGCAGTTTCCCAACCTGAAGGCGATCATCAGTGCGGCAGCCGGCGTGGATCACATCCTTGCTGATCCGCACCTGCCGGAGTTGCCCATCGTGCGCATGGTCACCCCCGAGACCCAGCAGCGCATGGCCGAATTCACGCTCATGAGCAGCCTGATGCTGTTGAAGGACATGCCGCGCATCATCGCCCAGCAGGCGCGCGCCGAATGGCGCGAATTCGCCACGCCCCGCACCGCGCGCGAAACCCGCGTGGGCGTGCTCGGCCTGGGCGCGCTGGGCTTGGCGGCGGCGCGCATGCATGCGGCGGTCGGCTTCGAGACGGCCGGCTGGGCGCGCTCGCCGCGCAGCGAAAAGGGCCTGGCCTGCTTTGCCGGGGCCGACGCCCTGCCTGATTTCCTGGCCCGCACGGATATCCTGATCTGCCTGTTGCCGGAGACCACCGATACCCGCCACCTTATCGATGCCGCGCTGCTGCGCCAGTTGCCGCGCGGTGCCGCGGTCATCAACGTCGGACGCGGCAGCCACGTCTGCCTGCCCGACCTGCTGGCCGCGCTCGACAGCGGCTACTTGTCCGGCGCCGTACTGGATGTGTTCGATGAAGAACCGCTGCCCGCCGAGGCGGCAGTGTGGCGGCATCCGCGCGTGCTGGTCACCCCCCATGCAGCGGCCACGCCCTCGCGCCGCGAGCGCGCCAGGCAGGCGGCAGTGGCCATTGCCGCCATGCTGGGCGGGCTGCCGCCGCCGCATCTCTACGACCGCACCAAGGGTTACTGAAGGGCAAGTCCGGGCGCGGCCGCCACACCGCAGCGCCGCCCGGCTTGCGGGATAAGCCCCCATCGTCTAGACTTTGGCGCTCGCTGGCCGCCCTGGCTTGCCTGTCATGACGACAAGCGAACAGGCCCGCCGACTCCCTCCCATGCGTGAGGGCAACCCACTGACGGCAACGTTTGGATACCGTACCCATATGGGTGCAAGCTCTTGCACTCTTCATTCTCATCCTGCTCTCGGCCTTCTTTTCCATGACCGAGACGGCGCTGATGGCCGCCAACCGCCATCGCCTGCGGCACCTGGCCAAACAGGGCAACCGGGCCGCCATCACCATCCTGTGGCTGCTGGACCGCACTGAGCGGCTGCTCTCGCTGATCCTCATCGCCAACACCGTCATCAATGCGCTGGCCACGGCCCTGGTGACCGCCCTGGCCATTGCCGCCTTCGGCAACCACCAGCGCGTGATCACGGCCGCCACCGCTTTCGTGGCAGCGCTCCTGATCATCTTTGCAGAGATCGTGCCCAAGGTGATCGGCGCCACCCATCCCGAACGCATTGCGCTCTTTACCAGCTTCATCTTGAAACCGCTGATGCGCATCGCCAAGCCGCTGGTGTGGTTCGTCAACATCTTCGTCTCGGCCATCCTCAAGGTTTTGCGCATCAAGACCGGATCGCGCGCGGCCGAGCAGCGCATTTCCCCCGAAGAGCTGCGTTCCATCGTGCTCGAAGGCGGCAGTTTCATTCCGCAGAAACACAAGAGCATCCTGCTGAACCTGTTCGACCTGGAAAAGATTTCGGTGGAAGACGTCATGACGCCGCGCGCCCAGGTCGAGGCCCTGAACCTGGCCGCGCCGGTGGAAGAGATCCTGCACCAGCTGGCTACCTGCTATCACAACAAGCTGCCGGTATTCGAGGGCGAAATCAACCACATCGTCGGCATCCTGCATGTGCGCAAGACGGTCTCGCTGTTCCGCCAGGAAGACGACATCACCCACGACGACATCCGCGCCCTGCTCTCGGCCCCGTATTACGTGCCGGTGGAAACGGATGTCTTCACCCAGCTGCAGTACTTCCAGGAGAACCACGAACGCCTGGGCATCGTGGTCGATGAATACGGCGAGGTGCAGGGGCTGGTGACGCTGGAAGACATCATCGAAGAGATGATCGGCGAATTCACGACCTCCTCGCCCGGCTCCTCCGGCGAAGGCTTCGGCTGGGACAAGGACGGCAGCTGCCTGCTCGAAGGCAGCACCACCCTGCGCGACATCAACAAGCGCCTGGGCCTGAAGCTGCCGCTGGATGGCCCCAAGACCATCAACGGCCTGCTGCTGGAGACCCTGCAGGACATTCCCGAAGCCGCCGTGTCCGTCAAGATCGACGGCTGCGTGATCGAGATCGTGCAGGTACAGAACCAGGCCATCCGCATGGTCAAGCTCATTGCCTTGCCGTCGAAAGTGAAGGCACAGGACTGAGCCGGCGCCGCGCCTTGCGGGCCGGCATCGAACTCCACCGATTTTGTCCCGCGCAAACGGGCGGCCCGCTTTTCGGGCGGCCGCCGCGCGTGGGAGACTTGCCCTCCCTGTGCGCTGCCCTGCGGCAGCGCCCCTGCGCGCGAGGTCTCCCATGCTGCACACTCCCGACACGGCCGTGGCCGATGATGATGTTCCCGTGGTGCGCCTGCTGCACAAGCTGCTGGCCGATGCGGTCGACATGGGCGCGTCCGACCTGCATTTTGAACCCTTCGAACATCTCTTCCGCGTGCGCCTGCGCCTGGATGGCGTGCTGCACGAGCTGGCGCAGCCGCCGCTGAGCTTGCGTGACAAGCTGGCCACGCGCCTGAAGATCCTGGCGCGGCTGGATATCGCCGAGAAGCGCCTGCCCCAGGACGGCAAGATGCGCCTGGCGCTGGGCGAACGCAGCGTCGATTTCCGCGTCTCGACGCTGCCCACGCAGTTCGGCGAAAAGATCGTGCTGCGCATCCTCGATACCGCCCAGGCCGCCCTGTCGATCAGCGACCTCGGCTATGAACCGGCCCAGCAGGAAGCCCTGCTGCAGGCCATCAGCAAGCCGCACGGCCTGGTCCTGATGACCGGGCCGACCGGTTCCGGCAAGACCGTCTCGCTGTATGCCTGCCTGCAGCGCCTGAACCAGCCGGGCGTCAACATCGCCACCGCCGAGGATCCGGTGGAGATCAACCTGCCCGGCATCAACCAGGTCAGCATCAACGAGCGCGCCGGACTGGACTTCGCCCTGGCGCTGCGCGCCTTCCTGCGCCAGGATCCGGATGTGCTGATGGTGGGCGAGATCCGCGACCTGGAGACCGCCGACATTGCCGTCAAGGCCTCGCAGACCGGACACCTGGTGCTCTCCACCCTGCATACCAACGACGCCCCGGCCACGCTCACGCGGCTGCTCAACATGGGCGTGCCGGCCTACAACATCGCGGCATCGGTCAACCTGATCGTGGCCCAGCGGCTGGTGCGCAAGCTGTGCCGCTGCCGCCGACCGGCCGGTGGCACGCCGGCCACCTTCGTGCCGCACGGCTGCCCGGCCTGCAACCAGACCGGCTTTCGCGGACGCACCGGCATTTACCAGGTCATGCCGGTGAGCGCGGCCATGCAGTCGCTCATCCTGAGCCAGGCGGGGACGCTGGAACTCAGCCGGCAGGCGCAAGCGGAGGGCATCATCGACCTCCGACGGGCGGGGTTGCTGAAGGTCTTGCGCGGCGACACCAGCATGGGAGAGATCCTTGCCTGCACCTGATCGCATGACATCGGCGCCCCAATTCAGCTGGGAAGGGCTGGACCGCCACAATCGCCCGCAGCGGGGTGTGGTGCAGGCCAGCGATGAGGCGCAAGCCCGCGCCCGGCTGCGCCAGCAGGGGATGCGCGTGGCGCGGCTGCGGCGTGAGGCGGGTGCACCCGCCTTCGACAACGGCCAGACAGCTCCATCAAACCCGACCACAGCAAGAACGCGTGGCCGCATCAGCGCCAAACAGATCGCCCTCTTCACCCGTCAATTGGCCACCATGCTGCGGGCAGGATTGCCGCTGCTGCAGTCGCTGGACATCGCCATTCGCGGCGCCGGCCAGAGCGCCCTGGCCGCGCTGCTGGCCGACGTACGCCAGGCCGTGGCGCGCGGCGAGAGCCTGCATGCGGCGCTGGCGCGCCATCCCAGGCAGTTCGACGCGCTCTTCTGCAACCTGGTGCGCGCCGCCGAAGAAGCGGGGATGCTCGAGAGCATGCTGGAACGCATCGCCCTCTATCGCGAGAAATCCCTGGCGCTCAGGGGCAAGGTCCGCACGGCTTTGGCCTATCCCTGCGCCGTGGTGCTGGTGGCGATCATCGTGACGGTGGTCATCATGCTGTGGGTGGTGCCGGCTTTCGAGCAGATGTTCCAGCAGTTCGGGGCCGAATTGCCGCTGCCCACGCGCATCGTCATGGCCACGGCCCGTCTGCTGGGCCAGCATGGGCCATGGCTGCTGCTGGGCACGCTGGTGGCGGGCGTGCTGGCGACCCTGGCCTGGCGGCGCCATCTCCGGCTGCGACTGGCAGCGCAGCGTTTGAGCCTGTCGCTGCCGCTGTTCGGCAGGCTGTTGCGGCAAGCGGCGCTGGCGCGCTGGAGCCGCACCTTCGGCACGCTCTTCGGTGCCGGCATCGCCCTGGTGGAAGCGCTGGAAACGGTCTCCGGCGCGGCCGGCAACGTGGTCTATGCGGAAGCCTCGCTGGCCGTGCGCGACGCGGTGCGCAATGGCGCCTCGCTGCACGCAGCCATGCAGGCCACGGGGGTCTTCCCCGACCTGGCGGTGCAGATGACGGCCGTGGGCGAAGAGGCCGGCGCACTCGACGCCATGCTGGCCAGGATCGCCGACCTCAACGAACGCGAGGTGGATGACGCCGTCGCCGCCCTCACCAGCCTGATGGAACCCGTTATCATGGCGGTGCTGGGCGTGGTGATCGGCGGCCTGGTGGTGGCGCTGTACCTGCCGGTGTTCCGCATGGGTGCCGTGGTGTAAGCCGGCACGCCTGTCTTTCCCTTCTTTGACGACCCGACCAGTTGAACTTGACGATGTCCTTCCTGGATGCCCTGGCCCTTCCCGGCAATGCCGCGCTGGCCTGCGTGGCGGCGCTGCTGGGCCTGCTGGTCGGCAGCTTCCTCAATGTGGTGATCCATCGCGTTCCCCTGATGATGCTGCGCGAGACGGCCAACTTCGTCGCCCAGGAACGTGGCGAGGCCCTGCCGCATGCCGGGCGCTACAACCTCTGGCTGCCCGCCTCCGCCTGCCCGCATTGCGGCGCGCCGCTGGCGTTGCATCACAAGATCCCCTTGCTCAGCTGGCTGCTGCTGCGTGGACGCTGCGGTTTCTGCGCCAATGCCATCAGCGCGCGCTACCCGCTGGTGGAGCTGCTGACCGCACTGCTGTTCGCCCTGCTGGGCTGGCGCTTCGGCCTGGGCCTGCACGGCGTGGCGCTGATGGTGTGTGCCGCTTTCCTGATCGCGCTGGCGGTCATCGATGCCCAGACCATGCTGCTACCCGACGACCTCACCCTGCCCTTGATGTGGCTGGGCCTGCTGGTCAACATCCTGCATCGCCTGGTACCGCTGCAGGATGCCGTGCTGGGCGCGATGGCCGGCTATGGCGTGCTGTGGCTGATCTACTGGATCTTCAAGCTGGCCACCGGCAAGGAAGGCCTGGGCTATGGCGACTTCAAGCTCATGGCCGCGCTCGGGGCCTGGCTGGGCTGGCAAGCCTTGCCACTGGTCTTGCTGCTGGCCTCGGCGCTGGGCGCAGTCCTGGGCCTGGCGCTGATGGGCTTGGGCCGCCACCAGCGCGGCCAGGCCATTCCCTTCGGCCCCTGCCTGGCCACCGCCGGCATGCTGACCCTGCTGATGGGCCATGGCTGGCTCACGCAACTTCTCTACGACTTCTGACCCCATGACTTCATTGACTGAACGCTTCACCATCGGCCTGACCGGCGGCATCGGCAGCGGCAAGACCACGGTGGCCAACCTGTTTGGCGAGCTCGGCGCTTCGCTGGTCGATACCGACGCCATCGCCCACGCCCTGACCGCGCCGCAGGGCCTGGCCATCGATCCCATCCGCGATTTTTTCGGCGACGAATTCATCGATGCGCACGGCGCCATGGACCGCACCCGCATGCGCCAGCACGTGTTCGGCAATCCCACTGCGCGCCATGCGCTCGAAGCCATCCTGCATCCGCTGATCCGCAGCGAGACCGTGCGCCAGGCCGAGGCCGCCACCGGTCCCTATGTCATCTTCGTGGTGCCCCTGCTGGTGGAATCCGGCACCTGGGTCGGCCGTGCCAGCCGCATCCTGGTGGTGGACTGTCCGGAAGAGGTGCAGATCGCCCGCGTCATGCAGCGCAACGGCCTGCAGCGCGAGGAAGTCGAAGCCATCATGGCCGCCCAGGCCAGCCGGCAGGCGCGACTGGCGGTGGCCCAGGACGTCATCGACAACGGCGGCAGCAATGCCGACCTGCCGCATCAGGTACGCGAGCTGCATACGCGCTACCTGGATCTGGCCAAGGGAGCATGAGCGCTTCGGTGCAGCCAGTGGCAACGCGGCAGTATGCTTGCGCAAGCCGGCAAATGCGATGCGGTACAGCATCTTCATTTGATGCCGACTGCATTTGTAATTTTCTTCTGCATGGGTCAGAATCACAGACATTGCACATGTTGACGAGGTTATTGCACCCACGCGGCCTGTCAGCGGCCTAACAAGTCCGGTTCAACCAATAAAGGGATCATGCTTTGATCGTCTACGAATACCCTTTCAATGAGCGTATTCGCACGCTGTTGCGACTGGAAGACCTCTACGAGAAATTCGTCTTCTTCCTGCACCAGGAAAGCCCGCATCAGCATCACATCGCCCTTGCCACCATTTTTGAAATGCTGGAGGTCGCCGGACGCGCGGACCTCAAGTCCGACCTGCTGCAAGAGCTGGAACGGCAAAAGCAGATCCTGCTGGCCTACCAGTCCAATCCCAATGTCGAACCCGAGATGCTCAACGCCATCCTGGCCGAAGTCGACCAGGCCAGCAGCGCCCTCTCAGCGGCCCAGGGCAAGACCGGCCAGAACATCCGCGACAATGAATGGCTCATGAGCATCCGCGGCCGCACCATCATCCCGGGCGGCGCCTGCGAATTCGACCTGCCGGCCTATTACGCCTGGCAACAGCATCCCTACGAGCGCCGCTTCCAGGACATCTCCAACTGGTTCGCCCCGCTGATCCCGCTCTTCGATGCCATCGCCATCGTCATGCGCCTGCTGCGCGAATCCGGACATGCCGTGAAGATCAACGCCGAAGGCGGCAGTTACCAGCAGATGCTGCAAGGCAAGGTCTACCAGATGCTGCGCCTGTCGCTCGACATCAACCTCGGCGCCATCCCCGAGATCTCGGCCAACAAATACATGTTGTGGGTGCGTTTCACCCAGCAGGATGGCGACGAGAAGCCGCGCTCCTTCGAGGGCGAAGTGCCCTTCGAACTGGCGCTGTGCGGCTTTTGATCCGTAATCTGAATTGATGAAGTGAAGTAAAACGTATGGCAACGATCGTAGACTGCCCGACCTGCGGCACCAAGGTGGAGTGGAGCGAGAAGAACAAGTACCGCCCCTTCTGTTCCGAACGCTGCAAGCAAATCGACCTGGGTGCCTGGGCCGAAGAAAAGTACACTATCCCCGCAGTGAACCTGCCGCTGGAAGACGAAGGGGACAAGCCCGTGCAGTGATGACGGGCTTTTTCTTTCATATCACCTTAATTCCACGCATCTTCAGGCATCGTCACCCGTTGTCACCATATCGCAGCTGATCCAGCCACTGGAGCAGCGGGATGGTGGCCGGCAGCAGCGGTTCCACGCCCACGCTGCCTTGCCAGGCAAAGGCCTGGCCTTCCAGGCTCTGCGGTTCGCCGCGCCACTGGCGGCTGATGTAGAAGTGCAGGCGCACATGGGCATGCGGATAGACGTGCTCGACGCCGCACCAGGGCTCGCCGTCCAGCACCTCGATCCCCAGTTCTTCCTTGAACTCCCGCTGCAGCGCCGCGAAAATGCTTTCGCCCGGCTCTACCTTGCCGCCGGGGAATTCCCAGTACCCCGCATAGGGCTTGCCCTCCGGACGCTGGCCCAGCAGCACGTCGCCGTTGGGCTGCATCAGGATGCCCACGGCCACATCGATGGGCTTGGCCACCGGCTTGGAATCGCCGCTCATCAGCCCTGCGCCTTGCCGGCATAGTCGCGCGCAAACTGCCAGGCCACGCGGCCCGAGCGCGAGCTGCGCTGCAGCGCCCAGCGCAGGGCATCGGCGCGGGCTTCGGCGATCTGTGCGTCATTGCAGCCGAAGTGGCGCAGCCAGTGCGCCACGATGTCCAGGAAATCGTCCTGCTTGAAGGGATAGAAGGTCACCCACAGGCCAAAGCGCTCGGAGAGCGAAATCTTTTCTTCCACCGTTTCGCCGGGATGCAGGTCGCCATCCTCGGTGTGGGTATAGGTATTGTTGTCGGAGAGGCGCTCCGGCATCAGGTGGCGGCGGTTGGAGGTGGCATAGATCAGGACGTTGTCCGACTGTGCGGCGATGCTGCCGTCCAGGGCCACCTTCAGCGCCTTGTAGCCGCCCTCGCCTTCCTCGAAGGAAAGATCGTCGCAGAAGACGATGAAACGCTCGGGTCGCGCTGCCACCAGTTCGACGATGTCCTGCAGGTCGTGCAGGTCATCCTTGTCCACCTCGATCAGGCGCAGGCCACGGTCGGCGTACTGGTTCAGGCAGGCCTTGATGAGCGAGGACTTGCCGGTGCCGCGCGCGCCGGTCAGCAGCACGTTGTTGGCCGGGCGGCCTTCGACGAACTGGCGGGTGTTCTGGTCGATCTGTTCCTTTTGCGGGCCGATATTGTGCAGGTCCGACAGGCCGATCTTGGAGATCTGCCCCACCGCCTGCAGGTAGCCGGGACGCTGGGCCGTCGCGCCGCGCCAGCGGAAGGCGACGGCGGCGTTCCAGTCGGGTTCACGGGCGGCGGCGTTGGGGAGGATGGCTTCGACGCGCGCCAGCAAGGCTTCGGCACGCTGCAGGAATTGGTCTAGCTGGGTCATGGTGATCGCAAATCGGGATGAACGGGGCGGGAATGCACGCGCCATTGTGGCGCAAGGCGCTGGCGGCCGGTGTGAATAAAATTGATCCGAGGGCGCGGGCATTCATGTTGCCGCCGCCATCCCGGGCGCGCCACCGGCCCGGGGATGGGTGGGCCGATGGCGGCGAAACGCCGCGAGGTGAAGAAAAACGCTCAGGAACGGTAGTCGGCGTTGATCGAAACGTAATCGTGCGACAGGTCGCAGGTCCAGATGGAGGCCTTGGCCGCACCGCGCGCCAGCTTCACGCGCACCACGATCTCGGCTTTCTTCATGACGCGCTGGCCGTCTTCTTCGCGGTAATCCGGATTGCGGCCACCATCCTTGGCGACCCACACGTCGTCCAGCCACAGGTTGATCCTGGACACGTCCAGGTCGTCGATGCCGGCATAGCCGATGGCGGCCAGGATGCGGCCCAGGTTCGGATCGGAGGCGAAGAAGGCGGTCTTGACCAGCGGCGAATGGCCGATGGAGTAGGCGATCTGGCGGCATTCCTCGATGCTCTTGCCGTCTTCCACGGCCACTTCGATGAACTTGGTCGCGCCTTCGCCATCGCGCACGATCTGGTGCGCCAGGTGCTGCGACAGGTCGGTGACGGCCGCGGCCAGTTGCTTGTATTCCTCGCTGTCGCCGCTGGTGATCTCCAGTTCGCCGGCACCGGTGGCCATCAGGATGAAGGAATCGTTGGTCGAGGTATCGCCATCGATGGTGATGCAGTTGAAGGAATGGTCAGCGGCATCCTTGACCAGCTGGTTCAGCAGTGCCTGCGGCAGCTTGGCGTCGAAGGCCAGGAAACCCAGCATGGTGGCCATGTTGGGCTTGATCATGCCAGCGCCCTTGCTGATGCCGGTCATCACCACTTGCTTGCCACCGATGGTGAGGGTACGCGAAGCCGCCTTGGGCTGGGTGTCGGTGGTCATGATGGACTCGGCCGCGTTGAACCAGTTGTCGGCCTTCAGGTTGCCGATGGCTTGCGGCAGGCCGGCGATGATGCGGTCGGCCGGCAGCGGCTCCAGGATCACGCCGGTGGAGAACGGCAGGATCTGCTGCGGCTCCACGCCCATCTGCTGGGCCAGCGCGGCGCAAACCGACTTGGCGCGCTGCAGGCCTTCTTCGCCGGTGCCGGCATTGGCGTTGCCGGTGTTGATCACCAGGGCGCGGATGGGCTTGCCGGCGCTCAGCTGCGCCAGGTTGGCCTGGCAGATCTGCACCGGGGCGGCGCAGAAGCGGTTCTTGGTGAAGACGCCCGCCACCGTCGCGGTCTCGGCCAGCTTCATGACCAGCACGTCCTTGCGATTGGCCTTGCGCACGCCCGCTTCGGCATGGCCGAGTTCGATGCCGGCAACGGCTTTCAGGTCAGAAGGAACGGGGATCGGGGAATTGACGGCCATGGCGAGCTTTCAGCGTAAAAATCGGAACGCGTATTTTAAACACTTTCCGTCACCGGCTGATGACGCAGGAACTCGCTTTCGATGATCTCGGCACTCATCCTGGCCCATTGCGCGTACTGGCCGTGGCCCGGATGGAAGCGGTCGATGGCCATCTCATGCGGCAGCGCCCATTGCAGCGAGCAGTAGCGCAAGGCAGCCTCGGCATCGATCCAGTCGCGCAGGGCGCGGTCCAGCTTGCGCGCATAGCGGCCCAGATACCAGCGCAGCGGCTGCGGTGCCACCGGCAGCAGGTGCATGGGTGGCAAGCCCGAGAAGACGATGTGCTCCACCCCGGCTTGCGCCATCAGGCGCTCGCATAGCAGGCGCAGGTTGGCCACATAGCGTTGCGGGCTCATCTGCGAAGTGACGTCGTTCACGCCCAGGGCCACCACCAGGACGGTCGCCGGGCCGATCTCATGGCGCCCCAGCAGGTCCAGTGCTTCGAGCGAATTGACACCGCTCTGCGCCACCAGCTGCCAGGCCACCGGATGGCCGGTGCGCGCGGCCAGCTGGCGTGCCAGCGGCTGGGCCAGGGCTTGCTCCTGATGCTCCACCCCGACCCCGGCGGCCGAAGAATCGCCCACCACCAGCACGCGCAGCGGCGCGGCCACCAAGCCGCCCTGCAAGGCGGGAAACTCCATGCCGCTGCGCGGACCGGCCGCTTCCGGCAGGCGCAGCGCGGTCTTGCGCAGGCGCTTGGCTTGCGCCAGCAAGAGCGGTCCCAGCAACAGTTTTCCCAGGATCAGCATGGGCGGCCCATCACGGCAGCAGGTTCTTGACCACCACCAGCCAGGGGCGCGCAGCAATCGGCTGGGCGCGGCCCTGTGCATCCACCGGGATCAGCGATTCGGAGACGGAGTTGAAGACATTGCCGCCGATCACGCCCGCCCAGCCATCATCGGCATGCACCTCCACCACCAGGTCGCAATGGCCGGCCAGGCCGGGGCGGATCTCGTCGATGGAGGTGATGTTGTTGCCGCGCGGCGCGCAGATCAGGTCGCCGGGCGCAATCGGCTCGCTCTCGGCAGGACGCAATACGAATTGCGGCGAGGGGCGCGACTGGCGGTCCTTGAGGAAGCTCAGGTAATTGAAATGGGTTTCGTTGGGTGCGAAATCCTGCGGCGGCACATTGGTGCTCACCATCAGCCAGGAAATGAAGGCGGCCGACCAGGCTTGCTGGCAGTCCGCACCGGTCAGGTTCTTGCCGACCGCGTGCCAATATTCGGCCACCCGCTGCACGGCCTCGCCCTCGTCTTCCAGCAAGCCCAGGCGCGGGGCGCTGAAGGGCTCATGGCGCATATCGATCTGCTGGTTGCCGAAGAAATCCCACTCGGCCTTGGCCGCTTCCACCAGTGCCGCACGCGTGGGCGCAGCCGTGCTGATGGCCACGGCGGGCACGCCGGTATTGGTCACCGGGATGGAGGGAGTGATGGGCGCGTAGCCCGGGTTGTCGCTGTCGCGCCATTGCGGTAGCGGCGAGGAAGCGCAGCCGGCCAGCAGGACGGCGATGGCGGTGGCAGTGAAGCCGGAACGGGACGCACGAAACATCTTGGCGAGGGACATCTTCTTGTTCTCCTGGGCGGCAGGCGTTGGCTGCCGGAGCGCTCATCATAAGGGGAGCCGGGACAATTTTGCAGAAGCCTTCACCTGCAGGATGTAAAAAAGGCCGCCCACCCGCTTGGGTGGACAGCCTCTTCACATCGGGCCAGTTTGCGGCCGAACCGGGGATACTCTGGTTCAGGCCAGCTTGCCGTGGCACTGCTTGTACTTCTTGCCGCTGCCGCAAGGGCAGGGATCGTTGCGGCCGACCTTGGGGTATTCCGAGCCGTCGTCTTCGCCACCGGCCTGGGCGGTCGGTGCCAGCAGTTCTTCCGGCGCGGCTTCGGGATCGAAGTCGGCGTGCTGGTAGTTGACGTTGATGGGCGAGCCACCGGACATGCTTTCCTCGGCCGCTTCGATTTCCTCGCGGCTCTGGATGCGCACGGTCATGACGACCTTGATGACTTCGTTCTTGATCAGGTCCAGCATCTGGGCGAACAGCTCAAAGGCTTCGCGCTTGTATTCCTGCTTGGGGTTCTTCTGCGCATAGCCGCGCAGGTGGATACCCTGGCGCAGGTGATCCAGTGCGGCCAGGTGTTCGCGCCAGTGGTTGTCGATGCTCTGGAGCATGACGCTGCGCTCGAAACCGGCAAAGGCATCCACGCCGACCACGGCCACCTTGGCGTCGTAGCTGTCCTTGGCGGCCGTCAGCAGGCGCTCCAGCAGCTCATCTTCGGCCAGGTCGGGTTCGGCCTTGAGCATGGCTTCCAGGTCGATGTCGAGCTGCCATTCGTTCTTCAGCACGGCTTGCAGGCCGGGGATGTCCCACTGCTCTTCCATCGACTCGGCCGGCACGTATTCGCGGAACAGGTCAGTGAAGACGCCATCACGCAGGGAGGCGATCATCTCGGCCATCTCGGCCGACTCCAGCAACTCGTTGCGCTGCTGGTAGATGACCTTGCGCTGGTCGTTGGCGACGTCGTCGTATTCCAGCAATTGCTTGCGGATGTCGAAGTTGCGGGCTTCCACCTTGCGCTGGGCCGACTCGATGGAGCGGCTCACGATGCCGGCTTCGATCGGTTCGCCTTCGGGCATCTTGAGGCGGTCCATGATGGCGCGCACGCGGTCGCCGGCGAAGATGCGCAGCAGCGCATCGTCCAGCGACAGGTAGAAGCGCGAGGAACCCGGATCGCCCTGGCGGCCCGAACGGCCACGCAGCTGGTTGTCCACGCGGCGCGATTCGTGACGCTCGGTGCCGATGATGTGCAGGCCGCCGGCATTGACCACGTGGTCGTGCAGGGACTGCCATTCATCGCGCAGCTGCTGCGACTTGGCGGCCTTGTCGGCCTCCGACAGGGACTCATCGGCTTCAATCAGCTGGATCTGCTTGCCCACGTTGCCGCCCAGCACGATGTCAGTACCGCGACCGGCCATGTTGGTGGCAATGGTGATCATCTTGGGACGGCCGGCCTGCGCCACGATCTCCGCTTCACGCGCGTGCTGCTTGGCGTTCAAGACATTGTGCGGCAGCTTGGACTTGGTCAGGATGCCCGAAAGCAGTTCCGAGTTCTCGATCGAGGTGGTGCCCACCAGCACGGGCTGGCCGCGCTCGTAGCAGTCCTGGATGTCCTTGACCATGGCCATGTACTTCTCTTGCGCGGTCTTGTAGACCTGGTCCTGGCGGTCCTTGCGGGCATTGGGACGGTTGGGCGGGATCACCACGGTTTCCAGGTGATAGATTTCCTGGAATTCGTAGGCTTCGGTATCAGCCGTACCGGTCATGCCGGACAGCTTGGCATACATGCGGAAGTAGTTCTGGAAGGTGATCGAGGCCAGGGTCTGGTTCTCGTTCTGGATCTTGACGCCTTCCTTGGCTTCGACGGCCTGGTGCAGGCCATCGGACCAGCGGCGGCCGGTCATCAGGCGGCCGGTGAATTCATCGACGATCACCACTTCGCCGTTCTGCACCACGTAATGCTGGTCGCGGTGATACAGGGTGTGCGCGCGCAGGGCGGCATACAGGTGGTGGATCAGGGTGATGTTGGCGGCATCATAGAGCGATGCGCCTTCGGGCAGCAGACCCATCTGGGTCAGGATTTCCTCGGCCTTGTCGTGGCCGGCTTCGGTCAGCAGGACCTGGTGGCTCTTCTCGTCCTTGGTGTAGTCACCGGGGACTTCGATCTTGCCCTTGCCGTCCGGAGTTTCTTCGCCGATCTGCAGGGTCAGCAGCGGCGGGACGGCGTTCATCTTGTGATACAGCTCGGTGTGGTTCTCGGCCTGGCCGGAGATGATCAGCGGGGTACGCGCTTCGTCGATCAGGATCGAGTCCACTTCATCGACGATGGCGAAGTTCAGGGCACGCTGCACGCGGTCATCGGCATCGAAGACCATGTTGTCGCGCAGGTAGTCGAAACCGAATTCGTTGTTGGTACCGTAGGTGATGTCGGCGGCGTAGGCTTCCTGCTTGACGTCGTGTTCCATCTGCGACAGGTTCACGCCGGTGGTCAGGCCCAGCCAGCTGTAGAGGCGGCCCATGTCTTCGCAATCGCGCTGCGCCAGGTAGTCGTTGACGGTCACCACGTGCACGCCCTTGCCACCGAGCGCATTGAGGTAGGCCGGCAGAGTCGCCATCAGGGTCTTGCCTTCACCGGTGCGCATTTCGGCGATCTTGCCGAAGTGCAGGGCCATGCCGCCGATCAGCTGCACGTCGAAGTGGCGCATCTTGAGCACGCGGCGGGAAGCTTCGCGGCAGACGGCGAAGGCTTCCGGCAGGATCGCATCCAGCGTTTCGCCGCCGGCGATGCGTTGCTTGAATTCGGGCGTCTTGGCTTGCAGTTCGGCGTCGCTCAGCTTCTCGACCGACGGCTCCAGCGCGTTAATCTGGCGGACGATTTTTTGATATTGTTTGAGCAGTCGCTGGTTACGGCTGCCGAAAATCTTGGTCAGGAATGACATGCTTGGATTCTATAAAAGCGCCGATGAACGATCCGGCAGAGTGACGTTGGGCTCCCGGCCGCTGGATTCCAGCCGACAACGCCCGAAAATAAACCATGGATTCTAGCACGCAGGCCGAGGGCATTGGCTCGCCGGCCCGCCTTCGCGCCGACTATGCGCCGCATTGGCTTTAGATCGGGCGTGTTTGCAAGGTTTCAATGGGGAAGGGGAATTTGGCAGAAATCGTCACGCCGGGCTTGCCAGAGATGCAATAAAACGCCGGGAATGCGGCCTGCAGACCACCCTGCCCGGCCGCAAACGCCCGCCCCACGGCGGCAAGCGCCTGCTCGAATTGCCGAAACTTGCCTGAACGGGCTCAGCGGCCGGCGACGAAGACCGGCATCTGCTTGGGCTGGTTGCCGCCGGTAGCACCCAGCGCCAGGAACTTGCGCGGATCCTGGGCGATGCCGCGAATGCGGACCTCGAAGTGCAGGTGCGCCCCGGTCGAGCGTCCGGTCGAGCCCACATCGGCCACGTGCTGGCCGCGCTTGACGATGTCTCCCACCTTCACGAACAGGCGCGAGGCATGGGCGTAGCGGGTGATGATGTTGTTGCCGTGGTCGATTTCCAGCATGTTGCCGAACTGGTAATGATATTCCGAGGCGATCACCACCCCGGCGGCCGCGGCGACGATGCGGGTGCCCACCGGGGCCGGGAAGTCCAGGCCTTCATGGAAGGCGTTGTGGCCGCTGAAGGGGTCCAGCCGCCAGCCGAAGCTCGACGAGTTGTAGGCCACGTTGACCGGTTGATTGGTCGGCAGCAGGCGCGACTTGATCTTGTCGCCCATCAGGGTGGATTCGACCGCGTTGAGGTAATCGGTGCGATGGCCGGCGTCCACGGCCAGGTTGTCGAGCATGCGGCGCAGCTCATCCATGCCGACATCGCGGCCGGCACCGGCGATGCTGGAGACTTCGGCGCCGCCGCGACCGGGCAGCTCCTTGAAATTGAATTCTTCCGGACGGATGCCGGCCAGGCCCTGCACGCGTTCGCCCAGCGCGTCCAGGCGCATCATCTGGGCCTGCATCTCGCCGACCTTCACGGCCATCATGGCCAGGTTCTCTTTCAGGAATTTTTCGTTGCGGCCATCTTCTTCCTGGCTCATCGAGACGGCCAGCTTGTGCAGCATGGGTGCGGCATCCGGGTCGCCGGCCTTGTTGAGCAGGAAATAGGTGATCGACAGCGAGGCGCCGGCGATCACGCCGACCAGCAGCAGCAACATCAGCAGGAGGTGCTTGGTGCCGAGCGTGACCGATCGGGCTTTGGTGAAACGGGGGTGCAGCAGGATAATTTGCATCTTTGCTCCTTGGGCTCCGGCCGGTCAGACACCGGATGTGATAAGGTTTAAAGATGAAGTACGCATCTACTTTTATCCCTTATCGGCCTGCTCCCACGAGTGCCCAACGCATGGCGAAGAGCACGAAGGGAGCCGCGGATTTCTTGCGGTCGAATTCGACGATGGCGGCGCTGTTGCCCGCCCTGGCTCGCATGGGCACGTTGCAGCAATCAGTGGCCGCGAACTTGCCGGCGATGTTTGCCGCGTGTCAGATCTTGCAGTTTGAAGCTGGCGTGCTTGTCATGAGCGCGCCCAATGCAGCGCTGGCGGCACGGTTGAAGCAGCAAACCCCGAGGCTGCAGGACCGCCTGCTGAAGGACGGATGGCAGGTTAATTCAATCCGAATCAAAGTGCAAGTTGGCCGGACGGCCCCCCCGCCACCGCCAAAACGGGTGCTGGAGTTGACCGAAAACGCCCTGACTTCCTTCGCCGAGCTCAGCAGTACACTGGCCCGCGATCCGCGCAGCCAGGGCTTGAAGGAAGCCATCGATGCCATGATACGGCGGCGCGACCAGCGCAGATTGGCCAAGGAAGCAGGAGAAGACCCGCCATTTCTGCAGGGAAAATAGCCCGGAAATAGCCGGATGACGAAATCCTTCTAAAAAATTTACAAGATATCTCTCGTCAGATCGCCAGCAGGGCTCTGCTGAAAACGAAACGCCCCGGTCCAGGCCGGGGCGTTTTGCGTTGAGGCATCAGTAGCGGGGCAAGCTTCAGTTCAGCGCCCACTCCTGCTTGGCTTGCATCACATAGGTCTGCGGTGCCTGATCGAGCTGGTCAAAGCTGACGATTTCATAGGCATCCGGCTGCGACAGCAATTCGCGCAGCAGCAGGTTGTTCAGGCCATGGCCGGACTTGTGGGCATCGTAGCTGGCCAGCAGCGGATGGCCGATGATGTACAGGTCGCCGATGGCGTCCAGGATCTTGTGGCGCACGAACTCGTTGTCGTAGCGCAGGCCGTCGGCATTGAGGATGCGGTACTCATCCATGACGATGGCGTTCTCGAAGGAACCGCCACGGGCCAGGCCCATGCCGCGCAGGGTTTCCACATCCTGCATGAAGCCGAAGGTGCGCGCGCGGGCGATTTCCTTGACGTAGGAGTCGATGCCGAAGTCGACCTCGGCCACCTGTCCGGTACCGTCCACGGCCGGATGGTTGAATTCGATGAAGAACTTCAGGCGGAAACCGTCGTACGGTTCCAGGCGCGCCCATTTTTCCTTGTCGCCCGTACCTTCGCGCACTTCCACGGGCTTTTTCACGCGGATGAATTTCTTGGGCGCGTTCTGCTCCTGCAGGCCGGCCTGCTGCAGCAGGAACACGAAAGACGAAGCCGAACCATCCATGATGGGGATTTCTTCGGCGGTCAGGTCGATGATGAGATTGTCGATGCCCAGCCCGGCGCAGGCCGACAGCAGGTGTTCGACGGTGGACACCTTGGCGCCATCCTTGGTCAGGGTCGAGGCCATGCGGGTATCGCCCACGCTGGTAGCGATCATCGGCAGCTCGACCACGGGATCGAGGTCCACGCGGCGGAACAGGATGCCGGTATCGGGTGCGGCCGGACGCAGGGTCAGCTCGACCTTGGTGCCGGAGTGCAGGCCGACGCCCGTGGTCTTGACCAGGTTCTTGATTGTGCGCTGTTTCAACATCCGGCCATTATAGCCAAGATGCCCCTGCCCCGCCCCGACCGGTACGGCTTTGTTGCAAATCGTTCCTATCTGTAAAACAGGTGCCGGAGGCACTCATTCATCGATTGAATCGATAAATTCATTTCCCCAAGGAAAAACGGCATGCCGCAGCATGCCGTTCATTCCCTGTCCGCTGGCCGGGAAGTCCCGGCCTGTATCAGCCCAGCTGGGCCAGCAGGGTTTCAGCGTTGGAGACCTCGAACTTGCCCGGTGCTTCCAGGTTCAGCTGCTTGACCACGCCGTCTTCGACCAGCATGGAGTAGCGCTGCGAGCGCACGCCCATGTTGCGTTCGGTCAGGTCGAATTCCATGCCCAGGGCCTTGGTGAAGATGGCGCTGCCATCACCCAGCATGCGCACGATGCCGGTGGCCTTCTGGTCGCGGCCCCAGGCGCCCATGACGAAGGCGTCGTTGACCGAGATGCACCAGATCTCATCCACACCCTTGGCCTTGAACTGGTCGGCCAGGGCGATGTAGCCCGGCACGTGCTTGGCCGAACAGGTCGGGGTGAAGGCGCCCGGCAGCGCGAACAGCGCGATCTTCTTGCCCTTGACCAGGTCCGACACCTTGAAGGCGTTGGGGCCCAGGCTGCAGCCTTCGGTCTCGGTCTCGATGAATTCGGTCAGGGTGCCTTCGGGCAGGCGGTCGCCGATCTTGATGGTCATGGTGTTTCCTCGTCTGGTTGTAGGACTGTGAATTGATTAAGTGATGATTAAGTGGTGAAACAGATGCATCTGCCGCGATTCATCGATGCAGCAGATGAGTTGCCGGCGCGCTGCGCACGAAAAAACGCCGCGCACGTGGCGCGGCGTTAGTATGCCTTGGAACCGGCAAGCCTGCTGTGAAGCTGGCCGCCGCTCCGAGCCAACGACGATCAGTCCGCCTGCTTGCGCAGGAAGGCCGGGATGTCGTAGGTTTCCATGCCGTTCTTTTCCAGGGCGCGCACGGTGTCGGAAGCCGACTCGCGACGCCACACGGCCGGGGCCTTCAGGCCGCCGAAGGTGGCACCGGCCGGTTGCGCGGCGCCTTGCGGCATCACGCCACCGACGGCCATCATCGGCTCGTTGTGGGTACCGGTGCGCATGACCGGGGTCTGCACCAGCTGCACGGCCTTGCGGGCACGGCCCAGGCCGGTGGCCACCACGGTCACGCGGATCTCGTCACCCATGCTGTCATCGTAGGCGATGCCCTGGGCGATGGAGGCGTCCGGTGCCGCGAAGGCGCGCACGGTGGCCATGACTTCCTTGATTTCCTTGCCCTTCAGGCCACGGCTGGCAGTGACGTTGACCAGCACGCCGCGCGCGCCGGACAGGTCGATGCCGTCCAGCAGCGGCGAAGCCACGGCCTGCTCGGCGGCCACGCGGGCGCGGTCCACACCGGCCGCAGTGGCGGTACCCATCATGGCCTTGCCCTGCTCGCCCATGATGGTCTTGACGTCGTTGAAGTCGACGTTGATGTGGCCGGGCACGTTGATGATTTCGGCGATACCGGCCACCGCATTGTTCAACACGTCATCGGCGTGCGACAGCCATTCGATCATGCTGTCGTCTTCGTAGATCTCTTCCAGCTTTTCATTGAGGATGATGATCAGCGAATCGACGTGCTGGGTCAGCTCTTCCAGGCCGGCGTCAGCGATGTCCATGCACTTCTGGCCTTCGTAGGAGAAGGGCTTGGAGACCACGGCGACCGTCAGTGCGCCCAGCGACTTGGCCACCTGCGCCACCACCGGAGCGGCACCGGTGCCGGTACCGCCACCCATGCCGGCGGCGATGAAGACCATGTGCGCGCCGCGCAGGGAGTCTTCGATGCGGGCACGGGTTTCCTCGGCCAGGCGGCGGCCGACGTCGGGCTGCATGCCGGCGCCCAGGCCGGTATCACCGATCTGGATGACGTTGTGCGCCTTCGATTGCTTCAGTGCCTGGGCATCCGTATTGGCGGCGATGAATTCGACGCCGGACACACCCTTGTTGATCATGTGCTGCACGGCATTGCCGCCAGCACCGCCTACGCCCACGACCTTGATGATCGTACCCAGCGTCGCATTGTCGACCATATCGATTTCCATGATGACTCCTTAAAATATATGTGTCCTGCAGCTGGCAGTTGATAGGCATCACGCGGTGTGACGACTAGCAACTGATCACTGCTGTCCGTATGTGTGATTCCCTGTTGTTTCTTTTTGATGCTGGTATCTGATAGCTGATACCCGATACCTGATACCTGATACCTGATACCGATGCTGCCAATGATGCGACTGATGCCTTGAAACCTTAAAACCTTGTTACCGCTATTCTAAGAAAACACTGCTGCAAATTTGCTGCCGTTCTCATCAATTTTTTACTGCCAGAACCGTACAACCGAACCGCCAGCAACGACCAATGCTTTTACATCCTGATGCATTCACCACCGGCCGCTCGTGGCAGCCGACGGGAATGGATCAGAAATTGCCGAGGAACCATTCCTTCATGCGCTGCCAGACCGCCTTCACCGAGCCTTCCTGGCGCGTCACGATGTAGCCGCGCAGATACTGTTTCTTGGCTTCCTGCAGCAGGCCCAGCACGGTCGAGTAGCGTGGACTGCGCACCACGTCGGCCAGCTGCCCGCTGTATTCGGGCGTACCCAGGCGGGCCGGCTTGAGGAAGATGTCTTCGGCCAGTTCGGTCATGCCCGGCATCATTGCCGAACCACCGGTGAGCACGATGCCCGAGGACAGCACCTCTTCATAACCCGACTCGCGCACCACCTGGTGTACCAGCGCGAACAGCTCTTCCACGCGCGGCTCGATGACGGCGGCCAGGGCCTGGCGCGAGAGCGTGCGCGGATTGCGGTCACCCAGGCCGGGCACTTCCAGCGTCTCGGTCGGGTCAGCCAGGATCTGCTTGGCCACGCCGTAGCGCAGCTTGATTTCTTCGGCTTCCAGCGTGGGCGTGCGCAGGGCCATGGCGATGTCGTTGGTGATCTGGTCGCCGGCAATCGGGATCACGGCGGTATGGCGGATCGCACCTTCGGTGAAGACCGCCACATCGGTGGTACCGCCGCCGATATCGACCAGCACCACGCCCAGCTCGCGCTCGTCGGTGGTCAGCACCGAATCGGCCGAGGCCATCGGCTGCAGGATCAGGTCCGACACTTCCAGGCCGCAGCGGCGCACGCACTTGACGATGTTCTGCACCGCAGACACCGCACCGGTGACGATGTGCACCTTCACTTCCAGGCGGATGCCGCTCATGCCGATGGGCTCGCGCACGTCTTCCTGGTTGTCGACGATGAATTCCTGCGGGACCGTGTGCAGCAGCTGCTGGTCGGTCGGGATGTTGACCGCCTTGGCGGTCTCGATCACGCGCGAGACGTCGGCGGCGGTGACTTCCTTGTCCTTGATGGCGACCATGCCGCTGGAATTGAAGCTGCGGATGTGGCTGCCCGCAATGCCGGTATAGACGTTGCGGATCTTGCAGTCGGCCATCAGCTCGGCTTCTTCCAGCGCGCGCTGGATGGATTCGACGGTGGCCTCGATGTTGACCACCACGCCTTTCTTGAGCCCCTTGGATTCGGACTGCCCCAGCCCGATCACTTCATGGCGGCCATCGGGCAGCACCTCGGCCACCACCGCCACCACTTTCGAGGTGCCGATGTCCAGACCGACGATCAGATTTTTTGCGTCTTTTGTCATAGCGTTCCGCTTATTTCTTTTTTCCGTTCATTGCCGCCAGCACCATTCCATCTGCCTTCAAGGCCATCCCGTTGGGATAGCGCAAGTCGACGCTTTCTATCTTGCCCTGCAACCTGTCGAGCAGCTGCGGATACACCGCCACCAGCCGCGCCACCCGTTCCTTCAACACCGCATCGCCCTGGTCACGGCCCAGCTCGACGGTCATTCCGTTGTCCAGCCGCACGGTCCAGGCGTAGCGGTTGGACAGCACCAGCGACTCCGGCTCCAGCTTGATGGGCGCAAACCACTGGCGGAACAGCGCCAGCCGCGCCACTACCTGCTTCTCGCTGCCGGGCGGGCCATCGAACTCCAGCAGGTCACCGTCATCCTCGGCCTCGGCCAGGTTGGCGGTGAACACGTCACCCTTCTGCGAAAGCAGCTTGCCATCTTCGCCCCAGGTGCCCAGGGCCTTGTGTTCCTCGATCTTCACCACCAGCCGGTCCGGCCATTCACGCCGCACCATGGCCTTGCGCACCCAGGGCACGGCTTCGAAGGCCGCCCGCACCGCCGTCAGGTCGGCGGTGAAGAAATTGCCGTGGATGCGCGGCACGGCGGTCGCCCGCACCGTCAACGCATTGACCTTCTCCAGCGGCATGTCACCGGAGGATTCGATGCGTATCGTGTGCAGCGTAAACATCGGCCGCTGCGCAACCCACCATAAACCGGATGCCACCAGGGCCAGCAGCACCAGCGCAAAGAGCGCACTGCTGATGGCGTTGAGCATCTTGACGTCCTGCCACATCGACGCGTTCTTCCTTAAACCCGGGCCATCACGGCTGGCCCGCCTGCGGCGTCCAGTCCTTGGAGGGCGTCATGTCCAGCGACGCCATCTGCAGGATCGTGCAGCACAGGTCCTCATAGCTCAGGCCCACGGCCTTGGCCGCCATCGGCACCAGCGAATGGCCGGTCATGCCCGGCGAGGTATTGATTTCCAGCAGGAAGGGCTCGCTCTTGCCATCGGCCTCGCGCAGCATGAAGTCCACACGGCTCCAGCCACGGCAACCGAGCGCATTGAACGCACGTACCGCCAGATCCTGCAAATGGCGCGTCAGTTCCTCGTCAAGGGGTGCCGGACACAAATATTTCGTGTCGTCGGTGAAATACTTGTTCTGGTAGTCGTAATTGCCCTCCGGTGCGCGGATCTCGATGACCGGCAGCGCGCGCGCCTCACGGCCCGTGCCCAGCACCGGCACCGTCAGTTCGCGGCCGCGGATGAACTCCTCGGCCAGCACCACGCTGTCATAGCGCGCGCAGAGATCAAAGCCCGCCTGCATGTCGGAATAACCGTTGACCTTGGCAATGCCGATGGTCGAGCCTTCATGCGGCGCCTTGAGCATCAGCGGCAGGCCCAGCTCATCAGGGACCACGCGCAGCTGCTCGCGCGTGGTGGCCTTGGCATCCAGGCTCAGGAAGCGCGGCGTGGGCAGGCCGTGCGAGAGCCAGATGCGCTTGGTCATGATCTTGTCCATGGCGATGCTCGATGCCATCACGCCGGGGCCGGTATAGGGCAGGCCCATCTGTTCCAGCGCGCCTTGCAGCGTGCCGTCTTCGCCGTAGCGGCCGTGCAGGGCGATGAAGACGCGGTCGAATTTCTCGGCCTGCAATTCACCCAGGCTGCGCTCGGCCGGGTCGAAGGGATGCGCATCCACGCCCTTGCTGCGCAAGGCCTGCAGGACGCCGTTACCCGACATCATCGAGACTTCACGCTCGGCGGAGCGGCCGCCGAAGAGCACGCCGACACGGCCGAAGGCTTTGACCTGGTCCTGGCTGATCATGCGGCCCCCTGTTCGTTCTTGCCACCGGCTTGCGCCACCAGGCGGCCGGGTACGGCGGAAATCGATCCCGCGCCCATGGTCATGACCACATCGCCATCGCGCACCACGTTGCGGATGGTCTCGGGCATGTCACCGATGTCGTCCACGAAGACCGGCTCCACCTTGCCAGCCGCACGCAGCGCATGCGCCAGCGAACGGCCGTCGGCGGCCACGATGGGCGCTTCACCGGCCGAATACACTTCGCCCAGCACCAGCACATCGGGCGAGGACAGGACCTTGACGAAATCCTCGAACAGGTCGCGCGTGCGCGTATAGCGGTGCGGCTGGAAGGCCAGCACCAGGCGGCGGCCCGGATAGGCACCGCGGGCGGCGGCGATGGTGGCGGCGGTCTCGACCGGGTGGTGGCCGTAATCGTCGACCAGGGTGAAATGGCCGGCCGGATTGCCCTGCGCATCGGTGATCGGTACTTCGCCGTAACGCGTGAAGCGACGGCCGACGCCGTTGAATTCGGTCAGCGCCTTCTGGGTCGCGGCATCCTCCACGTCCAGTTCGCGCGCAATCGCGATGGCCGCGCAGGCGTTCTGCACGTTGTGCATGCCGGGCTGGTTCAGGCTCACCTGCATGGGGGCGTAGCCGTCCTGGATCACGGTGAATTCCATCTTGCCGTCGACCGCACGGGCATCGATGGCGCGCACATCGGCGTCTTCATGGAAGCCATAGGTGAGGATGGGCTTGGAGACCATGGGCATGATCTCGCGCACGTGCGGGTCGTCCAGGCAGAGCACGGCCACGCCGTAGAACGGCAGGCGCTGGGTGAACTCGACGAAGGCCTGCTTCAGGCGCGCGAAATCATGGTTGTAGGTTTCCATGTGATCGGCATCGATGTTGGTGATGACTTCGATCACGGGCGTGAGGTTGAGGAAGGACGCATCGGATTCATCGGCCTCGGCCACGATGAATTCACCGGTGCCCAGCTTGGCATTGGCGCCGGCGCTGGTGAGGCGGCCGCCGATGACGAAGGTCGGGTCCAGCCCGCCCTGCGCCAGCACGCTGGCCACCAGGCTGGTGGTGGTGGTCTTGCCGTGGGTACCGGCAATGGCGATGCCCTTCTTCAGGCGCATCAGTTCGCCCAGCATCACCGCACGCGGCACGATGGGGATGTGCTTCTTGCGCGCGGCCAGCACTTCCGGGTTGTCGCCCTTGACGGCGGTGGAGGTGACGATGGCGTCTGCGCCCTCGATGTTCTCGGCTGCGTGGCCATAGCGGATGCTGGCACCCAGCTGCGCCAGGCGCTGGGTGGCGGCGTTGCTGCCCAGGTCCGAGCCGGAGACGCCGTAGCCCAGGTTGAGCAACACTTCAGCAATGCCGCTCATGCCCGAGCCGCCGATGCCGACAAAATGGATATTCTTGACGCGATGCTTCATGGTGTTACCAGTCCTTCCAGCACGCGCGCGATTGCCTCGTTGGCATCGCGCCGGCCTTGTTCGTACGCCGCCTGCGCCATGGCATGGCATGCAGCGCGGTCCAGTTCCTGCAGCAAACCGGCCAGGTGATCCGGCGTCAGTTCGCGTTGCGGCAGGTGAATCGCCGCCTTGTTCTGTGCCATCCATTTGGCATTGTCGATCTGGTGCGAGGTGGTCGATACCGCCAGCGGAACCAGCACGCTGGCCACCCCCGCTGCCGTCAGCTCGGACACGGTGATCGCGCCAGCGCGGCAGATCACCAGGTCGGCCTCGGCATAGCGGCGCGGCATGTCGTCGATGAAATCGACCACTTCGGCCTGCACGCCGGCGGCCTCATACGCTGAACGCAGGGCGGCGATGTGCTGCTTGCCCGACTGGTGCGTCACCTGCGGACGCAGCTCGGCGGGCAATTTGGCCAGCGCCGCCGGCACGTTGTCGTTCAACACCTTGGCGCCCAGGCTGCCGCCCACCACCAGGATCTTCAGCGGACCGCTGCGGCCGGCGTAACGCTGGGCCGGCTGCGGCAGCGCGATGATTTCCTTGCGCACCGGATTGCCGGTGACCTCAGCCTTGCCCGCGGCACGGCCGAAATCGGCCGGGAAGCCGAACAACACCTTGGTGGCCATCGGCGTCAGGGTCTTGTTCGACAGCAGCAGGGCCGCATCCGCATTGACCAGCACCAGCGGCTTGCCGCGCAGGCGCGCCATGACGCCACCTGGCACGGTGACGTAGCCGCCCATGCCCAGCACCACATCGGGACGGCGGCGGCCGAGGATGGCATGGCAATGCAAGAAGCTTGCCGCCAGGCGCCACACGCCCTTGACCGTATGCATCAGGCCCTTGCCGCGCAGGCCGGCGAAGACGATGCTGTCCATCTCCACGCCATGGCGCGGCACCAGCTCGCGCTCCATGCCGTGCGTGGTGCCCAGCCAGCTCACCTGCCAGCCGCGCGCACGCATGGTGTCGGCGATGGCCAGGCCCGGGAAGATATGGCCGCCGGTACCGGCCGCCATGATGAGCAATTTGCGCGGCGCGTTCACAGGCGACCTCCGCGCATGAGCACCCGGTTTTCGTAGTCGATGCGCAGCAAGATGGCCAGGCCGACGCAATTCAACAGCACGCCCGAACCGCCATAGCTCATCAGCGGCAGCGTCAGGCCCTTGGTCGGCAACAGGCCCAGGTTCACGCCCATGTTGATGAAAGCCTGCACGCCCAGCCAGATGCCGATGCCCTTGGCCACCAGGCCGGCAAAGGTCAGGTCCAGCGCGATGGCCTGGCGGCCGATCTCGAAGGCATGCTTGACCAGCCAGTAGAACAGCAGCACCACGACCAGCACGCCGACGAACCCAAGCTCCTCGCCGATGACGGCAAGCAGGAAGTCGGTATGCGCTTCGGGCAGGTAGTGCAATTTTTCCACGCTGCTGCCCAGGCCCACGCCGAAGAGTTCGCCACGGCCGAAAGCGATCAGCGAGTGCGACAGCTGGTAGGCCTTGCCCAGCGCATTCTCTTCTTCCCAGGGATTCAGGTAGGCGAAGATACGCTCGCGCCGCCACGGGGAAGTCACGATGACCAGCGAGAAGACCGCCACCAGCGTGGCGCCGATGCCACCGAACCAGACGCCGTTGATGCCGCCCAGGAACAGGATGCCCATGGCGATGCAGACGATCACGCCGAAGGCACCGAGGTCGGGCTCCAGCAGCAGCAGCAGGCCCACCAGGCCGACGGCCGCCGCCATGGGGAAGAAGCCCTTGACCAGCTTGTGCATCACCGCCTGCTTGCGCACCGTATAGTCGGCGGCGTAGAGCACGATGAACAGCTTCATCAGTTCGGAAGGCTGCAGGTTGATGATCTTCAGCGAGAGCCAGCGCTTGGCACCGTTCACACCCTTGCCCACGCCGGGGATGAGCACCATCAGCAGCAGGATCAGGGTGATGGCGAACAGGTAGGGAGCCCACTTCTGCCAGGTCTCCATGCGCACGCGGAAGGCCAGCGCGCCCGCGATGATGGAGAGCACGATGAAGATCGCCTGGCGGATCAGGAAGTGGTAATTCGAGTAGGAGGCGTACTTGGGCGAATCCGGCAGCGCCACCGAGGCCGAGTAGACCATCACCATGCCGAACAGCATCAGCAGCAGCACCACCCAGATCAGCGGCTGGTCGTATTCCATCATGCGCGAACGCTGCTCGAAGCCGATGCTGCCCGATGCGCTGCCACGGCCCGTGCGCGCACGACCGGCGGCCGCCGGCGCAGCTTCCTTCAAGCCACCCAGCCAGCTGCGCACGGAGGACAGGCCCAGTTTCATGCCAGCACCTCACCGCGCGAGAGCGCCAGTTCACGCACCGCATCCACGAAGACTTCGGCGCGATGAGCGTAGTTGCGGAACATGTCCAGGCTGGCGCAAGCCGGCGAGAGCAGCACGATGTCGCCGCCGGTGGCGAGTTCGCCCGCCTTTTCCACGGCGGCTTCCAGGCTGGCGCAATCGATCAGCTCGACACCGCTGTCGGCCAGGGCGGCGCGCACGGCAGGACCGTCACGGCCGATCAGCAAGACCGCGCGGGCGTATTTCTGCACCGGCAGGTCCAGTGGCGAAAAGTCCTGGCCCTTGCCGTCGCCACCGGCGATCAGCACGATGCGGTTGGGGCGGCCACCCAAACCCAGGCCGTTGAGCGCAGCCACGGTGGCACCGACGTTGGTGCCCTTGCTGTCGTCGTAGTACTCCACATCCTGGATCACGCCGACCAGCTCCACACGGTGCGGCTCCCCGGTGTATTCGCGCAGGCCGTGCAGCAGCGGGGCCATCGGCAGGTCAATGGCGCGGCACAGGGCCAGCGCGGCCAGGGCATTCATGGCGTTGTGGGCACCGCGAATGCGCAGGGCATCGGCGGGCATGAGGCGCTTGACCGTCACCGGCGGCGGCAGCATGTCCTTCTGCTTGCGACGGCGCTTGCCTTCAGGCACTTCATCGTCTTCATGCACGAAGGCATTGGCCAGCCACAGCATGCCGTTGTCGTTGACCAGGCCGAAACTGTTGGGCGTGGACGGTTCGTCCAGGCCGAAGGTGGACAGCGGCGCAGCGGCGGAGCTCATCTCCATCACCAGTGCGTCATCGCGGTTGAGCACGCGCACGGTGTCCTGGCCGAAGATGCGGGCCTTGTCGGCGGCATAGTGCTCCATGCTGCCGTGCCAGTCGAGGTGATCCTGGGTCAGGTTCAGGACGGTGGCGGCGTGCGGCTGCAGGCTGTGCGTGGTGTGCAGCTGGAAGCTGGACAGCTCCAGCACCCAGGCTTGCGGCATGGAGCCGCGATAGGTCGGCTCGGGCGGAGGCGGTGGCGGGACTTCCACCAGCGCATCTTCCTCGGCCTTGCGCGAGACTTCCATGAAGTCGCCAAGGTTCATGGCCTCGCCGGTGGTGGCGGGCGCATCCATCTCGGCTTGCGGGATCACGTCCGAGGCCACATCCAGCGTCGCTGCCGCAGCATCGCTTTCGGAAACGGCTTCGGTGTCAGGCTGCTCAGACGCCTGTACTGCCGGCTGTGCAGTTTCCGGGCCGGCTTCCTGTGCAACTTGCTGCGCAGGATCCTGTGCGTCTTCGTGATCGCGCTCTTGTCCGCTTTCTTGGCCGCTTTCTTGGCCGCTTTCTTGTCCGGTTGCCTGGACCTCTTCGGGCGTCGCCAGCAAGTCCAGCTGCGGCGCCGGTTCTGGCTCAGGGTGAGCTTCAGGTTCTGCTTCAGGCTGCGCCTGCAACACCGGCACCGCAATCGCAGCGGCGGCCTCGATGCTGGCGGCGGCACGGCGGTGCTTCTCGGCTTCGGCCGCCTGCTGGGCATCCAGCACGGCCTGCTGCGCGGCTTGCGCCTCGGCTTCGGCGGCGGCCTGTTCGGCAGCAATCGCATCCTGCTCGGCCAGTTCGGCCAGGAATACCTTGTCCTTGATGACGGCTTCGCGCAGCACATCCAGGGCGGCCGGGCTGATGTTGCCCGCCACCTGCACCGACAGGCCGGCGCGCTGGCACAGCAGGCCGGTCAGGCGGGTCACGGTGGTCTTGCCGTTGGTGCCGGTGATGGCCAGTACCTTGGGCTGATACAGGGTGTCTTCGCGCAAGGCGGCCAGCGCCTGCGCAAACAATTCGATCTCGCCCCACAGCGGCAGGCCACGCTCGGCAATGGCCGGCATCAGCGGCGCCAGCTCGCCCTCGGGCGCCAGGCCGGGACTGACGGCGACGAAATCGATTCCATCGAGCAAGGACGGCGACAAGGGCTGACCCAGCACGGCCTGCGCCTCGGGTGCGTCGGCGCGCAAGGCGGCCAGGCGCTCGGCCAGGGCTGCTTCGCCACGGGTATCGGCCACGCGCACGCCGGCGCCGCAGTAGACCAGCCACCGCGCCATTGCCAGGCCGGACTCGCCGAGTCCGAGCACCAGAACGTGTTTGCCCGAGTAATTCATCGTTGTTTCCAGACTCACTTCTTCACTTGTTTCTTGCCATGCAGGGACTGCCCTGCCAACCACAAAGGCGCCGCTTGCCATGCTTCACAAGGGGCGCCGTTTTTGTTCATCTCGCCTGTTACCGCAGCTTCAGCGTGGACAGGCCGACCAGCACCAGCATCATGGTGATGATCCAGAAGCGGACCACCACCTGGGTTTCCTTCCAGCCCTTCTGCTCGTAGTGATGGTGCAGCGGCGCCATCAGCAGCACGCGGCGGCCGGTGCCGAAGCGCTTCTTGGTGTACTTGAAATAGGCCACCTGGATCATCACCGAGAGCGTCTCCACCACGAAGATGCCGCCCATGATGAAGAGCACGATTTCCTGGCGCACGATGACGGCGATGGTGCCCAGCGCACCACCGAGCGCCAGCGCGCCGACGTCGCCCATGAACACCTGCGCCGGGTAGGCGTTGTACCAGAGGAAGGCCAGCCCGGCGCCGCCCATGGCGCCGCAGAAGATCAGCAGTTCGCCGGCGCCCGGGATGTGCGGGATGAACAGGTACTTGGCATAGGCGGCGTTACCGGTCAGGTAGGCGAACAAGCCCAGGGCCGCACCGACCAGCACGGTCGGCATGATGGCCAGGCCGTCCAGGCCGTCGGTCAGGTTGACCGCATTGCTGGTGCCGACGATGACGAAATAGGTCAGCGCGATGAAGCCCCACACACCCAGCGGGTAGGTCACGGTCTTGAAGAAGGGCACGATCAGGTCGGCCTTGGGCGGCAGGTCCAGGCTGAAGCCGGAACGCACCCAGGCCACGAAGAGGTCGAAGACCTTCATGTTGCTCACTTCGGACACCGAGAAGGCCAGGTAGAACGCCGCCACCAGGCCGATCAGCGATTGCCAGAAATATTTTTCGCGCGAGCGCATGCCTTCCGGATCGCGATAGACCACCTTGCGGTAGTCATCGACCCAGCCGATGGCGCCGAATCCGAGCGTGACGATCAGCACGATCCACACGAAGCGGTTGGAGAGGTCGGCCCACAGCAGGGTGGAAATGCCGATGCCGATCAGAATCAGCACGCCGCCCATGGTCGGGGTGCCGGACTTGATGAGGTGGGTCTGCGGACCATCCTGGCGCACGGCCTGGCCGACCTTCATGCGGGTGAGCATGCGGATCACGGCGGGACCGGCGATCATGCCGATCAGCAGCGCCGTCAGCGTGGCGAACACCGCGCGGAAGGTGATGAAGTTGAACAGGCGCAGAAAGCCGAAATCCTGTTGAAAATTCTGTGCGAGCCAGACCAGCATGCTAATGGGTCTCCTGTTGATGTTGCGTGAGGGATTCAACGTTGACCAGATGCTGTACAACTCGCTCCATCTTCATGAAGCGTGAACCTTTTACCAAAACGGTCGCGCCCTGCGGTGCGGCCTGCTCCACCGCTGCGTTGAGCGCGGTGATGTCGTCGAAATGCATGGCCTGCGCTACGTTTTGTAGCGTGGGGCCATACGAAGTGACAGCGTATTTCGTCAATTCGCCCAATCCCAAGAAGAGCGGGATGCCACGGCTGCGGGCATAGGCACCGATCTCGGCATGGAACTGCGGACCCTGGTCGCCGACCTCACCCATGTCGCCCAGCACCAGCACACGGGGGCCGGTGATGGAGGCCAGCACGTCGATGGCGGCGCGCACGGAATCGGGATTGGCGTTGTAGGTGTCGTCGATCACCAAGGCGCCGCTGCGGGCTTGCTTGCGCTGCAGGCGGCCATTGACCGGGGCAAAGCTCTGCAGGCCGCGCACCACGGCGTCCACCGGGATGCCGGCACCGAGCGCGCAGGCAGTCGCTGCCAGTGCGTTGCGTACGTTGTGCTCGCCGACGGCGGCCAGTTCCACCTTGAACTGCGCGGGCGGCACGGCCAGTCCCTTGACGGTGACCTGCAGCGTGCTGCCGAAGGCCGTGGCCTGGTAGCTGGCACTCACATCGGCTTGCACATCCAGGCCGAAGGTCAGTACGCGGCGGGCGCCGGCTTCTTCGCGCCAGAGCGCGGTGAAATCATCATCAGCCGGGAACACGGCTACGCCATCAGCGGGCAGGTGACGGATCACGGCGCCATTTTCACGGGCCACCGCTTCGACGCTGGCCATGAATTCCTGGTGCTCGCGCTGGGCGTTGTTGACCAGGCCCAGCGTCGGCGCAGCGATGCGCGAAAGCACGGCGATCTCGCCCGGATGGTTCATGCCCATCTCGATGACCGCCGCCTGGTGTTGCGCGCGCAGGCGGAACAGCGTCAGCGGCACGCCGATCTCGTTGTTGAAATTGCCGCGCGTACCCAGGTAGCCGTCTTCACCGAAGGCGGCCGCGAGGATGGCGGCGATCATTTCCTTGACGGTGGTCTTGCCGTTGCTGCCGGTGACGCCGATGACCGGAATCTGGCGCTGCGCACGCCAGCCATGGGCGATCTGGCCCAGGGCGGCGCGGGTGTCAGGCACCACGATGGCCGGCACGCTCAATCCCGGCGGCACGCGATCGACCACCACGGCGGCAGCGCCCTGGGCGACGACCGCATCAAGGAAATCATGCGCATCGAAACGTTCGCCGCGCAGCGCGACGAAGACATTGCCGGGCTTGACCGCACAGCTGTCGGTGACCACGTCATTGAGCGCGAGCACGCCGGCAGGCGCGTTGACCACGCCCGGCACGGTATGCGCAGAGGCGGCTTCTTCGGCGGCGCGGATCCATTCCAGCAACTGGCGGAAATCGAATCGCATCATGCGCCCCCCATCATGGTCGAGCGCGCGGCAAGCGCCAGCGCGACATGGTCGGCGTCGAGGAAGGGCAATTTCTTGCCGGCGATTTCCTGGTAAGGCTCATGTCCCTTGCCGGCCAGCAGGACCACATCGGCCTTGGTGGCATGGCGGATCGCCCACAGGATGGCACCGGCGCGATCGGGCAACACGGTCGGTTCGACGCGGCTCATGCCGGCGCGGATCTGCTCGATGATGGCATGGGGATCTTCGGTGCGCGGGTTGTCGCTGGTCAGCACGACCTGGTCGGCCTGCTCGGCGATCTGGCCCATCTGCGGACGCTTGCCGGGATCGCGGTCGCCGCCGCAGCCGAACACGCACCACAGCTGGCCGCCACGCTGGGTGGCGACCTGGCGCAGGGTGGAGAGGGTCTTGTCGAGGGCGTCGGGCGTATGCGCGTAATCGATCACGATCAGCGGTACATCAGGTCCGCCGAACTGCTGCATGCGGCCGGGCGCCGGGCTCAGCGCGGCGGCAGCAGCGACCACAGCATCCCATGCCACGCCCTGGGTGAGCAGCACGCCCATGATGCCCAGCACGTTGCTGACATTGAAGCGTCCCACCAGCTGGGTCTTGACCTGGCCGCTGCCGAAAGGGGAATCGACGTGGAAGGCGGTGCCGGTATGACTGCTGCGCAGCTGGCTGGCGCGCAGGGTAGGTACGCCGTGCGTGTCGCCGCCCTGCTCGTCGGCAATGGCGTAGCCGATCACGGGCAGCTTGCGCTCGGCCAACAGCGGCAGCAGGCGCTGGCCCATGCCGTCGTCCAGGTTGACCACGGCGTGCTTCAGGCCCGGCCACTGGAACAGCTTGCGCTTGGCGTCTTCGTAGGTCTGCATGTCACCGTGGAAATCCAGGTGATCACGGGTGAAATTGGTGAGCAGGGCGACATCGACGTGCATGCCGTTCATGCGGCCCTGGGCCAAGCCGATGGAGGACGCCTCGATGGCCAGCGCGCCCACGCGGGCCTGCGACAGCTTGAACAGGCTGCGTTGCAGCAGCACGGCGTCCGGCGTGGTGTAGCCGGTGACGTCGAAGCCTTGCGCCTTGCCGTTGATGAAGCTGCCCACGCCGAGCGTGCCGATCACACCGGCAGTACTGGCACCGGCCAGGCGGGAGAGCGCCGTACCCAGCCAGTAGGCGCAGGAGGTCTTGCCGTTGGTACCGGTGACCGCCACCGTCAGCATGCCCTGGTCGGGCTGGCCATACCAGGCGGCGGCAATCTCGCCGGCGCGCGCCTTCAGGTCGGGCACGGCCAGGTGCGGCGCTTCGATCTGGGCGGGCCAGGTGTAGCCATCGGCTTCATACAGCACGGCAGCGGCGCCGCGCTCGACGGCATCGGCAATATAGGAGCGGCCGTCGGCGTCGCCCACATAGGCGAAGAACACATCGCCCGGCGTCACGCGGCGGGAATCCGAGGTCAGTTGCGCAGACGGCGACGCCTGGCGCAGCCAGGCGATGATCTCTTGAAGGCTCAGAACGCGCGGGGACATTACATGCTCTCCTCTAGCGGTTCTTTGGGAATGATGATGTTGGTCACGCTGGAATCAGGCGGTACGTTCAATGCGCGCAAGGCGTTGGCGGCCACGTTGGCAAACACCGGACCGGCCACCGGGCCGCCGTAGTGCTGGCCTTGCGGCTCGTCGATCATCACCGAGATGATCAGGCGCGGATCCGACATCGGGGCGATGCCCGAGAAGGAGGCCACGTACTTGCGCACATACTTGCCGCCCTCAATTTTGTAGGCGGTACCGGTCTTGCCACCGACGCGATAGCCCGGCACCTGCGCCTGCGGGGCCGTACCGCCGGGGGCGACCACGGTTTCCAGCATGCGGCGCATCTGCAGGGCAGTATCGGCCGAGATGACGCGCTGGCCGATGGGCGAATCGGTGACCTTGGTGAAGGACAGCGGGATGATGTCGCCATTGCGGGCGAAGATCAGGTAAGCGTGCGCCAGCTGGATCAGCGAGACCGAGATGCCGTGACCGTAGCTCATGGTGGCCTGCTCGATCGGGCGCCATGACTTGTAGGGACGCACGCGGCCGGCCACAGCACCCGGGAAACCGAACTTGGGCTGCTGGCCGAAACCGACTGTGGTGAACATTTCCCACATCTCTTCCGGCGGCATGCCCAGCGCGATCTTGGCGGTGCCGATGTTGGAGGATTTCTCGATGATCTGCGCCACCGTCAGCGGACCGTGGGCATGCGAGTCGCCGATGGTGGCCGTGCCGATGGTCATCTTGCCGGGTGCGGTCTGGAATACGGTCGAGGGCGTGACGCGATGGGTATCCAGCGCCAGGGCAACGGTAAAGGGCTTGAGCGTCGAGCCCGGCTCGAAGGTATCGGTCACGACGCGATTGCGCAGCTGCGCGCCGGTCAATACCGAACGGTCATTGGGGTTGTAGGTCGGCAGGTTGGCCAGGGCCAGCACTTCCCCGGTCTTGGCATCGACCACGATGATGCCGCCCGCCTTGGCCTTGAACTTGTCGACGGCTTCCTTCAGCTGGGTGAAGGCGATGTACTGGATCTTGCTGTCGATGGACAGGGTCAGGTCGCGGCCGTCATGCGGCTCGCGGATGGATTCGATGTCTTCCACCACGCGGCCCAGGCGATCCTTGATGACGCGGCGGCTGCCGGTCACGCCGGCCAGGGTTTTCTGGGCGGCCAGTTCCATGCCGTCCTGCCCGGCGTCTTCAATGTTGGTGAAGCCGACCACGTGCGCCATCACCTCGCCCTCGGGGTAGAAGCGCTTGTATTCCTTGCGGGTCTCGATGCCGGGAATGCCCAGCTTGACGATCTTGTCGGAAGTCTCCTGCTCGACCTGGCGTTTCAGGTAGACGAAGCTGCGGTCCGAATCAAGCTTCTTGCGCAGTTCGGCATCGCTCATGTCCAAGAGCTTGGCCAGCTGCGCCAGCTTGTCCTTGGGAGCGGCCTGCACGTCTTCAGGGATGGCCCAGATGGCCTTGACCGGCACCGACGAGGCCAGCACCTGGCCGTTGCGGTCGGTGATCTTGCCGCGCGTGGCGGGCAACTCCAGGGTGCGCGCATAGCGCGAAGCCCCCTGCTTCTGCAGGAAATCGGTGGACACGCCCTGCAGCCAGAGCGCCCGCACCACCAGCGCCACGAAGGCGGCAAACAGCACGAACAGCACGAAGCGCGAGCGCCAGGCCGGCAGCTTGACCTGCAGGATGGGATTGGAGGAAAACGCCACGCCCTTGGAGGCTGCCACGCGGCCGCCGGCGACGTTGGTACGCGGAGGCATCTTGGTCATGGCGCCCCCACGGTCAGGTATTGGGTCCGGGCGGCGGAGACCGGGACCATGCCCAGGTCACGACGCGCCAGTTCTTCGATGCGGGCGTTCTTGCCCAGCGTCGATTGGTCCAGCTGCAGCTGCGCCCAGTCGACGTCGAGCTGGCGGGCCGCGCTCTGGGCGCGCTCGAGCTCGATGAAGAGGCTGCGGGCCTTGTACTGGGCGCTCACGACCGACAGCGCGCAACCCACCAGCATGATGGTCAGCAGGATGCACAGGCGCCCGGTCATGCAGGCGCCCCTTGGTTCGTGGTGGAAGACACGGGAGTCACGCGCTCCAGGCCGCGCATGACCGCCGAGCGGGCACGCGGGTTGGCGGTGACTTCCTCGGCGCTGGGCATGACGCGCGACAGCAGGCGGCCCGGGGCTTGCGGCAGGTCCACGGCACGGATCGGCAGGCGACGGTCGGGCTGCGGCGCATGGGCTTTGGAGGCCATGAACTGCTTGACGATGCGATCTTCCAGCGAGTGAAAGCTGATCACGACCAATCTCCCGTGCTGCGCCATCTGGGCAAATGCCTTGTCCAGTCCTACTTCGAGTTCTTCAAGCTCTTGATTGACGAAAATCCGTACAGCCTGAAAGGTACGAGTGGCCGGGTCTTTGCCTTTCTCGCGGGTTTTGACGGCTTGTGCCACGAGCGCGGCAAGCTGTCGTGTGCTTGAAATTGGCTCGATTGCCCGGCCAGCAACAATCTTCTTTGCAATCTGAAGAGCAAACCGTTCTTCCCCATAATCTCGTATCACCTTTGCAATCTGCTGTTCATCTGCCGTTGCCAGCCATTCCGCTGCCGACACGCCACGGGTGGTATCCATGCGCATGTCCAGCGGGCCATCGAGCCGAAAACTGAAGCCGCGCGCGGCGTCATCCACCTGCGGCGACGAGATGCCCAAATCCATCAATACGCCGTCGACCTGCGCAATGCCGCGTGCGGCCAGCGCCTCATCCATGGTCGCGAAACTGTCGTGCACGATCTCGAAGCGGGCATCGTCAATCTTCTGCGCCGTGGCAATGGCCAACGGATCCTTGTCAAATGCGATCAGGCGCCCTTGCGGGCCCAGCCTGGACAGGATGGCGCGGCTATGACCGCCGCGGCCGAAGGTTCCGTCCAAGTAAATGCCATTGGCGCGCTCGCCCGCAATGGCCAGCGCGTCCACGGCTTCTTCCAACAGCACGGTGCGGTGCTGCAGCTCGGGCACCGGTTGCAGATTCATCTTGTCCGGCCGTCAGAAGGAAAAGTTGCTCAACACATCCGGCATGCCACCCGCCACAGCCTCGGCTTCGCTTTCGGCCAGCTTGACGGCATCCCAGATTTCGAAATGACTACCCATGCCCAGCAACATCACATCGCGCTGCAAGCCCACGGCCGCGCGCAGTTCAGGCGCGATCAGGATGCGTCCGGCGCTGTCGAGCTCCACGTCCTGGGCATTGCCCAGGAAGATGCGCTGCCAGGCACGGGCCGACATCGGCCAGTTGGCGATCTGCTCGCGATGCGTCTCCCAGGTCGGGCGCGGGAAGAACAGCAGGCAGCCATGCGGATGGCGCGTCACGGTGGCGCGTCCTTCGCACTGCACAATCAGGGCGTCACGATGCTTGGCCGGAATGGTCATCCGTCCTTTGGCATCGAGATTGAGTGCTGACGCGCCCTGGAACACTGTGTTTTTCCTTCGCCTGCGGCGAGTGAGATTGCTGATCGGGTGCCCTGTCCTGTCGGGCAAATGCAAATAACACCACAAATGCCCCACAAAAAAACACTTTTTGACACTGCCGCCCACTTTAGTGGATGCACTATTGCAGGTCAAGCGGTATACGCTGGGAAAAACCGTGATTTTGCTAATAAAGTCAAAGACTTAGCGCACTTCCTTAAAACCTGCACTTCATAACATTTGTGAGGAAAATGAAGGACTTAGCATTTACATTGAAGGTGCAACCTGAGCTATACACATGTGTTTGGCGCCAGAATTGCGCAACGGCGCGGATTTGCGCCGCATGGACGAGCCGGCATGCCCGATTTCGGGGCGGCACCGTGAGGGAAAATCGAGGGCGTCCGGCGTCACTCGATTTGCGAGTGCGGCGAACCAAGGGACATGGATTTTGCAGTGCAACTTAAGTTCAGTGGAAGTCGCCGAAAAGCGGAAAAAAATCTCGTGCGATCTTGGCGCAGTGCATGAGGAATTGATCACGAAGGGATCGCCATGATCAGCGCGCACGGCTGGCGAGCCTGCCGCGAAATCTGCTCCAACCCCGAAACTTCATCAAATTCTTCAACAAATGAATGGCGGCAAGCGTTTTTGTTTTGACTTCCGCGGCGCGCAGCTTTTACTATCCGTGTCTTTGGGAAGATCGAACCGCAAAAAATGGCGCTGAAAAGCATCGTTGGCGGGTGTTGAAAAGCACATCGATTTTTTCCAATCAAAGGTCGGTCACGCGCAGGTCAAATCGGCTGAAAACGCAGATAGGGCTTGCGGATCCGCCTCATTCCAGTGCTAAAATCTGGGCACCTTAACAGTGAAAGGAATTTTAAAGTGAACAAATCTGAATTGGTTGACGTTATCGCCGCCGACACCGAGATCTCCAAGGCAGCAGCCCAGCGCGCGCTGGACTCCGTCATCGAGAACATCATCAAGGCCGTGACCAAGGGCGATACCGTGCAATTGGTTGGCTTCGGTTCCTTCTCGACCGGCAAGCGCGCTGCTCGCACCGGCCGTAACCCGCAAACCGGCGAAGAAATCAAGATCGCCGCTGCAACCACCGTGAAGTTCTCGGCTGGCAAGGCTTTCAAGGAAGCCGTGAACAAGAAGAAGAAATAATTTCACGCTTCGCGCATTTGAATGCCCTAAACCAGGTTCAGGGCATTCAAATCGAGGCCGGTTCGACAGGATCGGCCGTCTCCGTACCCCACCGCTGTCCCCCACCGCTTCAACCATCCCCCCCTGATCGTTCTTCGCTTGCGCACTGCCAGCAGTGAATGCATGGTGCGCGCATCAATCCTTGCGCAGCCTCGCCAGCACAGTTGCCGTCCGGCGCAGCACGCACAGCAGGAGCAGTCCCGGCGCCACACACGCTTCGTTTGCCAAGGCCAGCCGCAGCGCCTAGAATTTTTTCGGCCCGACTTTTGCACATTGCTTCACTTCCGCTTGCCGTCCCGTCGTACACCATGAACAGCCGGCCCGTCCGGCCCATCCAAGGAGACCGTCGATGAATAGCCCTGCCCAGCGTCCGCCACTTCCTCCCTTCACTCGCGAGACCGCGGCCATGAAGGCGCGTGCAGCCGAAGATGCCTGGAACTCTTGCGACCCGCAACGCGTCTCGCTGGCCTATACCGAAGACAGCCGCTGGCGCAATCGTGCAGATTTCGTCCACGGACGCGCCGAGATCGTCGCTTTCCTCACCCGCAAATGGGCACGCGAACTGGACTACCGCCTCATCAAGGAAGTCTGGGCGCACGAAGGCAACCGCATCGCCGTGCGCTTCGCCTATGAATGGCACGACGATTCGGGGAGCTGGTTCCGCTCCTATGGGAATGAAAACTGGGAATTCGACGAGCATGGCCTGATGCGCCTGCGCCATGCCTCCATCAACGACCTGCCGATCAAGGAAGCGGACCGCAAATTCCATTGGGACCGCTCAGGCCCGCGTCCGTCCGACCATCCAAGCCTGTCCGAACTGGGTCTTTAAGGCCGGGCCGCTGGCCCGGCCGGGGAGTGCCTGACGCGCTTCAGGCCCCCAGGTCGGCCAGCGGATGATCCGCCGCCGACCAGGGGTCAGCGAAGAAACCTTCCACCCATTGCGGCGTGGCACCGGCCAGCGAGGCCGGATTCCATTGCGGTTTCTGGTCCTTCTCGATGATCAGCGCGCGGATGCCCTCGACGAAATCGGGGCGCGCCGCGCAGTGCAGCGAGACCACGAATTCCAGCCGGAACACCTCCGCCAGCGACAGCCGACGCACGCGCTTCTGCAAGGCATGGCCCAGCCAGGCCGAGCCGGGCGAGCCGGCGCGCAGGGTCGCCTGTGCCTTGGCGAGCCAGGCGTCCTCGGTTTGCAGGGTGAGGATGCCATCCACGATCTCGGGCAGCGTGGGGCGGCGGCAGATGGATTCGATCAGGTCGAAATGGGTGCGCAGGTTGGCCGCCGCGAAGACTACGGCCCCTTCCTGGGAAGACGAGGCCTGCGCGCTTGCCAGGACACGGTCCAGCAATTCGGCATCATTGCCCTGCCCCCACGGCTGCATCAGCAAGGCGTCGATCACCGAGGCCTTGGCGGCATGGGCGACGCGATAGTCGGCCAGCCCGGCGAAGAGCGCATCGTTGGCGTTGAGGTTGGCGCCGGTCAGCGCCAGGAAGATGCCGGTCTTGCCCGGCATGCGCGCCAGGAACCAGCTTCCCCCCACATCCGGATAGAGCCCGATGGTGATTTCGGGCATGGCCAGGCGCGATTTTTCGGTGACCACGCGATGGCTGCAGCCGGCCATGAGGCCAATGCCGCCGCCCATGACGATGCCGTGCCCCCAGCACAGGATGGGCTTGGCGAAGCTGTGGACAAGATAATCCAGACGATATTCCTGCTCGAAGAATTCAGCCGCGTAGGTATTGGCGCGGATGTCCTCGCGCGCAGGCGAAGCGTGATGCTCGCGCATGGAGCGATAGAGCTGCTGCAAGTCGCCGCCGGCGCAGAAGGCTTTCTCGCCCTGCGCCTGCAGGATCACCATGGCCACGCCCGGATCGGCCTGCCACTGCTGCAGTTGCGGCGTGAGCAGCCGGACCATCTCCAGCGAGATGGCATGCAGGGTCTTTTCGGAAGCGAGGGTGGCGATGCCGATGCGACGGCCGTTGGCGGCCGTCAGTTCTTCGAATGCCACGGGGGCGGCGGTTTGATTCATGGGTCTCCTGGGTCTCTGGCGAGCCCGCAGTGCCCACGGGCCGCAGTGTGTTTTATGGAAATGAATTCAATGAAGCAGGCCGGTAGGCCGGATTCTGTTACGGCGGGAAACCCGCTATGACAGCCATTCCTCTAGGCGACGGATCGCTCCGCCGCTCAAGCTTTCTACCCGCACGCTCCGCGAGCCACATCAACGCGTGCCTATTTGAAATTGCTCCGGGTGGAGGTTACCGCGTTTCACCGTAACTGAATACGCTCGTCTCTGTGGCCCTGTTCCTCGCCTTATACCGGCTTGCGCCGGCTTTCAGCGGACGGCCGTTAACCGTCACCCTGCTCTGTGGAGTCCGGACCTTCCTCCCGCCGCCTCCTTGCGAAGGCGGCCAGCGGCTGTCTGGCCTGCATCGGGCGCTATTGTAGCGCAGCATCGGCCGGCATCGGGCATCGGCCGTCGCAAAACCCTTTTGCGCAGGCGCAAAAGCTCATGCCAATTCGGCATGTGACACCCGTGCGGCTCTTCGGTAGTCTGCTGCTGATCCGCTGCAGCCCACGCGCCGCGCGGTTCTTGACTGACTTCAACGAAACACCATGCATATCTGCGTAATGGGCGCCGGCGTGATCGGCGTGACCACTGCCTACCGTCTCCTGCAGGATGGCCATCAGGTCAGCCTCATCGATGCTCGCCCACAGCCCGGCGAGGGCACCAGCCAGGGCAATGGCGCCCAGCTCAGCTACTCCTATGTGGCGCCACTGGCCGATCCCTCGGTCTGGACCAAGTGGGCTTACTACCTGTTCAGCAAGGATTCGCCGCTGACTATCAGGCCTACCGCCGATCTTGGCCAATACCGCTGGCTGCTGGAATTCCTGCGTTGCTGCAATGCCCAGCGGGTACGCCAGACCACCATCGACCTGCTGCAACTGGCCTTCTACAGCCGTGATCAGCTCACGCAATGGAATGCTGGCCTGCAGCTGTCCTTCGACCATCAGCGCTCCGGCAAGCTGGTGATGTTCACCGATGCACAAGCCCTGGAGGCCGCCGCGCAGCAAGTGCAATTCCAGTCGCAATATGGCTGCCAGCAGGAAGTCCTGGGCGCTGCCGAATGCATCCGTATCGAACCGGCGCTGGGATACTCGCAGCGCGACTGGGTCGGCGGGGTCTACACGCCCAGCGAAGAAGCGGGCGATTGCCCGCAGTTCTGCCGCGCGCTGGTGGCGTCGATGCAGGCGCATCCGAACTTCCGCTTCATCGGCGGCGCCCGCGTCACCGAGGTACGCCGTGAAGGCCGCGCGCTGCGCGCGGTGCAGGCCGGTGGCCAATGGATTGCCGCCGATCGATTCGTGCTGGCGCTGGGCGCGGAGAGCGTGGAGTTCGCCCGCTTGCTGGACTTGCACCTGCCGCTCTACCCGCTCAAGGGCTACAGCATCACCGTACCGCTGGACGATGAGGCCAGCCGTACGGCCGCGCCACAGGTCTCCATCACCGATATCGCCAGGAAGATCGTCTATGCGCGCCTGGGCCAGCGCCTGCGCGTGGCAGGCCGCATCGAGCTGGTGGGCCAGGATCGCAGCATCCCGCCGAGCGCCATCGAAGAACTGAAGAATGGCCTGCGCGAACTCTTCCCGGGTTGCGCGCTGGGCGAGGATGCCACACTCTCGCCGTGGATGGGCTTCCGCCCCGCCACCCCGAGTGGCGTGCCGATCGTGGGCGCCTCGCCGGTGGAGAATCTTCATCTCAACATCGGCCAGGGGGCGCTGGGCTGGACGCTGGCCTGCGGCAGTGCGGCGCTGGTGGCCGACCAGATCGCCGGGCGCCGGTGCGCCATCGACGACACGGCCTTCCAGTACCGCGGCTGAAGAAGTTTCATGCAAGGGTGCCGCATTCGGACTTAACATGGCCGCTGGCCTGCAATGGCGCGGGCCCATCCATGGGAGACGAACGATGCGGGAAAACCGGCTGCGCACCCTCTTCGCGCAACAACAACTGGCCCTCTCGGGCTGGGTATCGATGGGCAATTCGCTGCTGGCCGAAGTGCTGGGCCACAGCGGCTACGATGCGGTGACGGTGGACTTGCAGCACGGCCCGTTCTCGATCGAATCGGCACTGCCCATGCTGCAGGCCATCTCCAGCACCCCCGCCGTGCCGCTGGTGCGCTGCTCCGAAAACAGCCTGGGCGAAATCAACAAGCTGCTCGATGCCGGTGCCTATGGCGTGATCTGCCCGCTGATCAACACGGCGGCCGATGCCGAGCGCTTCGTGCGCGCCTGCCATTATTCCCCGCGCGGCGCACGCAGCTATGGCCCGGCGCGCGGCTTCCTGTATGGCGGCGCGGACTACTTTGCGCACGCCAATGCCACCATCCTGACGCTGGCCATGATCGAGACCCGCGAAGGCTATGCCAACGCCGAAGCGATCCTGCAGACCCCTGACCTGGACGGCATCTTCATCGGCCCCAGCGACCTGGCCATCGAACTGGGCCTGGCACCGGACGCCTATGACGATGCGCGGCTCAACGAGGCCATCGACCATCTGCTGGCGCTGGGGCGCAAGCTGGGCAAATACGTGGGGATCTTCGCCGGCACCATGGAGATGGCGCAGCGCATGAAGGGCATCGGCATGGACCTGGTGGTGCCGGGCACGGATATCCAGCAGGTCAAGGCGGAGGGGGCGCGGAGGATCGCTGCGTTGCGCTGATCCAAGGGAAAGATGAAGTGCGCAGCGCCCGATAGGGGCCGGCCAGTTGAAGTCGGGACGACTTGGTGAAGAAAAAGGCGGAAAACCTTCCGCCTTTTCGCCAGGCACTCAACCGGCAAAACTGATTTGCGGCTTCAGTCCCAGCTTGCCGGCCAAGGTCACCAGCATATCCAGGCTGAAATCCTCGACCTTGCCTTTCAACAGCCGGGAAACGCGCGGTTGCGTGATACCCAGTTCTTCGGCGGCCTTGGCCTGGGTCCATCCTTTTTCTTTCAGCCGCTGCGAGGTTTGCGCCAACACCTTCACGCGCATGAGCATGACCTCAGCCTCGGCCGGTTCAAAGCCGAGATCAATGAACACGTTGCCGCTACCGGAAACAATGCTGTCGTCATTCCAGCGGGGATCGGTCGTTTGCATGTTCAAGCTCCTATCATTCGGTAACGTCGGGCTGCCAGATCGATATCTGCCTTTTCGGTTTTCTGCGTCTTCTTCTGGAAGGCGTGCAGCACATAGATGGCGTCGGCAAACTTGGCCACGTACATCACACGAAATGCACCACGGGCTTTGTCCCGATAGCGAATTTCATAGACACCCTGGCCGACACTGGGCATGGATTTGAAGTCGCTGGGCTCGACGCCGAACTGAACACGCGCCAATTCGCCGCCCAAGGCGCGCCGCACATCGTCCGGCATATCACGCAGGTCAGAGAGACTGGAACCGAGAAAACGCAGGGGTTTCATGCAAAAATAATACAAGTACTTGCATATTTATGCAAGTACTTGCATCAACCTGTAGCCGCGTCCTTGTACGTCGTTCAGCCCCTCACCACCCGCCCAAAGAACGGATAATTCGGATCGTTATACCCATGCGTGGACGCATGCCCCGGCGTGACCAGGCTGTCGACCAATGCCTCTTCCTCCGCGCTGATCTTCATCTCCACCGCATCGTAGTAATCCTCCATCTGCGCCAGCGTGCGCGGTCCGGCGATGACGCTGCTGATGGAAGCATTGGCCAGCACCCAGGCGGTGGCGAACTGGCCCAGCTTGATGCCGCGCGCTTCGCAGTGCTGCTGCAGCCGCTGCGCGATCAACAGCGATTCCTCGCGGAACTCGGTCTCCATCATGCGCTTGTCACCCCGGCCGGCACGCGTGTCCTGCGGCGGCTTCTGGCCGGGCTGGTACTTGCCGGTCAGCACACCGCGTGCAATCGGGCTGTAGGGCACCACGCCCAGACCATAGTTGGCGCAGGCCGGCAGGATTTCCACTTCAGGCTGGCGGTTCAACAGGTTGTAATACGGCTGGCACACCAGCGGCAGCGGGACATTGTTCTTCTCGCACAGGCGCACGATCTCGGCAATGCGCCAGCCACGGAAGTTGGAGACGCCAAAGCCGCGGATCTTGCCCGCACGGATCAGGTCGCCCAGCGCCTGCACGGCCTCTTCCAGGTTCTCGTCCTGGTAGTCGCGGTGCATGTAGAGGATGTCCAGGTAATCGGTATCCAGGCGCTTCAAGATGTTCTCGGTCTCGCGCACGATCCAGCTGCGCGAATAGTGCGACTCATTGGGCTTGCCGCTCATGGCATTGCCCAGCTTGCTGGCCAGCACCCACTCATGGCGCTGCCCGGCCAGCAGCTTGCCAACGATGTCCTCGGACTTGCCCTTGGTATAGACGTCTGCCGTATCGATGAAATTGATGCCATGCTCGCGCGCTGACGCCACGATGCGGCCGGACTCTTGCAGGTCGGTCTGGTCCCCGAACATCATGGAACCCAGACACAGGGCCGATACCTTCAGGTTGCTCTTGCCGAGGCGACGATAATGCATGCTGTCTCCGAATCAAAATGGATGTGGATAACTTAACTGCGGGAAGCCCCTCATTCTAGCGAGCCCCCGCTACGCCTGCTCACGCTCACAGCACCGGCGCTTCCTCTTCCTGCCAGCGGCGCTTGTCACGCAGCGGCGGCGCGCCGAACAGGCGACTGTATTCTCGGCTGAACTGCGATGAACTCTCGTAACCCACACGATGCGCGGCAGTGGCCACGCTGGCGTCGGCGGTGAGGATCAATTTGCGGGCTTCCTGCAGGCGCAAATTCTTCTGGTATTGCAGCGGACTCATGGCGGTCACCAGCTTGAAATGGTGATGCAGCGAAGAAACGCTCATATGCACATCGCGTGCGACATCCTCGATGCGCAAGGCCCGGTCATAGCCCTCCTTGATGAGGCGGATGGCCTTGGCCACGCGATTCATCTGGCTGTCCTGCAGCACGGTCTGGCGCAACAGCGCCCCCTGCCCGTTCATCAGCAGGCGATACAGGATCTCGCGCCGGATCATCGGTGCCATGATAGGCACGTCGCGCGGGGTCTCATGCAGGCGCAACAGGCGCAGCACCGCATCGAGCAGGTCGACGTCGAGCCGGTTCACGTACAGCCCGCGCGCAGCGCCCTCGCCGAGATTGGCCGATGCAGGCAGGTTCTCGTCGCCGATCAGCTCACCGATTTCCTGGGTATCGAGTTCCAGCCGCAAACCCAGGTAGGGCTCATCGGGACTGGTCACCATGACCTTGCCAACCACCGGCAGGTCCACCGAGGCGACCAGGTAATGCATGGGATCGTATTCGTAGATTTCATCGCCCACGAAGATGCGCTTGGAACCCTGCGCAATCACCGCAAAGACCGGCTTCTGCACCGCGTGCTTGGGGCCGGTCGGACAGGTGATGCGATAGATTTCCAGGTTGGGGATGGCCGTGGCCAGCATGCCTTCGACGCCGGCCGTATACCGCTCCAGCAGCTGCAGCAGCTCCTGCTGCATGGTTTGGAAACGCGGATCATCCTGGGCCCGGCTGGGCGCACTGTCCCCCGCCCCGGGCAGCAGCAGCGGGCCGGAAAGCGGGCCGGAATCCTGGACGGAATGCAGATCGAGGTCCATAAGCTCCTCTCATTGAAAGACAGACGCGACTGTAGCGCGGACTGGCAACTGCCTGATCCTCCGCCATCGAACCATGGAGAATCGGGCAAGAAGTTTGCAGGATCAGGTATGCCCTTGCACGATTGGGCGCAGCCACGATGGCAAGACATCGCCATCGCTCCAGCTACGGCGCGATTCCACCTGAAACTCCAGCAAGCAGGGAAAGAGAATCGGGCAAAAAATCAGCAGCTTAAGGCACGCGAAAACAGCGGCCCGCCCTGCATAATCCTCGCCGAACCCCAAGCCGGATCTATCGATCAGAACACGCTCTCGGCGATGTTGTATTGCTCCACCACGGTGCGTACCGTCGTGGACTCGGGCTTGTTGACGAAGTGGCACTCGCTGTCTTCCATACCCATGGTGCAGGCCTTGTTCAACGGGCAGGTGGCGAACAGTTCGGCCACCCAGTCCACGAAGGCGCGCACCTTGGGCGACAGATGGCGGTTGTGCAGGTACACCACGGAAATCGGCAGCGGTGCCGGCTTCCATTGCGACAGCACCTCCACCAAGCGGCCTTCATCGATGTGACGCGTGACCATGTAGAGCGGCGCCTGCACCATGCCAAAGCCTTGCAGCGCGCACTCCACGTAGGCGTCGGCATCGTTGACCGAGAGACGGCCATTCATCTTCACCTCGCGGGTGATGCCATCGACCACGAAGTCCCAATCGATGGTGCGGCCGGTACGGCTGGAGAAGTAATGCACCGACTGGTGCTGCTGCAGGTCTTCGATGGTGTGCGGCACGCCGTGGCGCTCCAGGTAGGTCGGCGAGGCGCAGGTAACGGTCTGGAAGGTACCGATGCGACGCGCCACCATCGAGGAATCCTGCAGGTCACCCACGCGGATGACGCAGTCCACCGCCTCCTGCACCAGGTCCACCGGACGGTCGCCCATGCCCATGACCAGTTCGATGTCCGGGTACTTGCTGTAGAAGTCGCACAGGTTGGGCAGCAGCATGAGCCGGCCGATGGAGCCGGGCACGTCGATGCGCAGCCGGCCTTGCGGGCCGCGGGTGACGTTGCGGAAGGATTGTTCAGTCTCGTCGATGTCGGCCAGGATGCGCACGCAGCGCTCGTAATACGCCGCGCCATCGGGCGTGAGGCTGATGCGGCGGGTGGTGCGGTTCAAGAGGCGCACCTTCAGCATGCTCTCCAGCCCCTGGATCAGGGTGGTCACGGTAGTACGCGGCAGGTTCAGGTTGTCGGCAGCGCGCGTGAAGCTGTTGGCATCCACCACAGCAGTAAAGACTTGCATGGCCTGGAAACGGTCCATCGCTCTCTCCTTTGAGGCCGCCGCCTGGGAAACACCGGCGCGGCAAACGGGGGCCAAGACAGTTTCATGCAAGCCCTGGCACCGCCCCCGGCGCGCCGTCTTGCAAGGACGGGATGGACCTCGATCACGCAGACCAGCCTCATCCCAATTTAAAACAAATAACAACAAAAGCCAGCCAACTTTGCGCATCAGGGGGGCAACGTGGTCGATTTTCCCACATCACCCACGCCTTCGGGCAGCGCTGTAACCAGGCTTTTACTTCACTGAAAGGATCAGCAAAGTGAACGAATTGATCGTCCTGATTGTTCAGACTTACCGAACAGTGTTGTTGGATTATAGGTGTTTATTCGAGACCCTGCTGTGGCGCACAATCCGCCTCATTCTTGGACAAGTGGCTTCGGCCCAGGCGCTCATCATGCAAGGTTCCTCTCCGCTGGACATCCGCAATTTCTTCGTTCCCGGCCCGCTGGGACGTATCCCCGTGCGCCTGTACCAGCCCGCTGTCGCCCTGGCCAAGGGCGAAAAACGCCCGCTGGTGCTGTACTTCCACGGCGGCGGTTTCACCAGTGGTTCGCTGGATGACGCCGACACCCCGGCCAGCTTCCTGGCCCAGCACAACCAGGCCGTGGTGCTGTCGGTCGCCTATGCGCTGGCGCCGGCCAAGCCCTTCCCGGCCGCGCCCGAAGACGCCTTCGCGGCCGCCGCCTGGGCCTGCAAGAACGCCGCCGAACTGAAGGTGGACCTGGACCGCATGGTGGTGGCCGGTGACGACGCCGGTGGCAGCCTGGCGGCCAGCCTGACGATGATGACCCGCGATCGCTGCGGCAAACCCCTGGCCGCCCAGGTACTGATCAGCCCGATGCTGGACCCGAGCATGCGCCTGCTGGGCGATGCCACCCGCCTGCAATCGGACGTCACCGCCGAGACTTGCGCGGCCAGCTATCGCCAGTACCTGCCGCAGACCATGCAGCGCCTGCATCCCTACGCCGCGCCGCTGGAAGTGAGCCGCCTGGCGGGCTTGCCGCCGGCCTTCATCGCCACGGCCGAACGCGACGTGCTTTGTCCGGAGGCCGAGAAATACGCCTCCAGCCTGATCCTCGCGGGCGTACCGACGCAGGTGTCGCGCTTCGTGGGCATCACCCATGGAGCGCTGCGCACGCACCTGCCCTTGCTGACCGAGATCGTCAATTTCCTGCGCTGCCGCTTCGCCACCCTGCGACGCGATGTCGCGCTCCCTGAATTCCTGCCGCATCCGCTTCACCCCTCCACTTCACTCTGAGGACAAGAAAATGAATACTCCCGCTCCCCTGCGCAAACGCTTCGCTCTCACCGCCACGGTGGTGGCCGTCATCGCCATCTCGGTCGGTGGCGCCATCTCCGTGGTGGGCCTGTCGGCCAATGCCTCCACTGCACCGGCCGCTGCTGCGGCCGGTGCTCCGGTGGATGTGGCCGAGGTGGTCCAGCGCCAGATCATCGACTGGCAATCCTATTCGGGCCGCATCGAAGCGGTCGATCGCGTCGAGGTCCGTCCGCTGGTCGGCGGCACCCTGACTGCCGTGCACTTCAAGGATGGCGCCCTGGTCAAGAAGGGCGACGTGCTCTTCACCATTGACCCGCGCCCCTATGAGGCCGAAGTCGCCCGCGCCGAAGCGCAACTGGCCGGCGCCGAGGCACGTGCCGGCTATACCGCCTCCGACCTGGCCCGTGGCCAGCGCCTGCTGGGCGACAACGCCATCGCCAAGCGCGATTTCGAAGAAAAGCAGAACGCCTCGCGCGAAGCCTCGGCCAATGTCGCCGCCGCCCGCGCCGCCCTGCGCGCGGCCCGCCTGAACCTGGAATACACCCGCATCACCGCACCGGTCTCGGGCCGCATCTCGCGCGCCGAGGTGACCGTGGGCAACGTGGTGAACCCGGGTGCAGCCAATGCCCCGCTGACCACGCTGGTGTCGGTGGCCAAGGTCTATGCCTCCTTCGACGTGGATGAACAAAGCTTCCTGAAGTACGTGAACCCGGCGCGCGCCGCCGGCACCTCCGTGCCAGTGGAACTGGGCCTGGCCAATGAAGACGGCTACTCCCGCAAGGGCCGCGTCGGTTCGGTCGACAACCGCCTCGACACGGCCTCCGGCACCATCCGCGTACGCGCCATCTTCGACAACGCCGATGGCCAGTTGGTCCCGGGCCTGTATGCCCGCGTGCGCCTGGGTGGCGGCGAGCCGCACCAGGCCGTGCTGATTGACGAAAAGGCCGTCGGCACCGACCAGGACAAGCGCTTCGTCATGGTGGCCGACAAGGACAACAAGGCCAATTACCGCCAGGTGGTGGTGGGCGCTGGCCATGACGGCCTGGTGGTGATCGAAAAGGGCCTGCAGCCGGGTGAACGCATCGTGGTCAATGGCCTGCAGCGTGTGCGCCCGGGTGACCCCATCACCCCGACGGTGGTACCGATGCAGGCGCAGAACGGGACAGCCGCACCGGCACCTGCGGCCGGCAAGGCCTGATCCGCACCAGCGCTCTCGCATTCAAGGAAGAACAAGTCGCAGGGGCTGCAAGGCCCGCTGCCAGGGCATTTGCATCCTGACGACTGACAAGGAACCCACATGAATATCTCAAAATTCTTCATCGACCGCCCGATCTTTGCGGGCGTGCTGTCGGTACTGCTGCTGCTGGGCGGCGTGCTGGCCATGCTGCAGCTACCCATTTCCGAATATCCGGAAGTGGTGCCGCCTTCCGTGGTGGTGCGCGCGCAGTATCCCGGCGCCAACCCCAAGGTGATCGCTGAAACGGTGGCCTCGCCGCTGGAAGAGCAGATCAACGGCGTGGAAAACATGCTCTACATGCAGTCGCAGGCCAACAGCGACGGCAACCTCACCATCACCGTCAACTTCCGCCTGGGCGTCGATCCCGACAAGGCCCAGCAGCTGGTGCAGAACCGCGTCTCGCAAGCCCTGCCGCGCCTGCCGGAAGACGTGCAGCGACTGGGCGTGACCACGCTCAAATCCTCGCCCACGCTGACCATGGTGGTGCACCTGACCTCGCCCGACAACCGCTACGACACCACCTACCTGCGCAACTACGCGGTCCTCAACGTCAAGGACCGCCTGGCGCGTATCCAGGGCGTGGGTGAAGTGGGCCTGTTCGGTTCGGGCAACTACGCCATGCGCGTCTGGCTTGATCCCAACAAGGTGGCCCAGCGCGGCCTGACCGCCACCGACGTGGTGCGCGCCATCCGCGAGCAGAACGTGCAGGTGGCCGCCGGTGTGATCGGCGCCTCGCCCAGCTCGCCGGAGACACCGCTGCAACTGTCGGTGAACGCCCAGGGTCGCTTGAAGACTGAAGGCGAATTCCGCGACATCATCCTGAAGGCTTCGCCCGATGGCGCCACCACCCGCCTGGGCGACGTCGCCCGCGTGGAACTGGCTGCCTCCGAATATGGCCTGCGCTCGCTGCTGGACAACAAGCCGGCCGTGGCCATCCCCATCTTCCAGGCGCCCGGTGCCAATGCGCTGGATGTCTCGACCCAGGTGCGTGCGGCGATGAAGGAATTGTCGGCCGACTTCCCCAGCTCGGTCAGCTACAGCATCGTCTATGACCCGACCCAGTTCGTGCGGGCCTCCATCGAAGCGGTGGTGCATACCCTGCTGGAAGCCATTGCATTGGTCGTGATCGTGGTGATCATCTTCCTGCAGACCTGGCGCGCTTCCATCATTCCGCTCTTGGCCGTGCCGGTCTCCATCATCGGTACCTTCTCGCTGATGCTGGGCTTTGGCTACACCATCAATGCACTGTCGCTGTTCGGGATGGTGCTGGCCATCGGTATCGTGGTCGATGATGCGATCGTGGTGGTGGAAAACGTGGAACGCAACATCGGTGCCGGCCTCTCGCCGCGCGACGCCACCTATCGCGCCATGCAGGAAGTCTCCGGCCCCATCATCGCCATTGCCCTGACGCTGGTGGCGGTGTTCGTGCCGCTGGCCTTCATGACTGGCCTCACCGGCCAGTTCTACAAGCAGTTCGCGATGACCATTGCGATCTCCACCGTCATCTCGGCCTTCAATTCCCTGACGCTGTCCCCGGCCCTGGCCGCCCTGCTGCTCAAGGGCCATGGCGACAAGCCGGACTGGCTGACGCGCCAGATGGACCGCTTCCTGGGTGGCTTCTTCATCCGCTTCAACCGCTTCTTCAACCGTGCCTCCGACAACTACGGTCATGGCGTCACCGGCGTGATCAAGCGCAAGGGTGCCACCATGGGTGTGTATGTGGTGCTGCTGGCGGCGACGCTGGGCGTGTCCTACATCGTCCCCGGCGGCTTCGTGCCGGGCCAGGACAAGCAATACCTGGTCGCCTTCGCACAGCTGCCCAATGGCGCCTCGATCGACCGCAGTGAAGAAGTGATGCGCAAGATGAGCGACATCATGTTGAAGGAACCGGGCGTGGCCAGTGCGATTGCCTTCCCCGGCCTGTCCATCAACGGCTTCACCAACAGCTCCTCGGCCGGTATCGTCTTCGTGGGCCTGAAGCCCTTCGAGGAACGCAAGAGCAAGGAACTGTCAGGCAACGCCATTGCTGCCTCGCTGAACAAGAAATTCGGCGGCATCAAGGAAGCCTTCACCGCCGTCTTCCCGCCGCCGCCGGTGATGGGCCTGGGTACGCTGGGTGGTTTCAAGATGCAGATCGAAGACCGCGATGCGCTGGGCTACGCTGAACTGGACAAGGCCGCGCAAGCCTTCATGAAGGCTGCCGCCAAGGAACCGGCGCTGGGCCCGATGTTCTCCAGCTACCAGATCAACGTGCCGCAGCTGGACGTGGAACTGGATCGCGTCAAGGCCAAGCAGCTGGGCATTCCGGTCACCGACGTGTTCAACACCATGCAGATCTACCTGGGTTCGCTGTACGTGAACGACTTCAACCGCTTCGGCCGCGTCTACCAGGTGCGTGCCCAGGCTGACGCGCCCTTCCGTGCCAAGGCCGAGGACATCGCGCAACTGAAGGCCCGCAACGATGCCGGCGAGATGGTGCCGCTGTCCTCCGTGGTGAAGGTCAAGCAGACCTTCGGTCCGGAAATGGTGGTGCGCTACAACGGCTATACCGCCGCCGACATCAACGGTGGTCCGGCCCCGGGTTATTCCTCGGACCAGGCACAGGCTGCGGCTGAACGCGTGGCCGCTGCCACCCTCCCGCGCGGCATCAAGTTCGAGTGGACCGACCTGACCTACCAGAAGATCCTGGCCGGCAATGCAGGCGTGTGGGTGTTCCCGATCAGCGTGCTGCTGGTGTTCCTGGTGCTGGCTGCGTTGTATGAAAGCCTGACCCTGCCGCTGGCCGTGATCCTGATCGTGCCGATGAGCATCCTGGCAGCACTGACCGGTGTGTGGCTGACCCGTGGCGACAACAACATCTTCACCCAGATCGGCCTGATGGTGCTGGTGGGCCTGTCGGCGAAGAACGCCATCCTGATCGTGGAATTTGCCCGCGAACTGGAGATGCAGGGCCGCACTGCCGTGCAAGCCGCCATCGAAGCCAGCCGCCTGCGCTTGCGTCCGATCCTGATGACCTCGATCGCCTTCATCATGGGTGTGGTGCCGCTGGTGACTTCCTCCGGCGCCGGTTCGGAAATGCGCCATGCGATGGGTATTGCGGTGTTCTTCGGCATGCTGGGCGTGACCCTCTTCGGCCTGTTCCTCACGCCCGTGTTCTACGTCCTGCTGCGTACCATCGACCGCCGTGCATTGCATTCGGCCTCGCACCACGAAGCCCCGATGACTGCCGGCACCCACATCGCCCACGCTGCACCGGGCGCACAGGATGATCGCTGATCTGCGGATCGGCCCATGAATGGAGCAAGAAAAATGATGAACCAATCTCTCTCGATCGGCCGCCTGCTGCGCCCCGTGCGCATCAGCTCGGCCCTGCTGGCGGCACTGCTGGTATTGGCCGGCTGCTCGGTGGCCCCGACCTATGAACGTCCGGCGGTGGACACCCCGGCCGCCTTCAAGGAAGCCGCCCCTGCGCCGCAGACCGGCGAGAACGGCAGCCAGTGGAAGACCGCGCAACCGGCCGAAGACATCGCCCGTGGCCAGTGGTGGAAGATCTTCGGCGACGACAAGTTGAACGCCCTCGAAGACACCGCCCAGCAAGCCAACCAGGACCTCAAGGCGGCCGCCGCACGCCTGGGCCAGGCGCGCGCCCTGACCCGCGACGCGCGTTCGGGCTACTTCCCGCAGGTGGATGCCGGGGTCGGTGCGACCCGTCAGCGCCCGTCGCCCGCCTCACAAGGCTTGCCGGCCGATGCCAACACACAACCGTTCACTCTCTATCGTGCTCAGGTGAACGTTTCTTACGAAGTCGACCTGTTCGGCCGGGTCGCCTCGACCGTCGATGCCGCCACCGCCGATGCCCAGCGCAGAGAAGCGCTGTTCCATTCGGTGCTGCTGGCCCTGCAGGCTGACGTCGCGCAGCAATACTTCCAGGTGCGTGAACTGGACGCTGCCGCCGAGCTCTATCGCGGCACCGTCGAACTGCGCCAGGAATCGCTGCGTCTGGTGCAGCGCCGCTTCGATGAAGGCGACATCAGCGAAGTGGACGTGGCCCGCGCCCGTTCCGAACTGGCCTCGGCCCAATCGGAAGCGCTGGGCATTGCCCGCCAGCGCGCCACCGCCGAACACGCCCTGGCCATCCTGCTGGGCCGCACCCCGGCCGAGTTCTCGCTGCCGCCGCAACCGCTGACGCGACTGAGCGTGACGGTGCCGGCCGGGCTGCCCTCGACGCTGCTGGAGCGCCGCCCCGACATCGCCGCCGCCGAACGCGCCATGGCCGCCGCCAATGCCCGCGTGGGCGTGGCCAAGTCGGCCTTTTTCCCGGCGCTGAACCTGACCGGTGGCCTGGGCTATGAGTCGGCGCAACTGGGTGACCTGTTCAACTGGTCCAGCCGCACCTTCCTCCTGGGCCCGCTGGTGGGTACCGCGCTGTCGATGCCGCTGTTCGATGGCGGACGCCGCCAGGCCGGTGTGGATCGCGCGCGCGCCAGCTATGAAGAGCAAGTGGCGACCTATCGCGGCACGGTCCTGAACGCCTTCCGCGAAGTGGAAGACAACCTGGCCAACCTGCGCATCCTGGACGACCAGAACCGCGCCCAGGATGAAGCCGTAGCCGCCTCCTCGCGCGCAGCCAAGCTCTCCCACACGCAGTACCGCGAGGGTGCGGTGAGCTACTTCAGCGTCATCGATGCCGACCGGACCGTGCTGCAGACCCGGCGCGCCTCGGTCACGCTCGATGGCGAACGTGCCCGCGCAACAGTCAACCTGATCCGTGCCCTGGGCGGCGGATGGGGTGGACCGGCGACACAGCTTTCCTCATCCAGGTAAGTCCATGCCGGACCTGTGCTCCTGCGGCAGGTCCGGCCCACTCAACGCAGCCAACCAGACATCACCATGACCATCACCCTTTACGAGGCCAGCATCCCGTTGCTGGTCCGCGGCCTGAACACCCTTTCCACGCTGCTCGACAAGGCCGAGCAGCATGCTGGCCAACACCAGCTGGATGCGCAGCAATTGCTGTCGGCCCGCCTGTACGAAGACATGTTCCCGCTGTCGGCGCAGATCCAGCGCGCCAGCGATACCGCCAAGGCCACCGCCAGCCGCCTTTCAGGCGTAGCCGCACCGGCCTTTGCGGATGATGAGTCCACTTTTGACGAACTGCAGGCGCGCATCAACAAGACCCTGCTGTTCCTGGAAACGGTCACCCCCGAAGCCGTTGACGGCCAGGAAGAACGCCCGGTGACCATGAAGCTGCGCGGCGAGGAGCGCACCATGACCGCCCAGGAATACCTGACCGTGTTCGGCCTGCCCAACTTCCTGTTCCACGTCACCACCGCCTACGGCATCCTGCGCCACCAGGGCGTGAAGCTGGGCAAGATGGACTTCCTGGGTCTGTAAGCCCCATGCGAAAGCGGCCCGCATCCTGAAATGCGGGCCGCTGCCCAAAACTTTTTCCCGTGGTATTTCGCCCGCCCCGCGCACATGTCTGTGTGCGCCGGCGGGCTTTTTTACGCTACCTGCGGCAAGCCCGCGCGTTCCAGCAACTGGCTGCAACGCTGCGACAAGGCCACCACACGCAGCGTCTTGCCGGCACGAACGTAGCGCTCGGCCAAAGTCTGTACGGCTGCGATGGCGGAGTGATCGGCCAGGCGCAGATGACGGCAATCCAGGGTCACCTGCTGCGGATCGTTGGCGGTATCGAAGAGGTCGAGGAAGTGCGTGGTGGAGGCGAAGAACAGTGTGCCCTGCGGCAGGTAGGTACGGCTGCCATCGGCCTCGTCGCGGCGATCAGCGCGGATTTCACGCGCGTGCTGCCAGGCGAAGTTGAGCGCGGTGATGACGATGCCGCAGAGGACGGCCACGGCCAAATCGGTCAGCACCGTGATGATGGTCACCGCGATGATGACCAGGGCATCGCTGCGCGGCACCTTGCCCAGCACGCGCAGCGAACCCCAGGCGAAGGTTTCCTGCGCCACCACGAACATGACGCCCGCGAGCGCCGCCAGCGGAATGCGCTCGATGGCCGGGGACAGGAAGAGGATGAACAGCAGGATCATCCCGCCCGCCACCACACCGGAAAGACGCGAGCGCCCGCCCGAGCCGAGGTTGATCATGGTCTGGCCGATCATGGCACAGCCGCCCATGCCGCCGAACAGGCCCGAGACGATGTTGGCCGCGCCCAGCGCCAAGCATTCGCGGTTGGGTTGGCCACGGCTGGCGGTGATCTCGTCGGTGAGGTTGAAAGTCAGCAGGGTTTCCAGCAGGCCGACGATGGCCATGAGCACCGCATAGGGACCGATGATGCGCAGCGTCTCCAGGTTCATCGGCACGCTGGGCCAGTGCAGCGGCGGCAGGCCACCGGCGATCTGCGCCATGTCGGCCAGGGTGCGGGTGTGCAGGCCGCTGAGATAGGTCACCAGGCCCACGCCGAGAATGGCCGCCAGCGCCGGCGGAATCGCCTTGGTCACGCGCGGCAGCAGCCACACGATCAGCATGGTGGCCAGGGTCAGGCCGATCATGATGGCCAGCGCCCCGCCCTGCAACCATTGCGGACCGGCGGGCGACTCGACGCGGAAATGTTCCAGCTGCGACATCGCGATCACGATGGCCAGTCCGTTGACGAAGCCCAGCATCACCGGGTGCGGCACCATGCGCACCAGCTTGCCCAGCCGCAGCGCGCCGAAGAGCAGCATGATCACGCCCGACAGCACCACCGTGGCCAGGAAATACTGTGCACCGTGCTGGACCACCAGGGCCACGATGACCACGGCCATCGAGCCGGCCGCCCCGGAAATCATGCCTGGCCGGCCCCCGAACAAGGCCGTGATGGTACAGATGAAGAAAGCGCCATAGAGCCCCATCAGCGGGTTCAACTGCGCCACCAGTGCAAAGGCGATGCATTCGGGCACCAGCGCAAAGGAGGTGGTGAGGCCGGCCAGCACGTTCTGGCGCAGGTCGCGCAGGCGCGATGTGGTAGGGGCGATGGTCGTCATGAACAAGATCAGCAGGAAATCAGCCGCCGCACAAGAAGGCAAGGCGGCCGCTACGGGACAGCAAGGAATGGCCCGCAAGATGCCGCGCTGGCAACTCACGCGAGGCATGCCCTGCAGCGGGCAGGAGTGAAGCCGCTATTTTACCGCATTGCAGCAAAATGGCTCCCTGTGCGCTTTTCCAGGCTCATTCCCGCGAATACAGCACGCGCAGCGCCACGCGCCGTTCGTCCGGAGGCAACTGGTTGACCGCGCGCAGGTAGGCAATGGAGGCGTCGCAAGTGGCATCGGGATCGGCCTGGCGCCGCAATGGCGACGACAGCAGTTTCAATTGTTCCTGGGTCAGCGGCGCGAGCGCCTTGCGCATCACGCGGGTCCGCTCGGCCAGGCTGTAGCGGCCGGCATTGGCGGGGTCGGCGTCACGCAGCAGGCGCTGCGTCATCACCTGCTCGCGGTTGGCGAACTCCTGCGGCAACGCTGATTGCGGGGCTTCGCGGCCGGCCACCGCCTCCGCGCGCGAGCGCGGGTAGATCAGTTCGGTGCAGGCCGCCGCACTGATGCCGCGCAGGGCCACGGCTTCGTCCAGCAGCAATTGCTGGAACTCGGCCAGCGATTGGTCAGAAGCGATGGGCAACAGGCGCCGACTCAACAGTCCGACCTGCTCGCGGCCCACAGCGAGGATCTCGGCATCCGACGCATGGGCTTGCGCCCGGGCCCAGGCCAGGTCGATGGTGCGGGCGAAGTCGGCAGGGTGATAGCGCGCCATGATGTCGAACAGGGCGCCCTTCTTGAATTCGGCCTCCAGCACGTCGCGCGACGTGGCGATGGTGGCGAGCTGGGCAGTCTCGCCGCCCGGCGCCAGCCGGGTCAGCACGCCTGCCTGCAGGAGCTGGCCGAGTTCGGGATACCAGCTTTGCGCGGCCGGCGTGTCGGCGATGCGCTCGATGAAATCATGCGGCAAGCCCAGCTTGCCGTAGGTGTCGAAGGTCAGCTTGCGGTCGAAGCTCTTGTTGATGCGGTCATCGCCGCCGACGGTATAGAGCGTATGGAAACCGATGTGCGCGCGCGGATCCATGGCGCGGTCGCGGCCGGCCAAGAAGGCCAGCGTGCAGGAAGAGGAACACTCCTGCTCCACATAGGTATTGAGCCGGTGGCGACGGATCACGTCGCCCACCAGCTTGCCTTCGCGCACCCAGCCGCCGGCCGAATACAGCACCACCGTGCGCACCGACGGATGCTGCTGCAGGACGGCCTCCAGGCCATCGGCGGCACCATCGTTCATGCCGCCTTGCAGCAAGACCGACCGGCCATCCACCCGCACCTGGTACACCACCGGCGGGCCCAGCTGCTTGCCCAGCGCAATGTCGAGTTGTTCACGTAGCGAGTGCGCCGCCCGCCAGGTGCTGGTGGCCATGCTGATGGCGCCGCACACGATGAGGAATTTGACCACCACCTCGGCCCAGCGCCGTCCGCCGCGCGCCACGTGCTTGCTGGCCGAGCGCCAGCAGCCGCACACGCCCCAGGTCCAGGCCAGGTAGCTGAAGGCCGCAATGCCCAGCACGCCGGCCATGCCGTAGCGCGCCGGCATGTCGTTGGTCAGCCGCGCCAGCACGGAAATGGCCAGGGCCGGTACCAGCGAGGTCAGCAGGACGGTATGCAGCCAGTAAGAACGGCCGAGCGAATAATCGCCACGCCAATGACGGCGCAGGAAACTGGCGGGTGGGCGAGCGGGAACGGGGAATCGGGTTACTGCCTGGGACACGTGATGCTTTTCCTTGATGCGCCGGCGCACGTGCGACGGCGTCTGCAATGAAGGGAAACTTTATGAAGCCATCAGCATAACCCAGCTTGCGTCGGCTGTTGCGCTTTCAGCCGCCATGGCCTGGAATGCGCGACAGGTCGACCTCGTCGATCTGGCTGGGATGCATGAATTGCTCGGCGTACTTCTCATAGATGCGTTCCCGCACGAACAGGTCGAACAGGTCGGGGTCGATGTGGTTGCGTGCCTTGAATCCGGCCAGGATGTCCACTGCCTCGTTGAGCGTGTTGCCGCGCTTGTAGGGACGGTCGGCGGCAGTCACGGCCTCGAAGATGTCAGCCACCGCCATGATGCGCGCCTGTACCGACATCTGCTCGCGCGTCAATCCCTTGGGATAGCCCTTGCCGTCCATGCGCTCGTGGTGGCCGCCGGCAAACTCGGTCACGCGCGCCAGCTGCTTGGGCCACGGCAACGACTCCAGCATGCGGATGGTGATGACGATATGGTTGTTGATGATGGCGCGCTCGGCATCGTTGAGGGTGCCGGCACGGATGCGCAGGTTGCCGGCTTCCTCGTCATCGAGCAGCTTGCGGACCTGGCCATCGGGACCACGCCAGCTGTGCTCGGCGATGTCGAGCACACGCTGCTGGTCTTCGGGGCGCATGCCCTCGTTGCCGAAGTTGATCCGGCGCAGGAAGTTGCGCTCCTCGTCCAGCTGCAGCCGTTCGGCCTCCAGGGCGGCATCCAGCTCGGCCGCCTTGTCCGGCGTCAGGGACGCACCCAGCGCCAGCTTTTCCTGCAGCACGCGGATCTCGGCATCGCGCTTGAGGACTTCGAAACGGGTATCGACCAGGTGGATGCGGTCGAAGATGGTTTCCAGCTTGGTGGCTTTTTCAACGATGTGGCTGGGCGTACCGATCTTGCCGCAATCGTGCAGCAGCGCGGCCAGCCACAGTTCGCGGCGGTCGGCATCGGTCATGCGGAAGTCCGCCAGCGGACCTTCGGTGGCATTGTGCGCGGCCTCGGCCAGCATCATGGCCAGCTGCGGAACCTGCTCGCAGTGGCGGCCGGTGTGCGGGGACTTCTCGCCGATGCCGATGTTGATGAGCTTGATGAGGCTTTCGAACAGGTTTTCCAGGCGCCCGATGAGCTGCTGGTTGGTCATCGCCATGGCCGCCTGCGCGGCCAAGGCCTCGATGAAATGCTGGTCCGTCTCGGAAAAAGGGACGGTCTGCCCGGTCTCGGGGTCGATGGCATTGATGAGCTGCAGCACGCCCACCAGCTCGCCCTCGTGGTCCTGCATCGGCACGGTCAGGATGGATTGGGAGCGGTAGCCATACTTCTCATCGAAGAGCCGCATGCCGTTGAAATTGAAACCGGTGGCCTGGTAGACATCGGCAATGTTGACCGAATGCCCGGTGTTGGCCGCATAAGCCGCCACGGCTGCCAAGTTGGGCTTGCCATCGGGCAGGGTCAGGGCGATGTCGGGAATGGAAATCGCCTGGCCGCTGCTGCCGCCCTGGTGCATTTTCAAGGTCTGGTTGACCGAGATGTCGAAGCACAGCGCCTCGCCGTTTTCAGTGGTGCGGTAAAGCGTGCCGCCGTCGGCGCGGGTGATGTCGCGCGCGGTCAGCAGGATGCGTTCCAGCAACAAGGGAATGTCGCGCTGGCTGCCCAGCGCGCGGCACAACTCGGTGAGCCGCTCCAGCCGATAGGCGATGTCGCGGTGCTCGCCGGCGGTGGGCGCCAGATCATGCCTGCTGGCCGGCGCGCTCATGCTGCCCGCTCCCCGGCTCGGCAGTGCGCGCACTGGCCGGTCTGGCAGGTATGGGCTGCTGGATGGACTGCTGGCAACATGCGGCTCCCTGAAGCGTTGGCGGGTGAACACGGCATGGTCATTGCGACAAGGCAATGCCGGCGCGCTTTTTACGGATGCTTTTTCGGCATCATCGAGATTCTAGAACGAGAGTGCACGCTGTCTTGCAGCGAACTTGGGGGGAATTGGCCGCCAATTCTGCGCTTGGCGCAATCGCAGCGGCAAGTGCGCCGGGACAGCGGATCAGGGTTCTCCCGATTGCGCGGAGGCGCCGAATCCCTTAACATCCCGGTATGTTGCATGATTTGCCACATCGTCCGCAAAGCCAGTCCTGACAAGGGTTTCCGGACTGCAACAAGCTTCCTTTCAAGTCAACACCGCGGGGGCGGCGACGGAAGCTTCCATCCTATGAGCGGCAATCACAATGCGTGTAGAAATTTTGGGCTGCAGCGGGGGCATCGGTGGCAATGGCATGCGCACCACTTCCCTGCTCATCGATGACGATATCCTGATCGACGCCGGCACCGGCGTAGGCGACCTGCCGCTGGCGCGGCTGGCGAAGATCGATCACGTCTTCATCACGCATGCGCACCTGGATCATATCGCCTGCCTGCCGCTGATGATCGACAGCGTGGGCGACATGCGCAGCACGCCCCTGACCATGCACGCCACGCAGGCCACCCTGGAGATCATCCGCAAGCACATCTTCAACTGGCACATCTGGCCCGACTTCAGCGTCATCCCCACGCCCGAGCGAGCTTTCCTGCGCTTTGCCACCCTTGAGCCGGGCCAGCCGGTGGAGATCGGCCAGCGCAGCATCACGCCGCTGCCGGCAGCCCATACGGTGCCAGCGGTCGGTTACGCGGTCCGCAATCATGCCAGCGGCGCATCGCTGGCCTTCAGCGGCGACACCTGTATCTGCCCGCCGCTGTGGGAAGCGGTCAATCGCATCGCACAGTTGCGCTATCTCATCATCGAAGCCGCCTTCGCCAACCGCGACCGCGAACTGGCCCTGCTCTCCAAGCACCTGTGCCCCAGCCTGCTGCTGGAAGAACTGCAGCACCTGCAAGGCCGTCCCGAGGTCTTGATCACGCATGCCAAACCCGGGCAACTGGAAGAGATCGCCGCCGAGATCGCCGCCGGCGACAGCGTGCATCGTCCGCACATGCTGGCCGCAGGCACCGTCCTGGAATTCTGAAGCGCCGTCGTACCAGCGAAAAAGGCGCCGCACATTGTGTGCCGGCGCCTTTTTCATGGCCGATGACGGTACCCTGCGATTACTGGGTCACGCAGGCATCAAGCTTGGCCGCACCGATTTTCTGGGTACCGGTATTGCCGTTGCTGCTGATGGCCTGCGGCATGGTGACCGTCACGCCCTGGGACGGCGGCACGATCACCGGCGGCTGCAAGAGCGAGGGCACGAAACCGAACTGGCCGGCACTGTAGAGCTGCGTTCCGCTCGGGTTGGTGACCTGGATGGCACCGGTGACCACATCCACGTGCAAGCCATTGGCCGGCGGCTGGCCGTTCGGGGTCGGTACGCCGCCGCAATCGTCTTGGCAGAACAGGGCGCCGAAGTGGGTGCCGCGAATACCGATGGTGGCCGTGGGTGTATCGAAGTTGACGGCTTCATGATTGCGCTTGCCCACCAGGCCGGTCACAGCGCGCAGCCCGCCCTTGACCAGGCCGATGGCCACGGCATCGTTCTTCGGCTCCTTCTCGTCGTAGAGATATTTGCTCACGGCCACCTCGGAGCCCGGGCGCAGCACGATCTCGCCGTTGTCGACGAACTTGACGCGGGCATAGGTCTCGCGCTCGGTGATGAGGGTGTCGCCTTGCAGGATGGCCGACTTCACCGACAGCACCACCCGCGTGCCATCGGCGTGGCGCACGCTCAACACGCCCGAGAGATGGGTGACCTGACCCACCACCGGCTGCGGCTGGGCGAAGGCAGACGCCACCGCCAGCAGAAGCAGCAGCGCCAGGGTCAACCCGGCCAGAGTGCGCCGGACCGAGGCCGGCGAAGTTTGCTTGAAGGCATTCATGAAGATCACATCATCCGGTTATCAGGTGCACATCGGGAGCGGTTTCTTGGCCTGCTTGCGGTCATCGCCCTCGTCGCCAAAGTGGTCCGTCGTACCGCCCACAGTTTGGGTGGCGGCCCCGGTCTGCTGTACGACATTGCCGCTGGTGGCGGGCACGGTATCGGTGATCTGCGCGTTGTTCAGACTGGCCTGCAGGTCACGGCTCTGCTGGTTTTGTTGCTGCTGCACGGCCAGCGCGGTCTGGCTGTTGGCCGAGCTGCTGCTGGTATTGCCGGAGCTGGAGCTGCTGGAGCTGGCCGCTACCGGCGTGCGCGTCCCGTTGGCGTCGACGATGGTGACGCCTTGGGCGTAACCGATCACCTGGCCGGAATCCACCGAAAGAAGCGCCACGCCCGGCGGCGAGGTGGAGATGTTGGCGTTGATGGTCATCGAATCGCCCGCCGACAGCGTGATATTGCCGCCGGTAGAAACCAGCACGCCATTGATCGTCAGCGTGTCGTTGCTGCCCGACGAGGCGCTCGCGGTCAGGGTAATGGTTCCGGTGGCGCTGACACCACCCGACCCGATGGTCAGCGGGCTGTGCGTGACCACGCTGACCGAACCGTTGCTGCTCTTGATCTGGCCGGTGCTGTTGATACCCAAGGTGGCCAGCTTGCTGTCGGTGCTGATGACCGTGCCATTGGCATTGCTGGGCAGACTGCCGAGGAAGCTGGCGCGGGTGCCGATGGCCGAAGTGACCACACCGCCCGTGTTGTCGATGCTGATGTTGCCGCGCGCGGTGGTCACACCGTTGATGCTGACCGCGCTGGCATCGCTGGTGTTGAGCGCGTTCTTCAGCGTGATGTCGCCGGTGCCGCTGTTGTTGGCGGCAAAGCCGGCAATCTGGTTGCCGCTGTTGTTGAAGGTGATGCCGCTGCTGGCCGAGGCGATCAATTGCGACTTCACCCGCATCGAGGTGCCGGTGCTCTGGGTAAGGTTGCCATTGGCAGCCTGCAGCACCAGATTGTTGGCGGTAATGTTGCCGATGGCCAGCGAGCCGGTCGCCTGCGACAGCGCGGCATCGGCCAGGGTCAGGTTGCCGCCGGTCTGGCTGAAGGCATCAGCCACGACCAGGCGCGAGCCGACGTTGCCGGTCACGGTACCGTTGGACACGGTCAGATTGGACAGGCGTACATCGCCGCCCAGGGTCAGGTTGCCGGCCACCAGCTCCGCCGTCATGTCGGACTGGGCGGCATTGGCCAAGGTGACTGTTCCGTTGAGCTGGACCGTCTCGCCGTTGATGAAGTCCGTACTGCCGATATTGAGCGCGCCGTTTCCGCTGGTGGTGCCATTGAGCACCAGGGCAGCGATGCTGTTGTTCGAGCCACTCATGCGGTTGACGCTGATCGTCCCGTTGTTGCTGGTGCTGTTGCGTACCGTCAGCGTACCGCCGCGCTGGGAGAGCTGAGAGCCCGCAGCGATCTGCAGATTGGCGATGGTATCGTCAACACTGTCATGTCTCACGGTCTGGTTGCCCGAGATGACCACGGTATCGATCTGGGTCGGCAAGTAGGTCGAGCCGTTGCCTACGGTGGCGTTGCTGACCCAGTTGTAGCGGTCCTCCCAGCCACCTTCCGAATAGCCGTACTGCTGATAAGTGAAGGTCTCGGCACCGCGCAGGGAGAGGTTCGCCAGGCCGTTGTCACCGTAGACCGCCTTGAACATCTTCTCCTGTCCGCCCGCCGTGACGATATCCCCGGTCACTGAGCGGAAGTAGCCAGTCGGTGACGAAGGACCGCTGATGTTGATGGCATTGATGCTCACTTCGCCAGCGGGTGAGTAGCCGCTCAGCAGACGGGTCTTGAGGCTGCCGTCCAGACTGGTCGAAGAGAATCCGCTCAATTCGATCACGTCATAACTATCGTTGCTGGCACCGGCGATATCGATGAGCATTTTTCCGGTCTCGCCCTGGCTGAAGCTGGCATCGCTGGGGTCGCCGGTTGCCCGCAAAGCCAGACGCCCCACGGTCCCGTCGGCACCCGGTGCGAGGATACCGTCATTGGTAAACGACCCACTGACCGACAACGTACCATTGCCCGAAATGGTCCCGTTGGCCTCGTTGCGGATGTATCCGGCGCTGACATTGCCGCCGGCCATCGTCAGGGTGCCGTAGTTGCTCACACTGGCATTGCCGGTGACGTTCAACACTGCAGCGTCACCATTGAGCACCAGCGTGGCATTGGCATTGTTGTTCACATCACCACTGGAATTGACGCGACCGCTGATGTTGAGCGTACCGTTGTTGGTGATGCCATCGCTACCGACCAACAATCTGCCCTCACCGTTGGTGGCGACGCTGACGGTCCCGTTGTTGGTGAGCGAGGTGATATCGCCCCCTCCGCCGTTGAGCGTGAGCGTACCGGCGCTGTTGACGCGCACTGCTGCGGCGTAGAGGTTGCCGCTGCCAAGGTTGACCGTGCCATTGTTGATGAGCAGATCCCCGTTGACGGAATCATCGGTGACCCTCAGCGAGCCACCATTGAGCACGATGCGCGCGCCATTGTCGATGGTACTCAGATTGCGCGGCTTGACCGCGTCCATGATGCGGGCTTCCGAGAAGCTCTCTTGCGATGACTGCACATAGCCGCTGTTGAGGGTCAGCCCAAGTCGTCCGCTCTCGCTGATGATGTTGGCCCGGATGCTGATGTTGTTGGCGGAGTTGAGCGTCAGTGTGCTGTCCGTGCCGCCGGTCTTGGTGATGTTGGCGGAGACGGTGATGTTGCCGCCCACGCCATCGCTATCGCCGGTGGTCAGACTGACGTTGACGCCATTGCTGAGCTGATTGGAAATGGTCGCCGCCGAAATCGTCGCGCCGCTATCGGTGGAGGTGACCGCGTAAGACGAACAGCCATCAAAGCTGGACTCCGTATTGTTTGTGTTGTTGGCAACCACCTCCAGATCGTGCGGATCGATGAGCCACGTCCCGCCCGCCCCGACCTTCGGCACCTTCACCACATCCAGCCGCTTCAACCCGGAGGTATCCACGAATCCACCCTGCCCTGGCGCGCCCACTGCCGACACATCGCCATCGATGAAGGCGGCATTGGCGGCATACAACGTGACATTGCCGCCCTTGGTGCCATCGGCACTGATGCTGGAACTGGTCGTGGTGGTCAGATTGCCCGAGGCGCGCAGGAAGATGCGTCCGCCCTCGCGCACTACGCTGGAGGCATTGATGACACCGCTGTTGGTGATGAGGCCGGCGGCCACGCCGATGCGTCCCGCCTCGGCCGTGATGGTACCCAGGTTGGTGACGTTGCCGGCGCTGCCGGTGACGTTGACTGTCACCCCCGGGGTCGCGGTATCGGCCAGCGTCACGGTCTGGCCGGCGGCCAGGATGACCTCGCCCTGCGGACTGGTGATGACACCGCTGTTGGAGACGCTGCCGCCGATCAGGTAGACGCTGCCGCCGGTGGCCGAACTGATCTTGCCCTGGTTGTCCACCAGGCCGGCATTGCCGTCCTTGATGAAATTGAGACGGCCGGCCAGAAAGTCGTTGTCGCTGATGGCCAGGGAGGTCGCAATGAAGCGGGCGGCATCCACCGTACCGCCGGGCCCGATCACCACGCCATTGGGGTTGTACAGCACCACCGTGCCATTGGCCGAGAGCTTGCCGTAGATCTGCGAGATGTCGGCACCGGTCACCTTGGCCAGCAAGGCCGCGGACGAACTCGGCTGGGCCACGTTGACCGCCGCATCGGCACCGATGCTGAACGAGGCGAAGCGGGCAATGGCCTGCGGCGACAACTGGTTGATGTTGAGCGTGTTGCCGTTCTGGCTGAAGCTGAGATTGCCATTGGCCACACTCCAGCCGGTGGGCAAGGTACCGGGCGCAGGCGCGGCGGCCAGCGCCGGGGCCTGCCACGCGCCACACACGGCGGCGGCGGCCAGCGACAGCCGCAACCCGGGCGCGAGCGCCCGTTTCCACGCACGCTGCAACAGACGCGACAGCAGCAGCGGCAAGGGCTTGCGCGCCCGCCAGGAAAGCGTCAGGCGGCGCTTGCCGACGCGTACCGTGATCGACGGGGGCAGCAGTTCGATGGCCGGCGGAACCGGGGCTGGTGCGGGAGTGGATGGTGATGTCATGTCAGAACCCCAGGATGGCACTCAGGTGGGCATTGAGATCGCCCCGCTGTTCGGTGACGGAATGGCCGTTGAGCAGAACCCGCGCCACATCCAGGCGCAAGGTGAAGTCACGCCCCAACGTATAGCGCAACCCCGCGCCGAAGCTGGCCAGCGTGAGCGTCGACGGCACCGTCGAAGCCGCGGTTACGTTGTTGTTGGCACCGCGCGCGGCATCGACAAAGCCGAGCAGACGCAGGTTGCCGCGTGCCTCGCTCTTGGCCAGCAGATCCGGGGTATAGAGTTCGGCATTGAGCACCGCACCGCTGTCGGCTGCCACCGCGCGCTCAGTGAAGCCGCGCACGGTATTGGCACCGGCCAGACCGAACTGTTCCACCGGCGGCAGCGCATGGGGAGAGACCTGCAAGCTGCTGGCCAGGCGTACCTGCCAGTCATTCTGGAAGACCTTGAACCAGCTTGCACCGCCCCGCACGATGATGAAATTGTCCATCGACTGGCGCGCACCGGTGAAGAGCGAATAGCGGTCCGTCACCTGCAGCGCGTCGTTGCGGCGCGGCTCGCCGGTAGCCATGTTGCGGGCGATGCCAAGGTTGTAGTCCAGCACCTGTCCCACGCCCTGTTGCTGCGCGCTGTAGCTCACCGACAGCGGCAATGTGGAATACGGCAGGCAGGTATTGAGCGAGGCGCCATTGAGAAGTCCGCCATTGATGCTGCAGCTGGAATCGACCTTCTTGTAGTCGGCACCGAAGACCAGCTTGCTGCTCCACTCGCCGCTGCGGGCAAAGTAATGGTTCCAGCGCAGCGCATAGATTTCGCCGCGGCCGGTGATGTTGAGCGTGGAGTTGACCGCCAGCGTCTGGCCCGAGGTGACGTTGGATTTGCCGTAGATGAAATCGAGGCTGTCGCCCAGGCCATACATGGGCAGACGATAGCCCAGCGAATACAGGTCGACCTTGGCACCAGAGGGACTGTCGGGCGATGTGGTGTAGGCCACCGTGGCCACATGGTCGCGGTTGAACAGGTTGGAGTGCTGCACAGCCACGCCGGTACGCCATTGCCCGGTGTCACGGTTGCCGCTGTTGTCGACGTTGAGCATCACGCGCAGGGGATTGTCATCCTTGACCGTGATGGCCGCATCGATCTGGTTGGTGGATTCGGACGCGGTGAGCGTGACGTTGACCTGCTTGGCCGGATTGTCGTTGGCCAGTTGCACCGATTCGGAAATGCGCCGCAGGTTGGGGGCACTGCCCTCCACCAGCTGAGGAATGCTGGCGCGGATATTCTGCTCGCTGAAATGGCGGTTGTCGCTCACCACCACCTTGCCCACCACCGTCTCGACCACCTGCAGGCGCACTACGCCGCCCGTCAGCTCCTGCTCCGGCACGCTGACCTGCACGGCGGTATACCCGGCACTGCGATAGGCATTCTCCAGGGCTTCCAGCGCCTGCTGGATGTCGCCATAGACGCGGCCGGGGCCGCGGAAAGGCGTGACCGCTTCGTCGACCCTGGCCTGGGACAGCAAGGTGTTGCCCTCCACGGCGAAGCGCGTGATGTCGAATCGTTCGTCGTTGCGGACTGGCGCGCTGCCCGCCGCCACGGCGGCGGAAGCCTGTGGTGCCGGCTGCGGCTGCGCCCACGCGGCGACGGCGCTGCCCAGCAGCGCCATCCCCATCAGAGAATGCCCAAAGCATCGTTTCATTGTCTCTGTGACCCGCCCCCCGGCGAGCCCTCCCAGTTTTCTTGTTGCGCAGCGCGGCGGCAAGCCACGCTGTCACTGCCACCCTCCCATCCGGCCAGCCGCCTGCACTGACGTCAGCACATGGATCGCGCAGACGCAATGCGTGGCCGGCACGCAAGTACCCGGACCACGTAAGCGAACAACAAGACGAAAAGGAACCCCTGAAGCAGATACGTCCGGACACCGATATTCCACTTCTTGAAGGAGGGATCAATCGCGTCCGGCGGCGACGCCGCCTTGCCAGGCAACATCACTCTTGATACTTGCAAAGTATACTGACTAGTCCTGACCTCGTCGACAAGAATCGCTGAAAAACCGCTTCCAGCGGGCGTTTGCGGCTGATTGCACAGCACTTGGTTGCCACTCGGAAATGATTTGCGGTTTCGACATGCAAAGATTTTCGTGGAATGTCAGCGGATGAGAACGTTTGTGCAAAACGCGTCTCACGGCGATCAGACCGCGCTGATTTCCCCTAGGAAAATGCGGCGGACTGACCAAGTCCATTTATTTGGTCTCGAAAGTCGTCACGCCATCCCAATCGGCCGGTGGCGGTGCCTGGCGATAATGGGCAATGCGCTCCAGGTAAAGTGCATACAGTCCACGCGCCTGCGCAGCCTGCAATTGCAGGATCGCCGCTTGCGCCTCATCCCAGCGTTGCGCACGCACCAGTGCCAGCGCCGCATGCCATTGCTCCACTTCGGCGCGCAGCGCGGCATCGAGTTCGCCTTCCAGGGCCAGCGGTTCAAAGATAGGGACCGGTTCGTTCTTGCCCTTGACCCGCACCCGGTCCAGCTCGCGGTAGGCAAACTGCGGCGCCGCCTGGCGGGTGGCATCACCGACCAGCACGCCTACCCCATAGACCTTGGTGATCGACTCCAGGCGCGAGGACAAATTGACCGCATCGCCCATCACCGTATAAGCGCGGCGGATGCGCGAGCCCATGTCGCCCACGCGCATCTGGCCGCTGTTCAAGCCGATGCCGATCTTCAGCGGCGGCCAGTTGCGGCGCGTGAATTCCTCGTTGAGCAGCAGCGTGGTCTGCTGCATCTTCAATGCCGTGGCGACTGCCCGGGCGGCATGATCGGGCACATCCAGCGGGGCGCCCCAGAAGGCCATTACGGCGTCACCGATGTACTTGTCGAGCGTGCCGCGATTGCCGCGGATGTCTTCGGACATGGCCGTCAGGTACACGTTGATGTATTCGCGCAGCTCGTTGGGCTGCAGGCTCTCCGAGATGGTGGTGAACCCGCGCACGTCGGAGAACATCACGGTCAGGTCGCGGATCTCGCCTTCCATGTTGTAGCTGGCCGGATTGGCCGCCATTTCGGCCACCAGTTCCGGCGCCACGTATTCGCCGAAGAGGTTGACGATGGCCTTGCGGTTGCGATATTCGAACAGGTAGCCCCACGCCAGGTTGCTGATGAACAGCAGCGCCACCAGCAGCAGCGAGGACGCCAGCGGCAGCACCAGGCCGGCACTGTCATAGAGCCAGTAGTTGAGTCCGCCCAAGGCCGCCGCCGTGCCCAGCGAGAGCAGCACCGAGACCAGCGGCCCCAGCGCGGGCAGCAGCAGGCCCAGCAGCAGGCCGGCCAGCGCCACCTGCAGGCCGTCATAGCCGACCGCGAAATCGGGCCGGGTCTTGAAATCGTCATCGATGATGGAGGCGATCAGGTTGGCATGGATCTCCACCCCCGGATAGACGGGGCTCACGGGCGTGGCCCGCAGGTCGTTCAGGCCCGGCACGGTGGTCCCGACCAGCATGATGCGGCCATCGAGCTGGTCGTGCGGATAGGTGCCACGGATCACGTCCACCGCCGGGACATAGCGGTAGGCACCGCCCTGCGGTCCGCCGCGTCCGCGATAGGTCACCAGCGTGGTCAGCCCGCGCTCCACCGGAATGATCAGCGGCTGCGGACGCGCCTCCACGGCGATGGCGGCCAGCGCATCGTAGTTTTCCTTCTGGCTCCCCAGCAGACCATCGGCGCTGGTCAGGAAGACCGGCTTGATGCGCTTGCCATCGACGGCCACGCGGGCCGTAGCCAGGGCCAGCGATTCGTAGAAGTCGTCGCCATGCCGCGCCAAGAGCGAGACCGTGCGAATGAGGCCGTCGTCATCAGGAACCGGATTGAAGAACCCACCGGCGCGCGCCGCCGCTTGCAGCTGCGGCAGGTTGGCGCCATAAGCGCGCCAGCGCACCACCTGCACATTGCGCCCGCCCAGCGCGGCCACGCTGAAGGCCGGCGGCGGCAACTGGCCCTTGACCACGGCACCCGTCTCGTTGGAGAAGGCGTAACCCATCACCACCGGCTGTCCCTGCAGGGCGGCGGCCAGGCGTGCGTCGTAATCCATCTGCGGCTTGAGCAGGCGCAATTGCTGCGCCAGTTGCGGCACGTCCTTCAAAGGCCCGCGCGCCAGGTCTTCCAGGCGGCCATAGCCGGAGGTGGTGTCGGGCTCGGCGAAGACCACGTCGAAACCGACCGACTGCGCCTGATAGGCCTGCGTCATCTGCTCCACCAGCTTGGCCACCAGGTCGCGGCTCCAGGGCCAGCGGCCCAGCTCGTTGATGCTGCGTTCATCGATGTCGACGATGACGATGCGCGGATCCAGCGCCGGCTTGGCCACGCGCATGCGCAAGTCATAGAAGAACAGGTCCATACGCTCGACCACGCGATTGGGCAGCAGCCCCACCACCACCGCCTCGGCCAGCCCGATGAGCAACAACGCCAGCAGCCAGCGCGCCCAGTACTTGGTGAAGACGGAACGCAAACGACGCAACATGGACTTCCCCCGATTCCCTTTTTGATTGGCTGCGATCATGCCACCAGTTGCCTGTGCCTACAATCGGCGCGGCCGCCGGATGTTGCCGCACGGCATTGCCGAACAGACGGCAAACAAGGCGGGCGCCATGAATCGATGCGCAAAATGGGTTCTAATGATCTTCCGCCACTGATGAAGGAGCCTCCATGCAGCCCATCCCACTGATCACCCTGCGCAATGGCGCGCAAGTCCCGGCCCTGGGCCAGGGCACCTGGAACATGGGCGAGTCGGCCGCAGCAGCCGGTGCCGAGGTCCGCGCCCTGCAGGCCAGCATCGACCTGGGCATGACCCTGATCGATACCGCAGAAATGTATGCCGATGGCCAATCCGAGCGCATCGTCGGCCGCGCCATCGCCGGCCGCCGCGAACAGGTCTACCTGGTCAGCAAGGTGTTGCCGCACAATGCCAGCGAGCGCGGCACCATCGCCGCCTGCGAGGCCAGCCTCAAGCGCCTGGGCACCGACCACCTGGACCTCTACCTGCTGCACTGGCGCGGATCGCATCCGCTGGCGGCCACCATCGCGGGTATGGAGACGCTGATGGCGCAAGGAAAAATTGGCGGATGGGGGGTGAGCAATCTCGATACCGATGACATGGACGAACTGGCCGAAGCGCCCGGTGGCGAACAGGTGCTGTGCAACCAGGTGCTCTACAACCTCTCGCGCCGGGGGATCGAATATGACCTGCTGCCGCAGGCAACGCAAAGCGATATCGCCGTGATGGCCTATTCGCCCATCGAGCAGGGGCGCATCCTCAAGCAGCCGGCCCTGAAGGCCATCGCGCAGCGCCACGGCGTGACACCGGCGCAGGTGGCGCTGGCGTGGGTGTTGCGGCGTCCGGGGGTGATCGCTATTCCCAAGGCCGCCGATGTCGCGCACGTCCAAGCCAACCGCGCCTGCCTGGACCTGCACCTGAACGAAAATGACCTCACCGAACTGGATGCCGCCTTTCCACCGCCACGGCGCAAGCAGCCGCTGGCGATGTTGTGAAGCAATGGCCCCTCAGGCCGCTGCTTCCAGCGCTTGCAAGGCCTTGAGCAGGTAGCGAACGGCGGCAGGAATCGGTGCAATCACCGGTACCGGGAAACGCTGCGCCAGTGCCAAGGCCGCCTGCCCCAGGGGGCCGCCGCCAATGACCACCGCCTCGGCACCATCGCGCTCCACGCAGGCGCGCACGGCTTCTGCCAGCGCCTCTTCCAGCGCCTGCGGGTCGGCCGCCAGCACGCGCGGATCACCGGCGGTCAGGCGGATGCCGGTATAGCGCCCGGCGACTCCCGCCTGCTGCGCCTTTTCACCAATCACGTCAGCCAGCTCCGGCGTGACGGTGGCCACACCGAAGCGGCGCCCGCCCTCGGCAGCCTCCAGCATCGACGCTTCACACAGCCCGGCGACGGGGCGGCCATCGAGCGCACGCAGGCGCTCGATGCCGGGGTCGCCGAAGGCGCTGATGATGGCGCCCACGCTGTGCCGTCCGCCTTCTCGCCAGTTGCGCTCGACCTCCGCTCCCGCTGCGGCCAGTTCCACGGCATTGACGATCATCCCCGGCCCCTCCCGCGCGCTCACGCCGCTGAGCGCGTATCCCGCTGGCAGCGTGCTGCGGGCAATGGCCACCATCATCTCGGTGGTGGCCTGGGAGGAATTGGGATTGATCAACAGGATATGCGGCATGCCAGACTCATGAAAAAGAACATCAACTACGCGCAGCGACCGCCTGCACCACGGCGTCCGGCGCCGTCTCCTGCAGCGGTGCATCGGGCGACTTGCCATAGGTCTCGGGCACGGTGCGGATGGCCACGGTGAAGATGCCGTACATGACGGCGATCATGCCAAACACGCCGGCCAGGCCGAAGGCATCGAACAGGCGTCCGGCCACCAGCGGCATCAGGGCACCGGCCGCCGTGCCGGTGGCGAGGATGAAGGCGGTGCCGAAGGCGCGCACGCGGGTCGGATACAGCTCCGGCGCGAAGATCCAGATGGTGGTGTTGAGCAGCAGCACGAAGAACTGGAACACCGCACCCGCCGCCAGGATCAGCACGATGCTCTTGGCCAGGAAGCCGATGGCCAATGCCGCCAGGCAGGCAGGCACAGATTGCACCGACGGTCAGCACGCGCTTGCGCGGCAGATGGAATCCGAATACCGAGGCAGCAATCGCCCCCAGCAGGCTGCCGCTCTGCATGACCATGGTGAACAGCAGGCTTTTGGAGATGGTGTAGCCCAGGCTCACCAGGATGGTCGGCATGAGCGTGAGCACCGAGATCTGCGCGCCGTAGGTCATCCAGATGGCGATGCACAGCGGCAGCGTGCGGCGCGCCAGCGCGCCCTGGAAGATTTCCATGGAGCGCACCTTGGCCGGGGCGGCCTGCTGGCGGCTGCCATCGTCGCTGATCCAGTCCCGGCCTTGGGGTGCCGGGCCGGAGAGCTTGCCGCTGGCCAGCCGCGCCAGGACCTCGTTGGCCTCGGCGATCTTGTGGCGGGAGAGCAGGAAACGCGGCGTCTCCGGAATGTAGCGGCGATAGAAGGCCCCCAGCAGCGCCGGCAGCATCAGGCAGAAGAACAGCCAGCGCCAGCTGTTCTCACCCGGGAACAGCGTAAACACCAGCAGGCCGAAGGCCGGCGCCAGGAAATTGCCCATGCCGCCCGCACCCACATTGACCAGGCCCACGGCGGTGCCGCGAAACTTGCTGGAACAGAATTCGGCCAGCATGGTGACGGCAATGGCGATCTCGCCACCGAGACCGAAACCGACGATGGCACGGCCCACGGCCATGACGGTCAGGTCCGGCGCCAGCGCGCAGATGCCGGCCCCCAGCGTAAAGAGCAGCAGGTCCAGGCTCAGCATGACGCGCCGGCCATAGCGGTCGGCTACCAGGCCGGAGACGATGCGGCCGATGGCGGCGCTGGCGAAGGTGACCGTATTGAGCAGGCCGATGTCGGTCGCCGTCAGGCCCCACTGCTGCTTGAGCAGCGGGCCGACCAGGCCAATGGCGTTCTGTTCGAAGCTGTCGAACAGACAGCCGATCAGGATCAGGAAAATGATGGTGTGATGCGAACGGGTCACCCCGATCTTGTCCAGCGCGCCGTCCAGTTCGGCCACGCGCGGCGAGTGCGGCAGGTCGGGCGATGAAAGTGTGGGTCCGGCCATGGTCTGCTCCTCTTGCGTTGGAAGGTCCAATGAGTGCTGCTCGGTGTGTGCATCGGATGATGCGAGGCTGTGAGACCACGGCGACCTGACCTTGCGGCCGTGAAACTACTGTAGTCCAGCATGCCCAGAAATGAAAGTATGATTTCAATTTATATTGATAATTGAAATTTGAATTTCATTCCTGCAGCAGCACTAGCAACCTGCGTGCCAGCCATCGGTCCCGTATGAAATCTGGATTTCAGGACGAAATGACCTGCCGGAAGAGCCCGGCATGCGCCGCAAGAGGGCATGCAGCGCGGTCAGCGCACTGCCAAGGGGCAGCACGCATGAAAATCGTGAGTCAAAAAAGGGGAGATTCTGAAATCAGGATTTCAATGTAGAAAGAAGGCAATTCTCCAACATTCCACCGCAGCAACTCAATCGAAGTCGCCCAGCTCCTCGTGCTCCTGCTCGACCGCCGCCAGCCGCTTGCGGCCGGCCGCACCGCTGGCTTCAATCACCAGGGTAGACAACAGATCACACAGCGCCATCACGCCGACGTGATTGTCCAGCGAGCCGGGACCGCGGCAATATGCCTGCAGCGACCAGGTGGCCGGCGCATAGTCGGCCGAGGCCTGGTCGCTGATGTAGAGCAGATAGGATCCCGCGCGCGTGGCCGCCTCCAGCAAGCGTTCCATCTGCCCGGTCTGGCGGCGCGTGCCGAAGACGATCACGCAATCGCGCTCGGACAGACCGGCGGTATATTCGGCGAGGGTCTCGCCCGGCCCCGGCAGGCAGCTCACGCGCGGCAAGACCTGGATGATCTGCCAGCGCAGGTAGAGGGCAAAGGCCTGGCTGCTGCGGCTGCCGAAGATCAGCACCTGGGGCGCACTGACGATGGCGCGGGCGATCTCGGCCAGGGTGGCGTCGGAGAGGCGCTCGAAGGTCGCCGCCAAATTCTGCTGGGATTGCTGGAAGTGCGCCGCCACCGAACGGACCTGGCGCGCTGCAGCGGGGCTGCTGGCATGGAACAGCGGGGAGCCGGTTTCCTGTTCCTCGCGCACGTGGCGGCGTGCTTCCTCGTAGCTCTCGTAACCGACGCGGCGGATGAAGCGGCTCACGGTCGACGGCGATACCCCCGCCAGTTGCGCCAGCTCATTGCCGGCATAGCTGGCCAGCTCGCCCGGAAACTCCAGCAGGAAGTCGGCCAGCTGGCGTTCGGTACTGGAAAGTTCGTCGAGTTTGCTGCGCACGCGGCGCACGAAGGATTCGGCAGAAGGTTTCATGTCGGTGCGGGGCAGGTCCGCAATGCAGTTCGATGCGGGCGGTCGTGACGCCGTGGCGGGCGAACAGCTTCATATCGCCGCACACCCACGCAATCCCGACCGGGTGGCCGCATTGTATAGCAGCCAGGCGCTCCTGCGGCGTCAGCTGAACTTGCGCGCAGCGTCGATGGCCAGGCCGCTGCCAATGCTGCCGAACAGGTCGCCTTCCACATGCCGCGCCTGCGGGGCCAGCGCACTGATGCGTTCACGCAGCAGGCGCACGCCGCTGGAGCCGCCGGTGAAGAACACGCTGTCGATATCGTCGGCGCGCAGGCCGGCCTGCGGCAACAGGGCCAGCACGGTCTGCTCCACCGATTGCACCAGGTGGTCGACGGCACCGTTGAAATCGCTGCGCAAGAGCGGCAACTGCTCGGGCTGGCGCAGGCGGTCCAGGTCCAGCAGGGTCTGCTCGGCACTGGAGAGCGCGATCTTGCCCGCCTCCACCTGCAGCGCCAGCCAGTGGCCGCAGCGCTGCTCGACCACATCGAGCAGGCGCGCGAAACGCTCGCGGTCGGCCACTTCGCGCGCCACGTCCTGCAGCTGCTGCCAGGCCTTGCGGGTGTAGAGCTGGTTGATGGTGTGCCAGGTGGCCAGGTTGAAATAATAGCTGGAGGGAATCTCGGCATTGCCCTGCAGGCGGCCGCCCAGGCCCAGCAGCGGCATCACGCAGGCCAGGCTGAAATACTTGTCGAAGTCGGTGCCACCGATATGCACGCCGCCATTGGCCAGGATGTCCTCGCGCCGCTCACTGCGCGCAGCGCGCTCGGGCGAGAGGCGTACCAGCGAGAAGTCGGAGGTACCACCGCCGATGTCGACAATGAGTACCAATTCTTCCTTGTCGATGCGCGACTCGTAATCGAAGGCGGCGGCAATCGGTTCGAACTGGAAGGCGATGTCCTTGAAACCGACATCGCGCGCAATCTGTTCCAGCGTGTCCTGGGCCAGCTGGTCAGCGGCCGCATCCTCATCGACGAAGTGCACCGGACGGCCCAGCACCACCTTGGAAAAAGAGGTACCGGCAGCGCGTTCGGCGCGCTGCTTGAGCTCACCGATGAACTGCGAAAGCAGGCCACGATAGGGCAGCGCCCGGCCGCCCACTTCCGTCTGGCCATCGATGGCGCCGGAACCGAGCAAGCTCTTCAGCGAGCGCATCAGGCGGCCTTCGTAGCCGGCCAGGTATTCGCCCAGGCCGGCGCGGCCATAGCTGAAGCTGTTCTCGTCGGCATTGAAGAACACCACCGAAGGCAGCGTGGCCTTGCCGTCTTCCAGCGGCAGCAGCAGGGAATCCCCGGCCTGCGGACGCAGCCAGCCGACCGTGGAATTGGAGGTGCCGAAATCCACACCGCACGCGTTCGCCATCGATCACTCCTTCTTTTTTGGGTCGGCAATCATATAGAAAACCACCGTGCTTGTCTGCACGGCGTCATGGCGGCGTTTGAAGCAAACAACATGCCGCCGCGAAATCATTGCCGACTCGGCAATGGCAGGATGACAAGCCAACGAAAAACGGCACCGCCAGGCAAGGCTGCCCGGCGGTGCCGCTCCATGGCACTGGCTGAAAACGGCTGTGGAAAACTTAAAACTCCTGGGCCACCGGGCGCAGCACCACCTCGCTGATATCCACATTGGCCGGCTGCTCGATGGCATAGGCAATGGCGCGCGCCACCGAATCGGACGGAATCTGGTTGGCCTCATACCAGGCCAGCAGGGCTTCCGAGGTTTCCTGGTCGCTGCTGTGGGTCTTCAGCTCCGAATCCACCGCCCCCGGGGAGATGATGGTGGTGCGCACACCGTCCGGTGCTTCGGTGCGCAGCCCTTCGGTGAGGGCACGCACCGCGAACTTGGTGGCGCTGTAGACCGTACCCATGCCGGCGAAGACCTTGATGCCGGCCACCGAGGACACGTTGATGAAATGGCCCGAGCCCTGCGCGGCAAAGCGCGGCAGCGCGGCGGCCACACCGTAGAGCACGCCCTTGACGTTGACGTCGATCATGCGGTCCCATTCCTCGACCTTGAGCTTGGCCATCGGGGCCAGCGGCATGATGCCGGCGTTGTTGACCAGCACGTCGATGCGGCCGAAGTGTTGCTCGCCCTTGGCGACCAGGGCCTCCACGTCGTCGCGGCGCGCCACGTCAGTGGTCACGGCGATGGCCTGGCCACCGGCGGCGGTGATCTCGGCCACCAGTTTTTCCAGACGTTCGGTGCGGCGTGCACCCAGTACCAGCTTGGCGCCGAGGGCAGCCAGATGGCGTGCGGTGGTTTCGCCCAGGCCGCTGCTGGCACCGGTGATGACGACGACTTTATCCTTGATGTTGTTGCTCATGATGAATTCCTTTCCAGTGATGGGGGTTGGCTTGCCGTTGCTGCATGTCGATGGAAGGATTATGGGTGGCGCCACTATGCCAAACAATGGAAATGATAAGATTACAGAATTCCATTTTCAGGAATCATCATGCTCAACCGACTGGAGATGCTGCGCATCTTCTGCGCTGCCGCCGATACCGGCAGCTTCAAGGACGCCGCCATCCGGCTCGGCATTTCACCGCAGGCGGTCACCCGTGCCATCCAGGAACTGGAGCGCCTGCAAGGCGAGATGCTGTTCCATCGCAATACGCGGCAGGTGCGCATCACCAGCTTCGGCGAAGCGCTTGCCGAACGCGCCCGGGCCAGCTTGCGCGACCTGGATGGGCTCTTCGAGACGGAGGCCGCCAGCCCGGCCGACGAGATGAGCGGACTGGTGCGCCTGGCCGCACCGTCGGCGCTGGGACGCAGCCGCTTGCTGCCCATCGTCGAACGATTGGCGCAGGCCCATCCCGGCTTGCGTTTCGACCTGCGCCTGACCGATCAGCGCGCCGACGTGGTGGGAGAGAAGATCGACATCGGCATCCGCGTGGGCACCGTGCCGGATAACCGCTTCGTGGTGCGGCGCCTGGGCAAGGTGCGTTTTCATGTGGTGGCCACGCCGCGCTTCCTGCGCCGCCATGGCATCCCGGAGGATACCGAGGCCCTGCGCGCCCTGCCCTGCACGGCCATGCTGGACCGGGGCACGGGCCGGCCCTGGCCCTGGCTGTTCGCGCAGGAGCAGCAGTGGATGGCCGATCACGCACGCTTTCTCTGCGATGATTCCGAGGGTGAATATCTGTTGGTCAGAAGCGGCGTGGCCATCGGCCAGATTGCCGGTTTCCTGTGCGAGGACGACATCGCGGCCGGGCGCCTTGTGCCAGTCATGACCGACCACGAACCCGATCCCTGGGACATGTACCTCTACCGCCCGCAGCGCGGCCCGGTACCGCCGCGCCTGCGGCTGGTGTTCGATACGCTGGTGCGCGAATTTGCCCAGTGATGGCGCAGGCCTACCAGCGGCAGTCGTGATCCATAAGCACCTCGGCACTGCCCTGCTCCTCGCGGTCGAAATTGACCGGCATGTTGACCAGGAAGAAGCCGGTGCTGCCATCAGCAAACCGCGCGCCGGTCAGCAGCAGTGACTGCGAGGCCATGTTGTCGGCCGCATAGGCACTGCGGGCAGCGGCGAGCTTGAAGGGATCGTGCCGTGCCAGGGCATCGGCAGGCAGGCGCATGACCCAGTAGCGATGCCCTTCGAAATACCACGGCAGCCATTGCTGCAAGGGGTCACCCCGGTGATCGGCCAGGCTGGCCGCCACATCGCGGCGCATGCAGTCGATGTGCAGATGCAGGTGCAATTGCGAACGGCCGGCTGCCGAATTGATTTCAACGCCCAGCTGTTCATCGGTGAGCGGACGGCCCAGGGCCTGCGCCACACGCCCCCGCTGTTCCCAGGCATGGGCCCAGTAGTTGGGTGCATCCGGCTCCAGCAAAGCGGGACTTTCAATGCCGGTGAGCCGCCGGGTCGGCATGAGCAGGTATTGCGCCGGGCCGACGATGTCCTTGAGGACCACGAAGCCACGGGCCAGGTCGACCATCACGCAAGGTTGCGGACGGCCGGTAGCCTGCATGCCGGGCACGCATTGCTGGCTGGTGATTTCCCACAGCTTGTGGGGATCGGCGGCCTGGGCCGGCGAAGCTGGCAGCGCCAGCCAAAGCCCCAGCAGCAGGGAAAAGCAGGAAGGAAAACGGGAAGGCAGTCGCATCGTAACCGTCCGGAGCGAGGGGCAAAGGCCGAGCAGGGTAGCGGGCCGGTGTTTCCGCAGGATGACAGCGAGGGGGCGTGAGGGATTACTTGTCGCGCGTGGCCTGGACCAGGCACTTGGAGAGCTTGTCGAAATGCAGCCAGGCAGCCTGGCTCAGTTCGACCTGCTTGCGGCGCGGATCCTCGGTATCGGCCAGCACGATCCAGCCCTTCTCGCGCATGGATTTGAGGCGTGCATGCAGCATCGCGGGCGAACCGAATTCGCTTTGCGCCATCAGGTCGCGCACCGATAGCCGCTGCTGGTCCTGGCCGGCGCGGGCGATGAAGGCCAGGATCCGGTCTTCGAGCGGATCCAGCGTGGCCAGTGACGGCAATCCCCGCAGTGCTTCGGCCAGTTGCAGAAATCTCAGGTAGATATCCGCCGGCCGCTTGTTTTTACCCATATGGCGATGGTGTTGGTTGTTGTGGTGCAAGTCCGGAACCTGCCAGGTACGTACTGCGCGTAACACGCGCGCGCGACATTGTTCCAGAATTGATAGCGAATCATACGCCGGGCCCGGCTGAAAGTGCAATCTTTACCGCCTTGACCGGCAGCAATGCCGCCGGCGCGACCGTTTGCGCGCCGATTGGCGAGGCTTGCGCGCCACACTGCTGAAAATTGTTGAAGTGCGGCGCACCGCCGCATTGGGTAACATACGCGCCGTTCCGCATGTCCCAGCCGCCCCGCCATGCCAGCCTCATCCGACCACCCTGCCGTCCTGCGCACCCACCTGGCCGCCATCGCCGGCACGGCGCTGTGCTATTTCCTGTTCTATTCCATCAATGAATGGCTGTTCCGTCGCACCCAGTTCACCGAGGGCATCGCCTGGATCTACCTGCCGGCCGGGGTGCGCCTGATCTGCACCCTGCTCTTTGCCGAGGCCGGCTGCGTGGGGCTGCTGGTCGGCTCGCTGGCCACGGCGGCCACTTACCAGCTGTTCCCGCATGACCTCATCGCCGCCGCCGGCTATTGCCTGATCTCGGCCGGGGCACCCTACCTGGCCTACCGCCTCACCCTCTCCGGCATGGACCTGGGGCGCAACCTGGCCAACCTCAACACCACCCGGCTCATGGCCTGCATCCTGCTCTATGCGCTTTCCAATCCACTGTTCCAGCTGATCTGGTTCGTCATGCGCGGGGTCTATCCGGATTTCTGGAGCGGCCTCATCGTCATGTCCATCGGCGACCTCTCGGGCTCGCTGATCGTGGTCTACCTGTGCAAGCTGCTGCTGTCGCTGCTACCCCGCATGCCGCTGCCGCGCCGCTGATCGCAGGGCGCATGCTGTCGCCGACAGGCGTCAGCTCCTGCGACAGAGACCGGCTTACGGGTCACTTGAAGCAACATTTTCTTCACGCCGGTTAACACCAACCTGCATGGTGTAATACGCCCGACATATTTCCTCGCTACGCTGCGCATCGCTATAAAAACTATAGCGCTACAAATCGTATAACGAAGCTTCGAGGAGGTTGGCATGCGCAGTTGGGACGAACCCAAGAAACGAAAGGCCCGCGTCGAGATCATCCCGATGATCGACGTGATGATGTTCCTGCTGGTCTTCTTCGTGCTGATCAGCCTGAACGTGATTCCGGCCCTGGGCCTGAAAACCCAGCTGCCCAGCTCCTCCACCGCACAGGACCTGAAGCCCCAGACCAAGGCCGTCATCACCGTCGCCAAGGACGACGTGATCCAGGTCGATGGCGAGAACACCACCCTGGACGCGCTCACCGCGCGCCTGGACAAGCTGCGCAAGGAAGGCGAAAAACTCAACCTCATCATCAACAGTGACCGTGGCGTGGAAGTGCAGCGCCTGGTCGACGTGATGGATACGCTCAAGAAGGGCGGCTTCGACTCCATCTCGATTGCCACCCGCAAGCAGTGATGATGAACGCTCCCGCCCTCTTCCGTTTGCGCGAACCGCTGGCCACGCTGCCCTCGCTGGTGGTGCTGGCCGTGCTGATCCTGGCCGGCGTGCAAAAGGCCACCGAATTGCAGCGCAAGGAAGACCCGCAGCCGGTCCAGATCTCGCTGATGGAAGTGCCACCACCACCACCACCGCAGCCCAAGCCGCAAGTGGAACCGCAACCCAAACCCGTAGAGCCGCCGAAGAAACAGGAAGCGCCCAAGCCCGTGGCCAAGCCGGCCCCGGTCAAGCAGGCGCCAGCACCGGTTGACCCGGCCCCGCCCTCGGCAAACGCACCGATCCTGCCAGCCACGCCGCCGCAACCCAGCGCCCCGGCCACCCCTCCGGTGCAATCCGCACCGGTAGCGCCACCGTCGCCGCCACCGGCCAACACCGCCAACATCGAACAGACCTACGTGGGCCAGCTGCGCGCGCATCTCAACAGCATCAAGCGCTATCCGACCGGACGCGAGGCCAGCACCTTGCGCCCGCAAGGCAAGGTGCGCGTGTGGTTCGTGCTGAAGCGCGATGGCAGCGTGGTCGACAGCGGCATCGAGAGTTCATCGAACTCCATGCTGCTCGATGATGCCGCCCGCAAGACCATCAACCGCGCCGCCTTCGCGCCCTTCCCGGAAGAGAGCTACAAGGGCGAGAGCACGCACCGGTTCACCGCCGACCTGGAATTCATTCCCGTCTGACGCGGCGCCCTGCAACGTACCGGGGCCGCACACCGGCCGCCACAATTTCAACAGCAGTCCAACAAACCCAGGGGAACACGACATGCAATGCAAACTCACCCGGCTGTCCTTGCTGATATCCGGGCTCTTCATGGCAGGCGCGCCGGCCTTTGCCTTTGCCCAAACCACCACCGACATCGGCACCGTGACCGTGCAGGGCGGCGGCAGCGCCAGTGCCGGTACTGCCGCGGCCACCGGCCTGATCCAGGCCGAGGATTCGCCCAAGGCGCGCAGCTCGGTCAACCGTGACTACATCGAGAAGCAATCGCCCACCGGCACGCCCTACCAGATGATCAACCTGCTGCCGGGCGTGAACACCTACGACAACGACGGCTCGGGCCTGTTCGGCGGCAACATCCGCGTGCGCGGCTTCAACAGCGACCAGCTGGGCTTCACCATCAACGGCGCACCGGTCAACGACTCCGGCAACTTCGCGGTGTATCCGCAGGAGTACACCGAGCCCGACAACCTGTGCAACGTCTTCGTGACCCAGGGCTCGACCGATACCGAAGCCCCGCACGTGGGCGCCACCGGCGGCAACATCGGCATGACCTTCTGCGCACCGGAAGACCAGCAGCGTATCCGCGTGACCAATGCCTTCGGCTCCAACAGCCTGTGGAAGCGCTATGTGCGCTTCGATTCGGGCAAGCTGCTGGACAACAAATTCAAGTTCTTCATCTCGTACTCGAAGAGCACCGCCGACAAGTTCAAGGGTCCGGGCGGCGCCATCAAGGATCACGTCGACATCGGCACCAACTTCGACCTGGGCCAGGGCAGCTTCATCAATGCCAACCTGCTCTACAACCGCCAGCTCAACAACAACTACCGGTCGCTGACCAAGACCCAGATCGCCCAGCTGGGCCGCAATGCCGACTTCGGCAGCACCGTGCCGCAGCACCAGCCTGCGGTGGCCGGTACCGCCCAGAACGACACCACCTATGCGCCCAACGTGGCGGCCAACATCGCCAACAACGCCTACTACGCCTACAACCTCAATCCCTTCGAGAACTGGCTGGGCACCATCAATGCGCACTTCCAGCTGAGCCCGACTTCCAGCCTGGATGTCGATCCCTATTTCTGGTACGGCTTCGGCACCGGCGGCAACCAGCTGCAGACCGTGCGTGAGGGCGGCGTGTCCGGTGCCAGCCAGCTCGGTGGCGGCGCACGCGACATCAACGGCGACGGCGACCGTCTCGATACCGTCTACGCCTACGAAGGCAGCCGCACCCGCACCTATCGTCCGGGCGTGACCTTCAAGTTCAACCAGCAGCTGGACAACCACCGCATCCTGGCCGGCTACTGGGTCGAGCGCGCACGCCACCAGCAAACCGGTCCCTTCAGCCGCGTGGACAACAACGGCAACATCGCCGACCTGTGGCAGGACAGCTCCGACCTGTGGCTGCGCAATGCCGATGGCTCCTTCCTGCAATACCGCGACACCATGACCGTCAGCACGGCGCAGTCGATCTTCCTGCAGGACAGCATCAGCATGATGAACGACAAGCTCAACGTGCAAGTCGGCGGCCGCTACTCCTCCATCGACCGCGACTTCACCAACTACCCGAGCACCGGCTCCACCAGCGGCACCAACAGCTATTCCAGCGCCGGTTTCTACAAGGTCAAGAAGAACTACGCCGACTTCCTGCCCAGCCTGGGCGTGCGCTTCCAGCTCGATGAGAAGCAGTCGGTGTTCTTCAACGCCGCCAAGAACTTCAAGGCACCGGGCAACTTCTCCTACTTCGGCCTGCTCTCGGGCGGCACCATCGTCAACGGCCAGCTGGTCGGTGCCACCCAGCGCGAAGTGCCGGTGGACAAGGAAACCTCCTGGAACTACGACCTCGGCTACCGCTACAACACCGAGAAGTGGATGGCCTCCGGTTCGCTGTTCTACATCGATTATCACAACCGCATCGCCAGCGCCTACAACCCGAGCACCAACAACAAGACCGACTACAACGTCGGCGACGCCAGCTCGCACGGCCTGGAACTGGAAACCGGCTACGCCTTCACGCGCAACCTGTCGATGTACGGTTCGCTGTCCTACATCAAGAGCAAGATGAAGCAGGACCTGCGCAACGGCTCGACCCAGTTCCTGCCGACCTCCGGCCGCGAGTTCCCGGATACGCCGAACTGGCTGTCGGGCCTGTCGCTGCAATACCAGCAGGATGGCTGGTACGTGTTCGGCCAGGCCAAGTACACCGGTCGCCGCTACACCACGCTGGTCAACGACGATGCACTGGGTGGCTACACCCTCTTCAACGCCGGTGCCGGCATGACCTTCGCGTCCACCACCTGGTTGAAGAAGCCGACGGTGCGCCTGAACGTCTACAACCTGTTCGACAAGCAGTACCTCAACCTCAACGGCGGCAGCGGCAGCCAGTTCACCACCAACGCAGTGGCGGTCAACGGCATCCCTGGCACCGATCCTTCGCTCTACATCGGTGCCCCGCGCACCTTCACCGTCACCCTGACCGCGGATTTCTGATCGCGGCCTGAACCGGGCGGCCCGCACCTGCACACCAGCAACACGGGCCGCCCCTCACTGCAAGAGAGGCAAGCATGAACATGCAATTACTCCACGAACTGGCCTTCTACCTGATGTACGCCTGCGCGGCGCTGGCCATTTTCGTCATCGCCGAACGCGGCCTGTTCTTCGGCTACACCATGCGCCAGGCCACCGGCCTGGAGCGCGCCATGACGCACGCGGTGCAGCACCTCGAGGAACTGCCGGCCGAGCTGACTTCCCGCCCCAGCCTGCCGCTGGCACTGGTGTCGGACATCCTGGCCGAGAAGCATCACCTGCATACCGAGAAGGACCTGGAAGATTTCAGCGAGTCGGTCTACATTGCCAAACGCGGCGAAGTGCAGCAGCGCCTGTGGATCCTCGATACCATCGTGACGGCCGCGCCCCTGCTGGGCTTGCTGGGCACGATCCTGGGCATCATCGATACCTTCAAGGCACTGGCGGTCTCGGGCGTATCCGATCCGGGCCAGGTATCGCAGGGCATCGGCACGGCGCTCTATGCGACGGCACTGGGCATCGGCATTGCGGTGGTCGGCATGTTCTTCTTCAACCTGTTCCAGGAACGCATCGAGCGCATCAACGATCACCTGAAGGTCCTGATGCTGCGCGCCTGCGTCGGCCGCCTGAACCAGCAGCCGCAACACAGCCCGCAACCGCAGGGCAAGCTGCACATCGCCTGAGCGCAACACTGACTTCTCCCTTGCCGACATCATGATCCTCGCACCACGCCGTCTCCTGCTTCGTCTCGCCGCCGCCTTCGGGCTGGTTGTTTCGCTGGCCACACCGGTCCGGGCCGAATTCGCCATCCCGGGCTTCGAGCTGGTCCATACCGTCCCGCGCGAGACCGCGCTGGCCACGCCCGACCTGCGCGATGCGGCCGTGGTGTGGAAGGAGATGTTCGACAGTGCACAGCGCGAGATCGTGTTCGGCCAGTTCTACGTAGCCGGGCAGGACGGCGAGGCGCTGGACGACATCATGGCGCACCTGGAGGCCGCCGGACGGCGCGGTGTGAAGATCCGCTTCCTGATGGAAAAGAAGGGCGAGTTCGCCTCGGTCCCGGCCACCATCGAGAAGCTCAAGCGCATCCCCAACCTGGAGTTCCGCCAGATCGATTATTCCCGCATGACCGGCAACGGCATCATCCACGCCAAGTATTTCGCCGTCGATGGCCGCAGCGCCTATGTGGGCAGCCAGAACTTCGACTGGCGCTCGTTCTCGCACATCCATGAAACCGGATTGAAGATCACCGATCCGGCCGTGGCGGCGCAGGTGCAGGCTATCTTCGAGATCGACTGGGCGGCGCAGGCGGCCATCGCCGCCGGGCAAACCCCGGTCATGACCAACCGCAGCGTGGTCCCGGCCGATGTGGCGCGCGGCAATTACCTGGTGGCCAGCCCGAATGCCTACAACCCGCCCGGCGTGGGCGATTCGCAAAGCGAGCTGGTACGCCTGATCGGGGCGGCACAACAGGAAGTGCGGGTGCAGTTGCTGGACTACGCGCCGCTTTCCTACGGCCCCAACCATACCCGCCCCTATTACGCCGTCATCGATGATGCCCTGCGCGCAGCGGCCACGCGGGGCGTGAAGATCAAGCTGATGGTCTCCAACTGGAACACCGAGGCACCGGCCATCCGCTACCTGCAAAGCCTGGCGCTGCTGCCCAACGTGGAGATCCGTATCGTGACCCTGCCGCAGGCCAGCAGCGGTTTCATCCCCTTCGCCCGGGTGATCCACACCAAGGCCATGAGCATCGATGGCAAGGTGGCCTGGGTCGGCACCAGCAACTGGGCCGGCGGCTACCTGGACAACTCGCGCAACCTCGAAGTGGTGCTGCACGACGCCGCCATGGCACAGCGCGTGGCGGCCTTGCATGAGCAGACCTGGAGTTCCCCGTACGCCCAGCCCATCGATGTGCTGAAGGTCTATCCCAAACCGGCCAAGGGCAAGCCCGCCTCGGAATGATTCGACCCGGGAGCGGCGTTTCTTGGCCGCTTCCCGCCACTGCGCGCCTGCTGGTCTACACTGACGAAATGTAGCGTTGTTTCGTCATTGTGTAGCATCGACCAGGAGAACCGGGATGACCAGGCTGGACCAACTCGACGACATCGACCGTCAACTGCTTTCCATCCTGCAGCTCAACGCCCGCGAACCGGTGGCCGAAATCGCCCGCCGCCTCGGTGTGGCGCGCACCACCGTGGTAGCCCGCATCGAGCGGCTGGAACAGACCGGCATCATCGGCGGCTATACGCTCAAGCTCGGGCGCGACGTGGTCGACGCCAGCCTGCAGGCCTACGTGGGCGTGACCGTGCAGCCGCGCGCCGGACGCGACGTCATCCGCCGCTTTAGCCGCATCCCGGAAGTCCACCAGCTCTGCGCAGTCAGCGGCGAATACGATTACGTGGCCTGGCTGCGCGTGAACACGCCCGAGCAACTGGACAAGATCCTGGACCAGATCGGCGAGATGGAGGGCGTGCTCAAGACCACCACCTCGGTGGTGCTGGCCCGCAAGATCGACCGTGGGGATGCGGCCAGGACGCGCTGAAACGCGCATGGATTTCGCCGGATTGCATGACTCATGCTGCAAAATGACGAAATCGCACTACAAAGTGACGAAACCTGCGCTACTTTCTGACGATCTGGCAATGGTTTCCGTCACGGCGGCTTCCTAGAATGAATCATCGTATCCACCTTCATTCAGGAGCCCCTCATGCGTACCGTCCTCCTCGGCTGCGGCCACATCGGCCAGACCATCGCCCGCCTGCTGGCGCAATGCGGCGAGGGCCGCGACTACAGCGTCACCATCGCTGACCGCGATGCGGCGGCCCTGCAGGCCATCGCGGGCGTGCATGCCGAAAAGGCCGTGGTCGACTCGTCCGATCCACAGGCCTTGGCGGCCCTGCTGCAGCGCGCCGACGTGGTCATCAATGCCCTGCCCTATCACATGGCCACGAGCGTGGCCACGGTCGCGCGCCAGACCGGCACCCACTACTTCGACCTCACCGAGGATGTGCAGGCAACCCGTGCCATCGCAGCGCTGGCCGAGGATGCGCCCTGCGCCTTCATGCCGCAATGCGGGCTGGCCCCGGGCTTCATCGGGATTGCCGCGCACCATCTGGCAGCCGGCTTTGAAGAAGTGCACGAGATCAAGATGCGCGTCGGTGCGCTGCCGCAGTATCCGACCAACGAATTGAAATACAACCTGACCTGGAGCGTGGACGGCCTCATCAACGAGTACTGCCATCCCTGCGAAGCCTTGCGCGACGGCGAGCGGGTCATGGTCGATCCCCTGGCCGACCTCGAACACTTTTCGCTGGAAGGGGTGGAGTACGAAGCCTTCAATACCTCGGGCGGCCTGGGCAGCCTGTGTGAGACCCTGGCCGGCAAGGTGCGCAATCTCGACTACAAGTCGGTGCGCTACCCCGGCCACCAGCAGCGCATGAAATTCCTGCTGGGCGATCTCGGGCTGCGGCATGATCCGGGCTTGCTCAAGGACATCCTGCGCAAGAGCGTGCCGGCCACCTTGCAGGACGTGGTGCTGGTGTTCGTCACCGTGAGCGGACTGCGCGAGGGCAAGCTGATGCAGGAAGTCTTCACCCGCAAGATTGTCGCGCAAGAGCGTGCAGGCCGGCGCGAAAGCGCCATCCAGGCCAGCACGGCCGCCGGCCTCTGTGCGGCGCTGGACCTGTTCCGCGCAGGCCGCTTGCCCGCACGCGGCTTCATCCGGCAGGAACAGATCAGCTTGCCGGAGTTGCTCGGCAACCGCTTCGGCGCGGTGTATGCCTGAATGGACGCTGCACGCCAGCCAGTGGACAAGTTGAATTGCCGCAGAGGGACCAGGGCCGTGGGCCGGTG